>WFNX01000129.1 GCA_015488375.1 Mariprofundaceae bacterium | reverse complement strand
CATCAGCTCGATGCCGGCGATCATCTGCTCGACGGGGCGACAGTCCTGATGCGCATGCGCGCTAAGGGATTCATCCAGACAAACCTCGCATTGCCGGCCTTTCAGCCAGTCGCATAACTCCAGCGCCAGTGATGTGGCGCGCGGGTCATGTGGCTTGCAGGTAATGCCGATGCGTTTCAACGCGACAGCCCCTGCCAGCCTTCAGGCTGTTGATGGCATTGGAAACACTGATCGGCACGGGTATGCCCCGCAGGTTGCGGGCGAACGCCCTGCGGGCCGTGGCATTGCATGCATGCTGCGCGCGAGGTGCTGTGCAGATGCACGTCGTCATCGGGGACAGGGCGGGTGGTTCGCTCCGTTGTGCCCAGCACCAGCAGCAGGATCACTGCGGCAATGATGCCGAGAAACAGGATATCCCGCCTGTTCATTTGCCATGCCGGTTTGTGTTGCTCGTCCATGACCTCTCCTGAAACTGAAAATCACTGGTGCAGCGCGAGTGGTAAGCCATACGCCGTCAAAGTGCAAGCCCTAATCGGAGTGCAAGTTGCCGCGTTCCAGCTTTTTCAGCCCGCCATACATCAGCAGCAACAGGAACAGGGCAAGGGCCAGCACGCTGATATTGTCGCTGTACGCCAGCAATGACGGCAGGCCGAGAAAGGCCAGCAATTCATCCGGCAGGTTCGTGAAACAGAACAATGCCGAAACGATGCTGCCGATGGCACCTGTGCGCAGCATGGCATCTGAATTCATCCTGACTCCCCGCAGTTTGACATGGGGTAATTCACCCAGTTATCGGGGTGTTTGGCAAGTGCCGGCACGGGCATTTGGGGGCGCATTGAAAGACCATAATTCTTTTAGGCGGTAATTTTCCGGATTTATTCTTAGTATTCGACTCGTTACAATGAAAAGGCCAAGGCCTTTGGAGGATGAATAATGATTATTTTTACGAATCACAAAATGGCCATCGTCGCCGGTTTTGTGTTGGCGTTTGTGCTGATTGCCGTGGCGACAGTCACCGGCGGCGGCCTTGATGGCGATCAGATTGCGGGTGCGGTAGCTCGCTGGGGTCACTTCCTGGCAGGCATTACCTGGATCGGTCTGCTGTACTATTTCAACTTTGTGCAGGTGCCTGCACTGGGCAACGTCTCGGCCGATACCAAGGCGGATCTGTTCAAGGAAGGCAGCATTGTGCGCCGGGCCCTGTTCTGGTTTCGCTGGGCTGCGCTGGCGACGGTGATCTTCGGTCTGATGCTGCTGGGCGGGCTGTGGAAGGCCGGCGGGGCCGGTGCCATCAGCGTGGATATCATGATCGGCGCCACGTTTGGTCTGATTATGTGGGCCAATGTGTTCTTTATTATCTGGCCGAACCAGCAAAAGGTGATCGGCATGGTCGAGGCAACCGCGGATGAGAAAGCCGCGGCGGGCAAGAAAGCCCTGATCGCCAGCCGGACGAATACGATTCTGTCGATTCCGATGCTGTTTTTCATGGCTTCCAGCGCACATTTCCCGATTTTCGGTTAATTCGCGCACATGACTTTCATCAGGCGTCCTGCAAGGGCCGCCTTTTTTGTGCATTGCATTTGCAGCGCTTGGCCTTAACGTTTCTCTGCCATGAAACAGTTAAAAGCAGTGATCCTCGACCGGGATGGCGTGATCAATTTCGATTCGCCGAACTATATTCTGACGCCGGAACAATGGCGGCCGATTCCCGGCAGTCTTGAGGCCATTGCGCGCCTGTCCCGTGCCGGTATGGCCGTTGCGATTGCCAGCAACCAGTCGGCGCTGGGGCGCGGTATGCTGGACGAGGCAACGTTTACGGCGATTCATGAGAAAATGATGTCCGCGATTACGGCGGCCGGCGGCCGGATTGAGCATGTGGCTTACTGTCCGCATGGCCCGGATGATGCCTGCATGTGTCGCAAGCCGCGCCCGGGTCTGGTGCTGGAATGCCTGCAGAAGCTGGGGCTGTCCGCCCATCCGCAGCAGGCCCTGATGATCGGGGATTCCGTGCGCGATGTGGCCGCGGCCACATCGGCCGGGGTGCCTGCCATGCTGGTGCAAAGCGGTTATGGCGATGCCGCAGTGATTCATCGGGAAGCCGACAGCCTGCAACCGGGCATCCGCTCGGTGGCGGATCTTGCGGCCGCCGTGGCCATGATTCTGGGAGAAGCATCATGCTGATCGTGCGTTCGGCCATTTTTAATCTGTGTTTTTTCGCATTGACCCCATTGTTTTCGCTGCTGGTTGTTGCCAGCCGGCCGTTTGGCTTCCGTGCCTCATGGATATGGGCCAGGGCATGGTCCGCTACGGTTCGCCTGCTGCTGCGCGTGTGCTGCAATATCCATATACGTGTGGAAGGAAGGGAACATTTTCCCGATCGGCCATGTGTGGTGATGGGCAAGCATCAGTCTGCGCTGGAAACGGTGATGATGCCGTTGCTGGTGCCGCCGTATAGCTGGATTCTGAAACGGGAATTGCTTTATATCCCGCTTTTCGGCTGGGCCTTGTGGAGTATCGGCACGATTGCCATCCGGCGCGGCAATCCCCGGGAAGCGATTCGCCAGGTCATTGAACTCGGACGCGCTTTTCTGGATGCCGGTCGCTGGGTGGTGATCTTCCCGGAAGGCACACGCTCCCCGGTCGGTAAGACCGGACAGTATCAGCCGGGCGGCATTGTGCTGGCGCAAAAAGCAGGGGTCGGCATTTTGCCGCTGGCGCATAATGCGGGCGTTTGCTGGCCGAGGAAGGGATTTATCAAACGGCCGGGAACGGTCACGTTTCGTTTTTTACCGTATATCCCCGCGCAGGAGGTTCAGGCCCGGCGACGCAACGATCTGCTGCAGGACATCAAGGACCAGATCGAGTCTGAAACCCATGCGCTTGGCGGCTGAGTTATAGACTTGCCAGGGAAGCTATGTTTGTTGCAAACAATTGTACGGAGCCAGCTAAGCAACCAGACTCAGTCTGGTTTGTGATGAGTTGGTTCCCTTTTGGCCGCATTTTCTCTGGATTCGATTTCAGTTGATAGAGTCTCCAGCCTTTTGCCCATTGCTGTAAGCGAGTCTTTGAGCTCCAGTTCCCAGGATCGCGCTTCATCGGTGATAACGTTTTGTATATTGCAAATAAATGCCTTGAACATTTTTATGTGCTGGCAAAGATTTTTTCATCATGTGCCAGTAATTCACAACGCTTTTCATACCAGGAATATCTGAAATCAAGAATAAGCGATCGAATTTCCATCTCTGCGCGGATATAACGCACCCACGTTTGCGAAATAAGAAATGTTCTGTCCAGTGAAAAGAAGAGCCCTGAAACAACAAGAAAAGGATAACCGTAATTCACCAGGTCAGGATTCGCTGTCAAAGGTAAAATAAGACCGATGGCCAGAGAAGCATAGGTTAAAATGCGTACTACATTTGAGCCTATGCGCCACCTGCGCTGCCTTTTTGATACCATCGTGCATCGTCTTCTGCCAGTTTTAACGATGCCTCATACAGCTTATCCAGCTTTTCAATGCTGGCTTCCTGTTTGCCTGCATTTTCCATCTGTTCCAGCAAAGCCATTCTTGTCGATTTGTTTGTCATCATCACTTTGCCTCCCTTCCAATCAGATGGTGCTATTGCCCCTGTGGTCAGGGTTGTTTTCCGTTAAAGGATCGCCAGTACGGATTCGGGAGGACGGCCGATGGCCGCTTTGTCGCCATTGACGACAATCGGGCGTTCAATGACTTTCGGATATTGAACCATCAGCGCAATCGCTTCATTGCGACTCAGGCTTTTGCCCTTGAAGTGTTCGCGGTACT
>WFNX01000128.1 GCA_015488375.1 Mariprofundaceae bacterium | reverse complement strand
TGAACTCAGCTCCGCCCTGCTCCGACAGAACCTTCGTGATCGCCGCCGTCAACGTCGTCTTGCCATGGTCAACGTGACCAATCGTACCAATGTTGACATGCGGCTTTGTGCGCTCAAATTTTTCCTTCGACATGTCGCTTCTCCTATCAATGTTTCATCATCTCGGCATTTCTACCAAACCTGGAGCCCAGGGCGGGAATTGAACCCGCGACCTCATCCTTACCAAGGATGTGCTCTACCCCTGAGCTACCTGGGCCAAACACCAACCGCCAGTGCGGCAATTGGAGCGGGTGGCGGGAATCGAACCCGCGTCATCAGCTTGGAAGGCTGAGGTGCTACCATTGTACCACACCCGCTTAGCCGAAGATGCTCAGGGAGCCATCTTCAGTTACAACCTGGTGGAGAGGGCTGGATTCGAACCAACGTAGGCTGAGCCAGCAGATTTACAGTCTGCCCCCTTTAGCCACTCGGGAACCTCTCCATCTTCGTCCACCCGCCGGCCACAGAGCCGGAGGGCGCGCGATTGTGCACCATTGACATACGCTGTCAACATATTGTTGCCCTTTGGTCACAAACTGGAGCCGGTGAGAGGACTCGAACCCCCGGCCAGCTGATTACAAATCAGCTGCTCTACCAACTGAGCTACACCGGCTTCTGTCATGAACAGCGGCGCATCATAGCCAGCAACGAACCAAACTCAAGCTGCAAAAACAGTACGGCTGCCTTTTCCCGACATCACAAGCCGCCTCAGGCAGTATGCAAACGCTCAATTCCCCGGCGAATCCGCTGCAATGCTTCCTCGCGCCCCAGCAGGGCCAGCGTCTGATCGATCGGCGGCGATACCGGCCCGCCGGACAACAGGATGCGCACCGGTTGCGCCAGTTTGCCCATCCCGACACCGGCCGCCTCGCAAATCTCGCGAATCGCCGCATGGGCCGCCTCGCCGCTGAAAGATGCGCCCATTGCCTCCAGCCGTTCAATGAAGGATGCCAGCAGCGGCCATGTCGTATCACGGAAATGCTTCCTGACAGCCTTTTCATCGTAATGCGTCGGTGCCTGATAAAAGAAACGCGCACCGTCAGCCAGCTCCACCAGCGATTTGGAACGCTCCTGCAATACCGCAATGACCTGCGACAGCTCCGGGCCGCCATCTGTCGGCACGCCAAGGAAACGCCGGACATCTTCCTGCAGGGATGCCGGTGCGGCCTGACGCAGATAGACGGCATTGAGCCAGTCCAGCTTTTGCTGATCGAAACGCGCGGCCGTTTTGCCCACCTGCGCCAGATCAAACAGCTCAATCAGCTGTTCGCGCGAGAACACTTCCTCATCGCCATGCGACCAGCCCAGACGGGCCAGATAATTCACCAGCGCATCTGCCAGATAGCCCTTGTCGCGATATTCGGTCACCGCCACCGCGCCATGACGCTTGGACATCTTGGCGCCGTCCGGCCCGTGAATCAGCGGGATATGCGCAAAGCTCGGCACCGGCAAGCCCAGCGCCTC
Organism: Mariprofundaceae bacterium; assembly: GCA_015488375.1. Lineage (GTDB taxonomy): Bacteria > Pseudomonadota > Zetaproteobacteria > Mariprofundales > Mariprofundaceae > J005. Next base: position 3,092 of record WFNX01000128.1, on the reverse strand, counting down.
ATACAACTGAATCTGGCGCGGGGTGTTATTCAGATGATCGGAACCACGCACCACATGGGTAATGCCCATGGCCGCATCATCCGCCACCACGGCCAGATTATAGGTCGGCGTACCATCCGAACGCAGCAGGATCAGATCATCAAGCTCGGCGTTATCGAACACAACATCACCAAGCACCTTGTCACGCACCACCGTCTGACCGATATCCGGCGAACGGAAGCGCACCACATAGGGCATGTCGGCAGGACGATCCGAACGATGGCGGCAGCGGCCGTCATATTTGGGCTTTTCACCGCGCGCGCGCTGCTCGTCCCGCATCGCATCCAGTTCCTCGCGCGTACAATAGCAACGATAGGCGTGCCCCTCTTCCAGCAACTGTTCAACGGCCAGAATATGCTCCGCCTGCCGCGCATGCTGAAATACCGGCGGCTCATCCCAGTCCAGACCCAGCCAGCTCAGACCATCAAGAATAACCTGCGTCGCCTCTTCGGTTGAACGTTCGCGATCGGTATCCTCAATGCGCAACACAAACTCACCGCCATGATGACGGGCATACAACCATGAAAACAATGCTGTGCGCGCACCTCCGATATGCAGCATCCCTGTTGGCGAAGGCGCAAAGCGTGTACGAACTTTCATGAAACACTCCTGCGAAAAGCCGACAGGCTATGCCGGCAGCCGCTGCGAACAAGACCCAATCTGACCCGGGCCCGCATCAGGCACGGATCCCGGCTAGTGCACACTGACGGCGATCACGCGAATCCCGCCAACTTCGGGGCCATCCGCCCGACCCGCCGGCCAGCGCGGATAAATCCGTATCGCCGGCAGCCCCAGACGAACGGCATAATCCTCCACCAGCCGCTGGGTAAAACGAATGCGGGCAATGCTGTGTGCATTCAGGCTCTGCGTGGCAATATCCGGATGCAATTCCAGCAACCAGCCCTTGTTGGCGCGCACCCGCCGCAACAGTTTGCGCAGCCGCAACCGCTCATTCGGCGTCAGGCCCGCCTGTTCATGCAGGCGAATCTGCGCTTCCGGGGTATGATACTCATAGCTTGCCGCCGTCGATTCCTGCCTGACCGGCTCATGCATCAGGGCCTGCAGGCGCCGCAACAGCATGTCGCCGAACCCGCTCCATGACAAAGGCTGTGTTTGCCAGTCACCCTGCAGATCCATCGTGACCTCCCGTTCGGCCAGCCGCATGATCACCTGCGGTGCCGCATAACCGATACGCGCCAGCAGCGGGTCCGCTTCCGTCTCGGCCGATGGCATCAGCAACGGATGCTGCAAACGGAAACGCAACTGCCCCGCATATCCCCTGCCATCGTCTGCCTGCTGTATATCCACTGCCGCTGACCAGCGCCCGCGCTGGAATGTCGGCAACCCCGAAAGCATCAGCCAGCGGCGCAGAAAAAAGGGCAGGGCATGACTGACACGCACATGCCCGAGCCACTGGATGCCCGGGTCCAGCACCTTCCATTGACCATCGCAGCGAAGATCACCGCCATCCCAGTCACCCTGCAGCCGCATGCCCGACCAATGGCCTTCGGCCACATCATGCAGTTCCAGGCTGATATTTCTCAGCCATACATCATCATCCTGACCGACGGCAATCCGCCCCTGCTGCAGGCGCAGCGAGGTGATGCTCCAGCCATGCTCGCGCAGCAGACGCTTCCACCATGCATCCCGCAGCTGAGTCTCCTGCTGCGGTGGCTGCCGGCCCATCGGCGTCAGTGATGCCGTATATTGCCATTGCCGCCCGCGAATATCGCGCAGCTCCCTGTGTCCATCCCCGTCCAGCGAAAAGGCCAGCGACAGGGCATCGACATTCCAGTGATCCCCGGCATGCGAAAGCGCCAGTGACTGCGCATCGAACCTGCCCTGCATCGCCCATTTTCCCGGCCCGACATCAACAACCCAGCCAAAATCCGCACGACCGTCCAGGGATACCGGCGCCATGGCGGCATCCTCCGTCGTCAGGCCCAGTACGGGACGCAGGCTCACCAGTTCGACGTTTCGGCCATCGATCTGCAGACGGGCTTCGGCCAGACCGCCCTGCTGCAACAGGCCATGCCCCTGCAAACGCCATGCCGCGCCGTTTTCAGCCGCCGTCTTTTCCGTCGCCAGCGTCATCTCGAAACGATTATCCTGCAGCTTCAGCCGCCCCTGCAATGCCGACACACGCATCTCGTCTTCAGCCATGCCAAGATGCAATTGCAAATGGCGCAACTGCATCTCGTCCACAAACCAGCGCCAACGCAACGGCTGGCCGGCCCCGAGCATATCCGCAGGCCGCAGACTGCCCTCGACATTCAGAGCCTGTATGCGTCCGATACGAATCGCATGGCGCGCGCTGTCGATACGCCATTGTTCACAACTGAGGTCACCGGCATGCCAGGCGGCCTCGTCATCGCCGTCATCAAACAGGGACAGATCAACAATGCGCGCCTGTCTGCCGGTTGCCGTCCAGTGGCCGGAAGCCAGATTGCCGCTGAGTGCAACCGCGCCGTCGAATCGCCCGCTGCGCCATGCATAGCCCGCAACCGCTGGCGCCAGACCGCGCAGACTGGCCAGCGGCCAGGCCTCGGCATCCAGCGTCATCTGCCATTGCTGATCGTGCAATGCACCCCGCCATTGCAGATCCGAAGCATATCGCTGACCGGACATAAGCTGCGCATGCCCGTTAAAGACCACGTCCTGCGCAGAACCCTGCCAGGACAAATTGCCGGCAAAGCGAATGCCATCGGCAACCTCGCCCAGCCAGGCCGGCAAGGCATCGGCATGCACATCATCCCAGCGCAGTTGACCCTCCATCGTTCCCTGAGCGGGCAGCGCCATACCGGAGGCCTGGATGCTGCCTCCGGCCAGTTGCGCCGATAACTGCCAGTGGGTTTCATCCGCATGTTCATCCGCCGACGCATGCAGCGAACGCAGATGCAGGGAGCGGCCTGACCGATCAAGTACCATATCGCCATCCACCTGCCAGCGATGAATACGAAACACGCCGACATCCGGCAGGATATCACGCCACACATCAATCCGGCGGGAATCGTACACATGCATATCCAGCCCCCGGATACGCAACTCATAGA
>WFNX01000127.1 GCA_015488375.1 Mariprofundaceae bacterium | reverse complement strand
CGGTCACTGATGATGCAGGCTCTGGAGGTAAGCGATGTTCTGGATCATACTGATGCTTCTGTTGCCCGCGCTGGCCATGTTGCTGGCGCGGGTACATCTGTCGTTGTTTGCCTGGGGCGGGGTGCTGGCCGTCGCGATTCTGATTCTGATCTCCGCGGGCATGCCGGTATGGCCCGGTGTATTGCTGTTGTTGCTGGATGTTGCCGGAGTTGCCGTGTTTCATATGTATGCGTGGCGCATACGCTTGATCAGTCGGCCACTGTTTCGTTATATACGGCAGGCGATTCCCCCAATTTCCGAAACAGAGCGCACAGCGCTGGAGGCAGGCAGTATCTGGTGGGAAGCAGAATTGATGCGCGGCGAACCGGACTGGCAGAAACTGCGTTGCGTGGCTGAGCCATCGTTAACGAAAAAAGAGCAGGCTTTTATCGACGGGCCGGTCGAGCAGTTGTGCGGGATGCTCAATGACTGGGAAATTCATCATCGGTTACGTGACCTGCCCGAGCCGGTCTGGAAATTTCTTAAGGAACATCGCTTTTTCGGCATGATTATTCCCGAATCCTATGGCGGACTGGCATTTTCCGCCTATGCCCATTCGCGTGTGCTGCAGAAGATTGCCAGTCGCAGTAGCGCGGCGGCTGTTACGGTGATGGTGCCGAATTCTCTGGGGCCGGCCGAATTGCTGCTGGCCTACGGGACCGAGGCACAAAAGGATTATTATCTGCCCCGCCTGGCCCGCGGGGAGGAAATTCCCTGTTTCGCACTCACTACACCGGAGGCCGGCTCCGATGCCGGGGGAATGACGGATTACGGTATCGTTTGTGAGCAGGAATTTGACGGTAAACCGACACTGGGATTACGTCTGAACTGGAGCAAACGCTATATCACCCTGGGGCCGGTAGCCACGGTGCTGGGGCTCGCTTTCAAGGTGTATGACCCCGATCATTTGCTGGGCGAACAGGACGCGCTGGGGATTACCTGTGCATTGATTCCGGTCAATACACCCGGCGTTGTCATTGGTCGCCGGCACGATCCGCTGAATATTGCCTTTATGAACGGGCCCAACGAGGGGCATGATGTCTTTATTCCACTGGACTGGGTGATCGGAGGGCAGAAAATGATCGGCCAGGGCTGGCGCATGCTGATTGAGCGTCTGTCAGTCGGGCGAGGTATTTCCCTGCCCTCCCTGAGTGTGGCGTCAGGCAAGCTGGCTGCGGAAAGTTGCGGTCTCTATACGCGTGTGCGCAAGCAGTTTCATACACCGATTGGCCGTTTTGAGGGCGTCCAGGAAGCATTGGCGCGTATCGGTGGTATGACCTATCTTATGGATGCAACAGCGCGACTTACGACCAGTGCGCTTGATGCGGGAGAACGACCGGCCATTGTGACTGCCATGGCCAAGCGTTATCTGACCGAAGGCATGCGCCAGGTGATTAATGATGCGATGGATGTACATGGTGGTCGCGGCGTCTGCATGGGGCCTGCCAATTATCTTGGCCGAACCTACCAGTCGATTCCGGTGGCCATCACGGTGGAAGGCGCCAATATTCTGACGCGCAGTTTTATGATTTTCGGGCAGGGATCCGTGCGCTGCCATCCTTATTTGCTTTCGGAAATGGAGGCCGTGGCATTGCCTGAAGCCGAAGGGCTGCCGGTCTTTGATGAATTGCTGATGCAGCATCTGGCCTATACGCTGGCGAACATCGGGCGCAGTTTCGCATATAGCATCAGCCTTGGCTGGCTGGCACCGGCGCCTGTCAGTGGCAGGGCTGCACGATATTATCGCCAGATAGCCCGCTGCAGCGCCGGACTTGGCGCCATGGCTGATATGACATTGCTGGTGCTGGGCGGCGCATTAAAGCGCAAGGAGTTTTTATCCGGCCGTTTTGCCGATGTGCTGGCACATCTCTATATGTGTTCGGCAGTTCTCAAACGTTATGAAGACGAAGGCCAGGTGGAAGCTGACTGGCCGCTTGTCCGGTGGTCCTGTAATTATTGTCTGTATCAGGTGCAGCAGGCGATGGATGGCATTCTTCATAATTTCCCTGTCCGTCCGGTGGCATGGCTGATGCGGCTCTGGGTCTTGCCCTGGGGGCGGTGGATGCGGCCACCATCGGATTGTTTGACGCGGAAGGTGGCGGAGATTCTGCTGGAGGATTCACCGACACATGACCGGCTTGTGAACGGGATATATCCGGGAGAGGGAGAAAATGACATTATCGGACGCTTGCGCATCGCACGTGATCTGGTAGTGCAGGCGGAACCTGTTGAAATGATGCTGCGCGAGAAAGGCGAGCGCTGGCAGGGCCCGGAAAGCTATGACGCCTGGCTTGCCCGGCTGGTGGCCGATGGCGTGCTGGAAGAATCCCAGCAGCGCTTGTTGCTCGCCGCCAGGGAGGCCATGCTGAAGGCCATTGCCGTGGACGATTTTCCGGCAGATGAATGGCAGAGAGAAGTCAACCGGAAGTGAAAATCTCTGTCTGACACAAAAGCGGGAGTTTTCTGTTTCGGCTGATATGCCCGAGTTCATGGTTGCCCGGCGTAGGGCGAGACGTAGGATGGGCCACCTTACATATCTGTACCATCGAGGAAAGCATGAGCCAGCACGAGCTAGCCAAAGTCTATGATCCCAAGTCCGTTGAACCGGCCATTAATGAGCAATGGCTGGCATCGGATGCATTTCAGCCGGTTGAAGGCGCGGACGATGCCTATTGTATTGTAATTCCGCCTCCCAATGTGACCGGCAGCCTGCATATGGGGCATGCCTTTACATTCACCATTCAGGACATCCTGATTCGCTGGCAGCGCATGAAGGGCAAGTCCACATTATGGCAGCCGGGTACCGATCATGCCGGCATTGCCACGCAGATGGTCGTTGAACGCTTGCTGGATAAGGAAGGCAGGAATCGTCGCGAACTGGGGCGCGAACGTTTTCTGGATCGTGTGTGGGAGTGGAAAGAGGAATCCGGCGGAACGATCGTTAAGCAACTCAAGCGACTGGGGGCCTCATGCGACTGGAGCCGGGAGCGCTTTACGCTCGATGAAGGTTTGTCACAGGCCGTACGTGAAGTCTTTGTGCGCCTGTATGAGGAAGGCCTGATCTATCGCGGTAAACGGCTGGTGAACTGGGATCCGGTGCTGGAAACAGCGGTTTCCGACCTGGAAGTACAGCATGAGGAAGAGGCCGGGCATTTCTGGCATATCCGTTATCCTTATGCCGATGACCCGTCGCAGTCGGTGATTGTGGCGACAACCCGGCCGGAAACGATGCTCGGGGATGCGGCCGTGGCCGTGCATCCGGATGATGAACGTTACCGTGATCTGATCGGTCGCGAACTGATTCTGCCGTTAACCGGGCGCACGATTCCGGTTATTGCCGATGACTATGTGGATCCGGAATTCGGGACCGGCTGTGTGAAGATTACGCCGGCACACGATTTCAATGACTATGAGGTCGGCCAGCGTCATGGCCTTGAGCAGCGGAATATTTTTACATCGCGTGCGCATCTGGTGGATGAGCCCTTTATTCCCGAGAAATATCGCGGCATGGATCGCTATGAGGTGCGCGAGGTAATTGTCGCTGATCTGGATGCCGAGGGATTGCTGGAAAAAGTTGAGGAGCATATGCACAAGGTCGGTCGTGGTGATCGCTCTCATGCCGTGATTGAGCCTTATCTGACTGATCAGTGGTATGTCAAAATCGCTCCGCTGGCCGAGCCGGCAATCCGCGCCGTGGAGAATGGCGACATCCGTTTTGTGCCGAAGTTCTGGGAAAAAACCTATTTCGAATGGATGCATAATATTCAGGATTGGTGTATTTCCCGCCAGTTGTGGTGGGGGCATCGCATTCCGGCCTGGTATTGCGACGATTGTGCGCATATTACCGTTACGCGACAGGAGCCCGAGCGCTGCGAAGGCTGTGGCAGTACGCATATCCGCCAGGATGAGGATGTACTGGATACCTGGTTTTCATCCGGCTTGTGGCCATTCTCGACGTTGGGGTGGCCGGAGCAGACGCCTGAACTGGAGCGCTTTTACCCGACGAATGTGTTGGTTACCGGTTTCGATATTATTTTCTTCTGGGTGGCCCGCATGATTATGATGGGCCTGAAGTTCACCGGTCAGGTGCCGTTCCGCGATATCTATATCCATGCCCTGATTCGCGATGCGCAGGGGCAGAAAATGTCCAAGTCCAAGGGCAATGTGATTGATCCTCTGGCCATGATTGACAGCTATGGCGCGGATGCCCTGCGTTTTACGCTGACGCACATGGCTACACCGGGTCGCGATGTCAAACTGGATGAAAGCCGCATCGAGGCCAACCGCAATTTCATGAACAAGATCTGGAATGCGGCGCGTTTCGTGTTTATGAATCGTGGTGATGCACAGCCGGATGCCACTGTCGAGCCGGACATGGATGTGAATCGCTGGATTCTTGCCGAACTGGATGCGACGGCTGCTGAAGTGGAGACCGCATTGCAGGAATATCGCTTCAATGAAGCGGCAGCGGCATTGTATAATTTTATCTGGGGCACTTATTGCGACTGGTATGTGGAAGCAGCCAAGGTGGCCCTGTATGGCGATGATGAAGCAGCAAAACAGGAAACACGCATTGTCATGCTGACGGCCATGGATGGCTGGTTGCGCCTGCTGCACCCGATTTGTCCGTTTATTACCGAAACGCTGTGGCAGGAACTGCACGGGCAGGATGCACGGCTGGTTACCGCTCCCGCCTATGCGGGCGTGAGCGGCCGGGATGATGCTGCCATGCAGCGTATGCGTCGGATGATTGAAATTGTCTCGGCCATTCGTTCCATTCGGGGTGAAATGAATGTGCCGCCGGGCAAGCGGGTACAGGCCATGATCGCCTGTGCCGATGATGTTCGGCAGGCTTTGCAGGGACAACAGTTGCTGCTGCAGAATCTGGCGCGTCTGGCATCGACAGAATGGCTGGAGGCGGATGCCGAGGTGGCAGGTGCGGCGGTGGCACCGCTGTCAGACTGCAAGGTTTACCTGCCATTGAAAGGGTTGGTGGATGTGGCCGGGGAAGTGGCAAGGCTGGAGAAAAACATGGCTCGCCTGCAGCGCGATATCGACAAGCTGGAGCAGAAGCTGGGGAATCCGAAATTTTGTGCCAATGCGCCGGAAGCTGTTGTGGCCGGCGTGCGCAAGGAACTGGCCGGCTTGCAGCAGCGGTATCGGGAAATGCAGCAGAATATCGCCCGTCTGCAGGCGCTATAAGCTGAAGCGTTTTGCCCCGCCCTTTCTGCGGCGGGGCTCATTCAGCGGATAAAGACCCATTCGTCCGTCGATGACATGTCTTCACAGAAACGATAGCCGCCATCCCGGAAGGTTTTGATTTGTTCGATGTCCTGAATACGGTTGCGAATAATAAAGCGGGCCATCATGCCGCGAGCGCGCTTGGCAAAAAGACCGATGACCTTATAGCCGCCGGCTTTGGCTTCCTTGAAAACAGGCGTGATGATGTCGCCCTGCCATGCGGTGCGCTTGATCGCCTTGAAATACTCCGTGCTGGCCAGGTTGATCAGGAGTGGGGGTGATGCATCATCGGCATGTTGCAATGTCCCGGTGATGATATCTCCCCAGAATTCGTACAGATTGCGGCCGCGCGGATTGCTCAGGCGTGTGCCCATTTCCAGCCGGTAGGGCTGAATCAGATCCAGCGGCCTGAGTACGCCGTATAAGCCGGAGAGAATGCGCAGGTGCTGCTGCGCAAATGCCAGCTCATCGGCATGCAGTGAATCGGCATCCAG
>WFNX01000126.1 GCA_015488375.1 Mariprofundaceae bacterium | reverse complement strand
CATGCCGCTGCGCATGAAGCGGCTCATGCCGGCCAGACCGCCGATGGCGGAAACAAACACCGGCATCAGCAGATGTCTGAGTAAATCAAGCTGTTGCTCGAACCAGCTCATGTGCTGCCAGTTATAATCGTGCAGGCCGGAAACAGGCAGCCAGCTATGCTCCACACCCAGGCTGATCATCAGCAACAGGCCCAGCCAAAAGGAGGGGATGGCAAAGCCAATGAATACAAAAACTGTGGTCATACGATCAAACCATGAATCCCGATGCACGGCACTGGCTACGCCGATAGGGATGGCAATCACCAGAATGAGCAGCATCGCCAAAACATTGATCCATAGCGTCACCGGAATGCGTTCGCTGATTTTATCCAGTACATCGCGACCGTCAGCCGAAAATGACTGGCCGAAGTCGAAGACAGCAAGGCGTTTCAGCCAGTTCCAGTATTGCTCGTACAACGGCTTGTCCAGGCCGTAATAACTGCGCAGACGCTCGATATCTTCCGCCGAAACCTTGGGGTTAAACTGCTGACCGACAACGCTGGGTTCGCCCGGCGCCAGATGCATCATGCCGAACGAAATAATCGTAATGCCAAGCAGCAGCGGCACCATGCCGAGCATTCTTTTCAGTAAATAGGATTTCATTGACGACAGACTAATCAAGCGCCGGCTCCAGACCAAGTGCCAGCCGTGATGCCTGTCAGTAACACGTAATCTGACCTGTGCCGCTTGACCTGTACCGATGCCGGATGAGGATACAGGCATGAATTTACGGCAACGCATCCGCTGGTTTCTGGCTGCACTGGCCATGCTTGTCGCCATGTGGGTGACCGTTGACCTGCATCAGCATGATGCAGGCTGGCACACACTGACAAGCTGTTCGTTGTGTGCGCTGGAAAATGCCGTCGTTCATGGGTTTGCTCCGCAATCCGATCATCCTGCCACGGTTGAGCTGGCAGCGGATACAACGGCATCGGGAGTCTCCCGGGAACTGCCGTTTCAGATGGTGCAGGCCTGTCCCATACGCGCGCCTCCCGTACTTTGATTCACCTCTGAACTAAAGACTGAGAAAACGTACGAACTGTGTCGTTGCGGCCGTTTGTGCGGGAGGAAATAATGATCAACCTACGTTTACTGGCATGCCTGTGGGCATGGCTGTTTGTCGGTATGCCACAGGCATATGCCGATCAGACAGAGGAAATCCGTGCCCTTAAGGCGCAGGTACAAATGCTTATGCAAAAAATTGAGGCACTGGAACAAAGGCAGCTACAGCAGGAAGAAGCGGCGCGGAAGCAGCAGGCTGTTGCCGCGCCTCCGTCAGCCATACCTGCCGCACCATCGCAGATGGCTGAAAACACCGGCAATCCATCCGTTTCCGTTATCGCCACACTCACCGGCGATGCCGTTCGCGGCGGCCTGACGCCGGCAGGCTCGAAATTGCGACGTAACAGCTTCCTGCCATTATCGGAGGCCGAATTCGTTTTCGGGGCGGAGGTGGATGCCCATGCGCGGCTGGATATTACCGTTACGGCGGCCAATGGCGGCATGGCCGTTGAAGAAGGCTATCTGACGGCACGTTTACCCGAGGGTTTCAATCTTCGTGCCGGGCGAAAGTTCATTCCGTTGGGACGGGCGAACGGCACACACCCGCATGCATTGGTCTATGCCGATACCCCCAATGGCCTGATCAATCTGTTCGGCGCGGAGAAATTCATCGGGGACGGACTGCTGCTGGATCGCCCCTTGTATATCGGTGATTCGTCGCAACAATTTCTGCTGGGTGTGTTTCAGAATGGCAATGATGTCGCGTTCGATCCGACAGGTAACAGTCATACGACAGTGATGGGGCAGTGGACCGGGCTGTGGGATCTCGATGATCTGACGACGCTGGAAGTGGGCGCAACGTATATCAACGGTGGCAACGGCAGCGGGCGAACGCATATTGCCGGTGCGCATACCGTTATCAAGCGCACGAACTTTGATCGCAGTGGCTGGTCGGTTGAAGGGGAGTGGAATCGCGCCCTGGCCAGTCGCAGTCTGCTGCCCAAAACCCGTACTGACGGCGCCTATGTGCTGGCGGAATATGATCTTGACCGGCAATGGCGTGGTTTCGGACGCTTTGATTACAGTCACATCAGCAACCTGCCTGCCGAGCAGGCCTACAGTGCGGGCATCGGCTGGAAGCTCAGCGAATTCCAGCATATCACGCTGCAGTACAAGCATACGGCACACGCCTTGCCGCAAATGGCCGGCTGGCTCGGCCTGCAGGCCGGGCAACATGCCGATGAACTGTTATTCCGCTGGGTGGCGGCCATCGGGCCACACGGCGCACATCGTTATTAGGAGGGGAGGAGGGTATGTTGAAATATATTTTCAGCCTGATCATGGTTGTCGGACTGGTGACACCGGCATGGGCTCAGTTACATATTGTCGCCACACTGCCTGCACTGGGACAGATTGCCCATGGCGTAGGGGGCAGCTATGCCGAGGTGCATATCCTGGCGCATCCCGATCAGGACCCTCATTTTGTGCCGCCGAAACCGACGCTGGCGCGCCATCTGGCCCGCGCCGATCTTCTGGTTGCCGCCGGATTATCGCTGGAAATCGGCTGGTTACCGCCGCTGATTGAGGCATCGCGCAATCCATTGATACGTCCCGGGGCGAAAGGATATGTGGATGGCGGGCAGGTGCTTGCAGAGGTGCTGGGAAAACCCGGGGGAAAGATCAGCCGTGCCTTGGGCGATATTCATCCGGATGGCAATCCGCACTGGTGGCTGGACCCGCTTAACGGCGTACGTCTGGCCTATCAGCTTGCCGCGCGCATGGGTGAACTCGACAGCGCACATGCACCTGTATTTGAGCAGAATGCCGAAGCCTTTGCGGCGCAGGTGCAGACGCGCATGGCAGACTGGCGACAACGTTTTGCCGCGCTCGGCCCCCTGGTCAGTTATCACGATTCCTATCTCTACCTGGCCCGTCGCTTTGCCCTCCGGATTATCGACTTTGTCGAACCCAAACCGGGCATCGAGCCTTCCACTGCACACCTCGATGCGCTGGTTAAGCGTTTGCAACGGGGCGAAGCCGTGGCCGTATGGCTGGAGCCCTATCATGACGGCAGGACGGTGCGCCGCGTGTGTGAACTGGGGCAGGTGCCATGCCTGATTCGCCCCGATGTCATTGCCGGTGATGGCTTTGGCGCCTATCTGGGCTTGTTTGATGTCCTGGCTGGTAAGGGAGGGCGATAATGTTCCTGCTGAACAGCCTGCTGGCATGCCTGATCATGGCTGTGATCATGCCGTATCTCGGCCAGCGCGTATTACAGCGGCGGGTGGTGTTTGTTGATCTGGCACTGGCACAGATTGCGGCAACAGGTTATGCCCTGGGGCTGGCAACGGACAGTTCCGGCCTGTTATGGGCCGCTATTGTCACGCTTATCGCCATTTTTCTGTTTGCGGCAATCCCGCACACCTCCCGTCTGCCCAAAGAGGCCGTGATGGGAGCAATGTATGCCGTTGCCGCCGCGGCAGGTATGGTCATTCTGTCGCATTTGCCGCATGCGGAAGGGCATATGAGCGATCTGATGTTCGGCAGTCTGCTTGGGGCCGACAGGCAGGATTTGCTGTTGTTATCAGGTGCTTCTGCCATGGCCGTGGCGCTGTTTCGCTTTGCCCGCGATGACAGCTATATGCGACGCATATTGTTCTATCTCGCACTTGCCGTGGCCGTCGTGCCGGCCATCCACATTGTGGGCATCGTGCTGGTATTTGGCATGCTGCTGTTGCCCGCCTTGTCGATATGGCAGGGCAACAATAACGGATCGTTGTGGCAGGCCATTGCCTTGGCCCTGATCGCATCTGTGGCGGGCATCTTCAGTGCGGAATATCTGGATCTTCCGCCATCCTCCAGTGTTGTTGTGGCATTATTTTTCTGCGGCTTGCCCGTGTTTTTGTACAAGAACCGTTAAGGCGTTCGGGAAAAGCGCAGCCGCTGCCTCTAGCGCTGTATGAACCAGAAGATGACGGACAGGATCAGGCTGATAATAATGGATGTGGTAATGGGAAAATAGAAGCGGAAGTTCTCGCGCTCGATGACGATGTCACCCGGCAGATGGAACAGGGGAAGCCGCGACAGCCACGGCCAGGCAAGGCCCGCGAGCAGCAGCACGATGCCAATAATGATCAGCAGCCGCGCCATGCTCTGTTTATCTCTCCCTGAGCAGGATGCATCTCAGCCACCTCCCATCAAGGCTGAATCGCCGTGACCTGGTATTTCTGCAATTCCCTGGGCACATACCAGTGTTCACTGTTGTAACCGATGCCGGCCGGCGCCGGCCTGATTCCATGGATGCGTTTGTGTATCACAGGGAGCGAGTAGGGCGCATACAGGAATACCATCGGCACATCCTTGTAGATTTCCTTTTGCATCCGATCGTACAGCTTCTTGCGCGCCTGACGATCGAAGGTGCGGCGCGCCTGCTCCAGTGCCTGGTCGACAACGGCATTGCGATAGGAAAGAAAATTAAACTGACGCTCTCCGGTCTGTGAGGAATGCCAGATGGAGAACTGATCCGGGTCAGGGGATAATGACCAGCCGAGGATCACCGCATCAAAGTTGCGCTTGTTGATGAAGTTTTCGATAAAGGCCGACCATTCAACCAGCCGCACCCTGATATCGATACCGATGCGTTTCAGCCGTTGCTGCATGATCGTGGCCGCATCAGCTCGTTGTTTATTGCCGTTATTGGTGAGCACGGTAAAGCGAAAGGGCTGGCCGTTCTTGTCGAGAACACCATCACCGTCATGATCCTCCCAGCCTGCATCGGCAAGCAATTGTCTTGCCTTTTCAACATCATACGGACGGGGCCTGAGGCCCTTGTTTACCCAGAATGTGCCGGGCTTATAGGGCGTGGCAATGCGTTCGCCCAGTCCCAGCAACACACCATCGACAATTTCCTGCCGGTCAATGCCATAAGCAATCGCTTCGCGCACACGGGCATCGGCAAACATCGGGCGTTTCAGATTGAATCCCAGATAAGTGTAGACAAAATCGAGATATTTGTAGCGCGCATACTCGCGTTTGAGGACGGGTTTACGTTCAAACAGTCGCGTATACTGCAAGGGAGACAAGGTCATCGAATCCAGTCTGCCGGCAGAAAGTTCCAGAAACTGCGTGGCGGTATCAGGGATGATGCGTGTCATGCGCTCCGTGATCCAGACCGGGCCGTCAAAATAATCCGGATTGGCGCGCATGCGCAGCATCTGCTGCGGCTGCCACTCAGCCAGCATGTACGGACCAATCGTGGCCTTCGGCTGGCGGGAAAGGGAGGTATGCATAATATCTTCATGTTCAAACACATGTTTCGGCAGAATCGCCAGCGATGCCCAGGAAGCCAGTGCCGGTGAAAACGGTTCGGCATAGTGTACGATGAACGTACGTGCATCCGGCGCTTCCACGCCGACCACCTTGGCATAATCGGATTTATAAGCGCTCTGGGTATGATCATCCTGAATCAGCCGCAGCGTGAAAACGCAGTCAGCCGCCGTAAAAGGCCGGCCATCGCTCCAGTGCAGCCCCGGTCGCAGATGGAAGGTAATCGTCAGATTGTCTTCGGCCACCTGCCAGGCTTCGGCAAGCTGACCGGTCAGGTCCAGGTTGGCATCGTATTTTAACAGCGAAAGATAGAGCTGGCTGGCTACCGCATGACTGGAGGCATCACCGGCAATCATGGGGATCAGGTTGCTGGCATCGCCGATACTGGCTGTGACCAGGCGGTCACCACGAGCGGGGATATCCGCCACATGACTGACTGTTTCGACTGCCGTGGCCTCCTGTTGTTCACTGTGCTCAGCCTCACAGGCGGCCATCAACAGCAACAGCAGGACAGGCAGAAGACGGCTGTATTTATGCATCAGGGAATGGAAATGCCGTATCACCCTTCACGCGGGTGGGCATGCACCCATATCTTGTCGCCCGGATAGATGTGGCTGTTAAGCGACATATGATTGATTTTGGCAATGGCCGCCGGCGTTGTGCCAAAACGGCGGGCAATTTTCCACAGCGAATCTCCCTTGCGCACACTGTAGCGCAGACGGTTCCCGTTGCTGAGCAGAGGATTGATGCCGGCAACAAGCGTGCCGCCGGAGGAGGGTACTTTCAGGGTTTGCCCGATATGCAGCAT
>WFNX01000125.1 GCA_015488375.1 Mariprofundaceae bacterium | reverse complement strand
ATGTATCTATGGCGATGGTGTATGCCAGCAAAGGTGACCCGGTGTTTACACGAATTATCCCATGGAGACGAAGGTATAAAGCAGATGAGATTTGATCAAAGGCCCTGATTTTGAGATCGGAAATTTAAGTTTATCGAACCAGTTCTGATTCGGTGTCCGTCAGAACCGGAAAACATTGGGCACCAAAACAAGGAGGCTGATATGCTGAAAAAGAGTGGAGTGGCCCTGGTGTCAGGTGCAATGCTGATAGCAGTTCCGACAATCTGTAGCGGGGAGTCAGGCACGATGTCTGATGCTCAACATCGCAAGGTTATGGGTGGTATGCATCACCCCGAACACGCCGGAGAGGCGAACAAACAGGATGGCGACAGGAAAAAATCGACGATGTCTGATGCCCAGCATCGCAAGGTTATGAGTGGCATGCATCATCCCGAACATGCCGGAGAGGCGAGTAAACAGGATGGTGACAGGAAAAAATCAACCATGTCTGATGCCCAGCACCGCAAAACCATGAGCGGATTGCACCACCCTGAGCAAGACTGAAAATTTTTTAACTGAAGGAGGCCTTGTGCTGAGTCAGGGCCTCCTCCTTTACAAGACAGGCCTTGCTTATACGAAGAGCCAGCAGGTAATAGGAGAAAACGATGAAAAGTGATCCGGTTTGTGGTATGCAGGTGGAAGATGACAGCGCACATGCACGCAGCTTTCGGGGCGTAGATTATCGCTTTTGCAGCGAACACTGCCTGGAAAAGTTCAATGCGAATCCCGAGGACTATATGGGCGAGGATTGTACACATGATCCGGTCTGCGGCATGAAAGTCAGCCGCACATCCGCGAACCATGTGCGGCACGATGAGCATGATTACTATTTTTGCTCGCAGCATTGCGTGGAGAAATTCAATGCTGATCCCGCGGCGTTTGAAGGCAGGGACGAGGCTTGCCACCATGCGCACAGAGAGGAGAACATACAGCCAGCTGATCCGGAGGCGATGTATTTTTGTCCGATGTGTCCGGGCCAGGAACAGCAGGGGCCGGGAACCTGCAAGGTATGCGGCATGGCGCTGGAGCCGATGGCTGCACCGGTTCTGAATCAGAAGACCGAATATGTCTGTCCGATGCACCCGGAAGTCGTCAGCGATGTGCCGGGATCCTGCCCGAAATGCGGCATGGCGCTGGAAGCGAGAGTCATCACCGCGGAGGAGGAAAACCCGGAACTTGAGGATATGACGCGCCGCTTCAGGGTCAGTACCGTGCTGGCGTTGCCGGTCTTCGTGCTGGCGATGGTGGCTGATCTGGTGCCGGCGTGGTTGCCGTCGGGTTTGACGATGTCCATGGTGCAGTGGGTTGAGTTTGTGCTTGCGACCCCGGTGATTCTATGGGGCGGCTGGCCGTTTTTCGAGCGTTTCTGGTTGTCGGTGAAAACCTGGAACCTGAATATGTTTACGCTGGTTGGCCTGGGCATCGGCGTGGCCTGGATCTACAGCGTGGTGGCCCTGCTTTTCCCCGGCCTGTTTCCGCCGGTGATGCGCATGGAGGATGGCCTGGTCGATGTGTATTTCGAGGCCGGTGCGGTCATTACCGCACTGGTATTGCTTGGTCAGGTGCTGGAACTTCGTGCCCGTTCACGTACCAATGAAGCGATTAAACTGTTGTTGGGCATGGCGCCGAAAACGGCCCGGCGCGTGGCCGAAGATGGTTCCGAGAGCGATGTGCCGCTGGAAGATGTGGTCGTCGGCGATGTGTTGCGTATTCGCCCGGGTGAGAAGGTGCCGGTGGATGGCATTGTGGTCGAAGGTTCGAGCAATGTTGATGAGTCGATGGTGACCGGTGAGCCGGTTCCGGTAGAGAAGGGGCCGGGCGATCCGCTGATCGGAGCTACGGTGAACGGGAACGGTTCGCTGTTGATGCGTGCCGAGAATGTCGGTGCCGATACGCTGCTGGCCCGGATTGTGCAAATGGTGGCCGAGGCCCAGCGCTCACGCGCGCCGATTCAGAAAATGGCCGATACCGTGGCCGGCTATTTCGTTCCCGCCGTGGTGATGATTGCGCTGATCACGTTTGCGGTATGGCTGTTGCTTGGGCCGGAGCCAAGGCTGGCGCATGCCGTGGTCAATGCCGTGGCCGTGCTGATCATTGCCTGCCCGTGTGCGCTGGGACTGGCGACACCGATTTCGATCATGGTTGGCACCGGCCGGGGTGCGACTGCCGGGGTGCTGATTAAAAATGCCGAGGCGCTGGAGATCATGGAAAAGGTGAATACCGTCGTCGTGGACAAGACCGGCACACTGACCGAAGGCAAGCCGACGTTGACCAGCTGTATCGCAACGGATCGTTTGTCGGAAGCCGAGGTGCTGCAATATGCCGCCAGCATGGAGCGCGCCAGTGAGCATCCGCTGGCGGCGGCAATTGTGGCCGGCACCGGCGCGCGGGATCTGGAATTGCTTCCCGTTGAGGATTTTTCGGCCGTGACCGGCAAGGGGATTGAAGGCCGGCTGGCAGGCCGGGAAGTGCTGCTGGGCAATGCCCGTTTGATGCAGGAGCGCGGGATCGGCATTGAGGCGGTGGCCGATACGGTGGCCGGGCATCAGCAGCGTGGCGAAACGGTGATGTACCTGGCTGTGGATGGCATGGTAGCCGGCCTGATTGGTGTTTCCGATCCGATCAAGGAGTCAACGCCGGCCGCGATCCGGGCACTGCACGATGATGGCATCGAGGTGGTGATGCTGACCGGTGATAATCACAACACGGCCGCAGCCGTGGCGAAAACGCTGGGCATTGACCGTTTCGAAGCCGATGTGTTGCCGGACCGGAAGGCTGCCGTCATCCGGCGTTTGCAGGAAGAGGGCAGGATTGTGGCCATGGCCGGTGATGGTATCAATGATGCGCCGGCACTGGCAGCCGCGCACGTTGGCATCGCCATGGGAACCGGTACCGATGTGGCCATGGAGTCGGCCGGTGTGACGCTGATCAAGGGAGAGTTGACCGGTATTGTACGGGCCGTGCGTCTGTCCAGGGCGACGATGAAAAATATTCGCCAGAATCTGTTTTTTGCCTTTGTGTATAACTCGGCGGGCGTGCCGATTGCGGCAGGTGTATTGTATCCTGCCTTTGGCCTGTTGCTGTCCCCGATGATTGCCGCTGCAGCCATGAGTTTTTCTTCCGTATCGGTGATTACCAATGCATTGCGTCTGCGCCATGCAAAACTTTGAAGAGGGAGTATTGAATGATTGAAGTTACCCTGGCAGGCGCCCTGCTTGCCGGCCTGTTGTCCTTTTTATCACCTTGTGTTTTGCCCCTGGTACCAGCCTATTTATCCTATATCTCCGGCATATCGGTGAATGAATTGCGACAGCATGACAGCCGCACGGCAAGCGTGCGCCGGCATGCCCTGATTCAGTCGTTATGGTTTGTTGCCGGCTTCAGCCTGATTTTTATCGCACTCGGCGTGTCAGCGACCCTCATCGGTCAGTGGCTGCTGATGCATATGGATATTCTGGGCAAGGTGGCCGGTGCCATTATCATTGTTTTTGGCCTGCACTATACCGGTATCATCCGTATTCCGTTGCTGATGATGGAAGCTCGCTTTGAGGCCAGGGGCGTCAATGCCCGCCATGCGCTGGGGGCACTGGTGCTCGGTGCTGCCTTTGCATTTGGCTGGACGCCGTGTATTGGCCCGATTCTCGGCGCGATTCTGGCTGTGGCCGGCACGCAGGATGAATGGTCCCGCGGTGTGATGTTGCTGGGCGTCTATTCGCTGGGTCTGGCCATTCCGTTCCTGCTGGCGGCGCTGGCGACGGATTCGTTTCTGCGCTGGTCACAGGGGTTTAAGCGTTATTTTGATATCGTGGAAAAGCTCTCCGGAGTTTTGCTGATTCTGGTCGGTCTGCTGATCTTTCTGGGCAGCTTCAGCATGATTTCCGGCTGGCTGATTCAGTGGTTTCCCGCACTGGCCAATATCGAAGGGCTGGCAGCGCCATAGGCCGGTGAAGAAGGTGGCAAGGTGAATCTTTTTCGGGGGCTTTTCGGTACACTGGCATTATGGTTGCTGGCGGTGTTTATGTTTGCAGCCTTTGTCGGTTGGCACCAGTTGCGGGATATTGCGACCATTCATGATATGGCGATCGAGATTGATCGAGCCAATCAGCAGAGTCACCGTCTGCACGACCTGGAGATGCAGGTGCGGGATATGGTGGCACATGTTCATGATTATCTGATTACAGGGTCGTTTGAGCATATTCGCAATTACAGGGTCAGCGAAAGCCTGCTTGCTCAGGCAGTGGAGCGACTGGACAGCAATGACAGGGGAATGCTGAAGCCGATGCTTGCCGCCATGCATGATCTGGCTGAGAGTATTTTTTCACTTCCTTTCGCGACCGGTAATATGGAAGGCCCGATCCTGATGCAGGAGCTGGATGGAGAGTTGCGCAAGCTCTCCCGGACGATGTCCGAGCGGCACCACCATATGGATGACAGCGTCAATCATTCCATGCACATGGTGTCAGGGTTGCATCTGGATATGCGCGAGGACTTTATTGTGTCGCTGCTGGTGCTGTTCTCTTTATTGGGAGGTGCCACGGTGTATCTGTACCGCCGCATTGTGCGCCCGTTGATTTTGTTGCGTCGCAAGGTGGCAAGTATCGGCAAGGGAAACTTTTCACCGGATTGTCCGGATTTCGGCGAAAATGAAATCGGAGATCTGTCCCGTGCGTTAAACAGCATGGGTTCCACCCTGCAACAGCGAGATCGCGAATTGTTTGAGGCCAAAAGTTTTGCCGCGCATCAGGAAAAAATGCACGCATTGGGGTTAATGACGGCAAATATTGCCCATGAGGTTGGCAATCCACTGTCAGCAGCGTCGGTATCACTGGATGTTTGCCGCTCCAAGCTGGAGCGAGGTGATTGGAGCGCTGCGCAGCAATATCTGGAAGCGACGGCCAGTGAATTGCGTCGCACGGAAAACATTATCGATAATGTGCTGGATTTCGGCCGGCAGGCTTCCGACGAGCATGCGACAATCAATATCGCGGCGGTTGTCGAGAGCGCCTTACGCCTGGTGCGACTTTCCCGTCAGGCGAAAACCCTGTCGTTTGAGGTGGATGTGCCGAATGCGATGCCTGTCGTATCAGGCAGTGAGGATATTTTGCGTCAGGTACTGGTGAATGTCCTGCTTAATGCCATCGATGCCTGTCCGGCACATGGCACGGTCAGTATTTGTAGTGCCTGGGATGATCATTCGGTATTTCTGGATATTATTGATGAAGGAGAAGGCATTCCCGTGGACATTGTGGAACAGATTTTTTCTCCTTTGTTTACGACCAAGGCGCGGGGGAAGGGGACGGGCCTGGGATTGTCGATCAGCCGCGATTTGATGCGTCGCATGCACGGTGAACTGGAACTGGCTGAGAATAGCGCTGCCGGTTGTCGTTTTCGCCTGCGCATGCCGCATGCGCAGAGGAGTCATGATGCTGATACTTATCCTTGAAGATGAGGCGCGAATTCGCGCGGGGATCGGCGAGATGTTGCTGGATGAGGGGTATCAGGTGCTGGAAGCTGCCACCCTGCAGCAGGGCCTTGATTTGCTGGAGCGGGAAAGCCCGGATGCTGTTCTGAGCGATATTCATTTGCCGGACGGGGATGGTTTCAGCATTCTCGAGTGCTGTCAGCATCAGTATCCGGATATATCGGTAATATTTATGACGGCTTTTGGCAACAGGGAACTGGCCATCCAGGCGATTCGTCAGGGCGCATATGATTATATTGCCAAGCCGGTGCGTTTTGATGAGTTGTTTGCCCGGCTTTATCGATTGAAGGAAATGCAGACCCTGAAGGGGCAGGTTCAGCGCAAGGCATCACGCAAGCAGGAAGAAAGTCAGTTAGCCATTCTCGGGTCATCCGAGCCGATGAAACGTGTACGCAATATCGCGGAAAAGGCCATGGAATCGGATGCCCCGATTCTGATCACAGGTGAAACGGGGGTGGGTAAGGGGTTACTGGCCAAGCTGATTCACACCAGTAGTCGGCGCAAGGAAAAGCCATTTATCGGTATTAATTGTGCATCCATTCCTGAGAACCTGCTTGAGTCCGAGTTGTTCGGATTTCGCAAAGGCGCCTTTACCGGAGCCGATCGCAATAAAAAAGGTCTGTTGGAAGAGGTGGGCGATGGCACCCTGTTTCTGGATGAAATTGGTGAAATGCCATTACAATTGCAGGCCAAGTTATTGCATGTGCTGGATGATGGTGCCTTTCGTCCGCTTGGCGGAACCAAAAGCCTGCGTTTCAAGGGGCGTATCATTGCGGCAACCAATGTGGATCCCCAACATTTGATTGATGGCAAGGACTTCAGGGCAGACCTTTATTATCGTTTATCCGTTCTGACCATCGATATCCCCCCGTTGCGGGACAGGCCGGAAGATATCTTGCCTTTGGCGGAGCGTCTTTACCATGAACTGGCGCTGGATATGGGCAAACATCAGACGGACTTGCCGATGGTGCTGGCGCGTCAGCTGCAACAGCAGGCCTGGCCCGGCAATGTTCGTCAGTTGCGTAACTATCTTGAGCGGGCGCTGATTCTTGACGGAGAATGGAATGAGGACACGCAAAAAGATGAACTGACACTTGCTGTGGCTTTGCAACAATTTGAGCGTTCCTGGATTCTGAAAACGCTTGCCGATTGTCACGGGGATAAGGTGCAGGCAGCACAGCGCCTTGGTATCGGTTTATCCACATTGTATCGCAAGCTGGACGGATAACTTTCCTGATGCCGGGAATTCCCGGTCATGATTTCCCGAAATATGACAAAAACCTGTATGGTTGATGTGTGCAGGAACATGTTTTTCTGCCATGAAAGGTTGGCATGCATCGTGCTCATATCTCCTTAACAAGGAGACCGGAATGATTCGCATACTACTATTGATATCGTTTATTATGGCACCGCAAATGCTCTGGGCAAAAAAGGTGTATTCACCTCATTCAGATGAGGGAGAAATTGAACTGGAGTCGCAAACCGATATTGTCCGAAGCAACGATCCGTTGCTGGATGGCAAAATCAGGCAGCAAATTGAGTTGGCTGCAGGCCTGACGGACTGGTGGCATAGCGGGATTTATGTTGTCTATGAAAAGCAGCCTGCGCGTAGCGGTCTGAATTATACAGCCAGCAAATGGGAAAACATTTTCGTGTTGCCGGGGCTGAATGATTTGCCCCTGGATGCCGGGATCTATGTGGAATATATCCATTCGGTTCCATCATCAACAACCAGTGATGCAATTGAAGCCCAGTTGCTGCTGGAATGGCATGCTGATGCCTGGCGTCATATCCTGAACCTTGGGGCGAAACAGGTGCTGGCATCGTCAGCGGCAGCACCATCACTGGGTTATGCCTGGCGAACGCAATATGCCCTGACAGGTATGGAACTGGCTGTTGAGGCCTATGGCAATCTTGGGCGGGTTAACCAGTTGTTGCCTTTATCCCGGCAGTCTCATTTGATTGGCCCGGTGGTGACCTTTTCACCCTGGGATGATTTTGAATTCGAGCTCGGTTGGCTGATGGATACCAATGCCGGGCCAGCCTACGGAGACCTCAAAATCAATATGGAACTGGAGTTCTGAATTTCCCGATTTCGGGAACGCATTCTCCTCATGTTGTCATCGCTGAGAAACCGGAAGCTCTCTCCCTGGCAAGTGGGCCTTGTTTAACTACCCGATTATCAAGTGCTTTTTATGAACTGGATGAGGTCGTTCCGGTGCTCCCCACGGTTGGCATCAATGTTTCTTGTTCATTGTGTCGCTTGATGCGGTGAGAAATTGACATGGAGGGTAAGATTCCAATGAAAAAAATAATGATGACGGCGGTCATTGGTGCATTTACGCTGGTGGGAACACTCGCGTTTTTTGCTAAAGATGCCGATGCAATTCCGGTGTTTGCCCGGAAATATGGCTTGTCCTGTAATTCATGCCATACGATGTTTCCGAAACT
>WFNX01000124.1 GCA_015488375.1 Mariprofundaceae bacterium | reverse complement strand
GTCGGGCTGGGGGTGATTATTGCGCTGACGATGTCCGTCTATTTTTTCACCTATGCCATGCTCGTGGACAAAGGCCTGACCAGCCTGCTGTGGGCGCAGGGTCTGTCCGCCATCGGCATGTTGCTGATCCTGTTCTATCTGCAGCAGGTTTCGTTCATTATCACCCGCTTTCTGCTCGGCGGCAAAGATGAATACCGCGACGCATTCAAAAATCTTTCTGCCCGTCCGGAGAAACCGCAACAGCGATCATGAAATGGTTATGGCTGGCGATTTCGCTACTGTTATTCATCTTTGTCGCCGGCAAATTTGTCCTGCTGGGCCAGCAATCGCAGCAACAGCCTCCGTCACCCGGCCTGCCTGATGGCAGGCTGAAACCCTGCCCGACTTCGCCCAATTGCGTCAGCAGCGAGGCCGGCACGGATACTGCGCACAGGGTCGCCCCATTGCCAGGCACCGACTGGCCGCGCCTTGTTGATACAGTGACCGCCCTGGGAGGCCACATAACCGCCAATAATGGTCATTACCTGCATGCCACGTTTATGTCTTCCCTGTTTCATTTCGTGGATGATCTGGAGGCGCGACTGGATGAGATCCAGGGGGTGATCCACATCCGCTCCGCATCCCGCGTGGGTCATTCCGATTTCGGTGTCAATCGCAACCGTGTTGAACGTATCCGCCGGAAGATGGCAGCTGCCTCATGATGAGGCCGCTTCGCGCAGGCTTACCGCCGTACCGCTGACACTGACCATCATCATGCTGCCGTCCTTGCCGATGACCTCATAATCAATATCGATGCCAATCACCGCATTGGCCCCCAGTTCAGCGGCCCGTTGTTCCATTTCCTCAAACGCAATCCTGCGGGCTTTTGCCAGTTCCTTTTCATAGGCGCCGGAACGCCCGCCGACAATATCGCGAACACCGGCAAACATATCGCGGAAGATATTGGCCCCGAGGATTGCCTCTCCCACCACGACACCGTGATATGCCTCTGCCTGATGACCTTCAATCCCCGGTGTTGTCGAAAGCAGCATCACAACCTCCTGCCAAGCATTTGCAGCATGCTAGCCCGGATTTTCCATGATGACCATGCGCCGAGACATGGAAAATCCAGGCTGGCAAAGCGCGCGAAATCAGGCCATGTTCCGCAAATACGCCTGATTTTCGTCCTCTTCATCGGTAAACATGCCGTCCTCGTGCAGGCCGAGCATATAGGCCAGATCAGACACAGGAATATGAATATTCCGTTCACTGACCCATTTCAGCAATTCAATATCATCGCCGGCACGCTGATCGAAACTGTACATCACACCACTCCCGGATAACTGTTTTATCCATCCTGTCGGACAGGATGCGCAGTGTGTGAAGGAATCGTGACAGTGGTATGACACCCCCATGTCAGTTTCGGGACATGAGCAGAATCTGCCCGCATGACTTGCAGCGCTGGCGCGCCGGCTGATCAGCGCCGGATTTGCGCCCTGATCCCCTCCTGTGCACAGGACAAGGTTACTGTCGTCAAATCCAGCGGCAATGACAGCTCATGTGTCAGATCCATGTTGCCACTCAGCGACTTGACGCCATCAGCAATAACTTCATAGCTCACTGATGAGCAGTCGCCATCCGCACGCAACACCAGTCGCGCCTTGCCGCTGACACTGGCAATCACGCCCGGCGTGCCATGATCAATCATATAATCGTAGCTGGCAGCCGCGGCCAGCGTTGCACTGCCTGTCATTATGCCCAGGGCCGTGATCATCATCAAACGCTTCATGAAATTCTCCTGCCAAAACCGACAGCCTAACGACCATTCATGACAATTTCATGGCAACATCAATATAAGTGAAGGGCGTCCGTTATCCTGATGATGAATATCCAATCCATATATTAATCATTTTCGATTCTGACGAGGCTTGAAAAGCTGCCCGGGCTTAGTGACATTTTCTCTGCGCACATGTGCCTGATATGCGCATGATCCAGACCGGGGAGCATTTTCTAATTCGTTGTAATAATAAGGAAAATGGTGCACCCTAGTGGATTCGAACCACTGGCCTTCGGCTTCGGAGGCCGACGCTCTATCCAGCTGAGCTAAGGGTGCGCATGAATAATCCGGCAACAGTGGGTATCCGTGCTGCTGCGCCAATGCTAGGGACTAAGCGGAGAAATTGGAACACCCGTTTTCCCGTCGCACAGGCAGGCGCGCGCCCTTTGACAAGCAAACAGCAACTGGCAAGCATGCCCGTTTTAACAGGAGCAACAGTTTGTCGCAGGCATTTCACAAGGACTTTTCTGCATCCGCAGGTTCAGGAAGGCGCAAACGAACAGGCAGTCGGCGCAAAAAAGGCCGCCGGCCACCTTCTCGCCCGAACCTCTCGCGCAATTGGCTGATCTGGCTTGCCGGCGCACTGACCGTCGCATTGTTGCTGGCCATCGGCAGCAATTCGGGAACGGTCAGCGCCAGGGCATCCGTCCCCCATGAAGAGTGGCTGCCGCCGGCCGCATCGGAAACAATAAACGAAACCATCCGCAAGGAAGCCATTCGCAGTGGCGACACGGTGATTGCAGCCCTTGAACGCCTGGGAATTTCCGGCGGAGAAGCCTACCGCATCATTAATGCCGCCAAAAAAACCTACGACCTGAAGCACATTCGCGCCGGCCATTATCTCAAAACCATTCAGGCGCATGATGTCCTGCACCTGTTTTACAACATCGATAACCAGACGCGACTGCATATGATGCGCAAACAACAACAATGGCAGGCAACCATCGACCAGCGCAGCGCCAGCCACCGCCGCCTGTTTACCCGGGGTATCATTCACGGCTCACTGTTTGAAAGCGCCGCCATTGCAGGGCTGGACAGCCGCACCACGATGAATCTGGTTGATATCTTTGCCTGGGACATCGATTTCGCCCGCGACATGCGGGATGGCGACAGTTTCAAGGTGTTGTACGATGAGCATTTTGATGATGAAGGGAACCCTTCCGGCAGCACGATTCTGGCCGCAGAATTTATCAATCAGGGCCATCGCTATCAGGCCGTGCTGTTTACCAGAAAGGATGGCAGCAGCGAATATTACACCCCGGACGGCAAGAGCATGCGCAAGGCCTATCTGAAAGCGCCGGTAAAATTCACCCGTATTTCCTCGCGTTTTCACCTGCGCCGCAAGCATCCCATTCTTGGCTTCACGCGTGCGCATCGCGGTGTCGATTATGCTGCACCTTCGGGTACGCCCGTGCGCGCCATCGGTGACGGTCATATTCGCTATATCGGCTGGAAAGGCGGCTACGGACGCTTCATTGAAATCCGTCATGTCAATGCCGCGCATTCCACAGCCTATGCCCATCTGCGCAGCTATGCCAAAGGCATGCACCGTGGCACCAAGGTGCGCCAGGGACAGGTAATCGGCTATGTCGGCATGAGCGGGCTGGCCACCGGGCCACACCTGCATTTTGAATTCCGCGTGCGTGGCCGCGCCATTAATCCGCTCACCCTGAAGAGCGTGCCATCAAAGCCCGTTCCCGCCGGCGAAATGGCCCGCTTCAAACAACAGCGCAACATATTGCTTGCGCAACTGCAGCAAACCCCCGTATTGCTGGCCTGGGAGTAGCCGATGACATCTGCAACCGACTGGCTTGACAAGGCGCGCAAGGTCTTCGATATCGAAATTGCCGCACTGGAAGCCCAGAAAGCGCAACTGGACGAGGCTTTTCTGGACGCCGTGGAAATGATCTATGCCCTGCAGGGCAAACTGACGGTAGTCGGCATGGGCAAATCCGGCATTATCGCAAAAAAAATCGCCGCCACCTTTGCATCCACCGGCACACCGGCATTCTTCGTCCATGCGGCCGAGGCCCAGCATGGCGACCTGGGCATGATCAGCGGCAATGATGTTGTGCTGGCCCTCTCGCACAGCGGCGAAACCAGTGAGGTCTGCGGCCTGTTACCGGAAATACGCCGACAGGGAGCCCATATCATCGCCATTACCGGATGTCCGGATTCCACCCTGGCCCAGCATGCGGACATTGTGCTGATTGTACCGGTTACACGTGAAGCCTGCCCGCTGAATCTCGCGCCGACGGCCTCGACCACAGCGGCCCTGGCCCTGGGTGATGCACTGGCGGTGGTGGTACTCAAACGTCGCGGCTTCAAGGAAAGCGATTTCGCCCGTTTCCATCCGGCCGGCAGCCTCGGGCGCAAGCTGATGAAAGTGGCCGACCTGATGCACAGCGGCGATGAACTGCCCCGCGTCGATGCCTCGGCAAGCCTGCGCGAAGCCATTGTCGAAATGAGCGAACACCGTCTGGGTATTACCGGCATTTATGAAAACAATGAACTGGTAGGTTGCATCAGCGACGGGGATTTGCGCCGCATCCTGCAAAGTGAACACCTGGATATGGATGCGCCCGTATCCCGGCTTATGCATCGCAACCCGC
>WFNX01000123.1 GCA_015488375.1 Mariprofundaceae bacterium | reverse complement strand
TGCCGGTGCAGGTGAATATGCTGCCGGTTTATATTCATCTGGCGCTGGCACTGGTACTCGGCCTTGCCATCCCGGGGTTTCTGGCCGATTGGTATCATCAGGCTGCGGCACTGATCGTCTCGACATCGGTGGGGGTACGATGAGACATCTGGCCAATACCTGGTTTGCCGAACGCCTTGGCGATCGCGGCATTCGCACGACCTATCTCGAGGATCATCATCCGGCGCACATGCCATGCCTCGAGATCATCCGGCACGACTGGCTGCACGCCGCCGAAGAGGCGAGAAGACTGGAGATGCGGCTTGTTGCTGTCTGGGCCGCCGAAGCCGGCCGCCATGATCAGGACCAGGGCAGGAAGCATGGCCTGTATGCCTATATGGCCTTCGCGCATCCGGAACATCGCCATGCACTGCTGCGCACCCCCCTGGCCGCAGATCATCCCGTGCTGCCTTCCATTGCAGGGGAATATATTGCTGCCAGCCGTATGGAACGGCACATGACGGACATGTTCGGCATCACGATTGAGGGCAGTCCCGATGCGCGTGCCTGGATCAGGCATGAGCACTGGCCCGCGGAAGCCCATCCGCTGCGGGGCAATTTTGATGCCAGAACACCCTTGCCTGCCAATCCCGACGGCGGGGATTATCCTTATGTTCAATCCACCAGTCATGGCGTTTACGAGATTCCGGTGGGGCCGGTACATGCCGGCATCATTGAGCCGGGGCACTTCCGCTTTCTGGCCGTCGGTGAGCAAATTCTGAATATGGAGGAGCGCCTGGGCTATGTGCACAAGGGCATCGAGCGTGCCATGCAGGGACGCGATGCCACAGGCGGGGCGAAGCTTGCAGCACGCATCTCCGGCGACAGCGCGATTGCCCATGCCTGGGCCTTCTCACAGGCATGCGAATACGCCGCCGATATCGAGCCGCCCAGGCGCGCCAGCTTCATCCGCGGCATCCTCTGCGAGCGCGAACGCATCGCCAATCACATCGGCGATATCGGTGCCATTTGCAATGATGCGGCCTTTGCCTTCATGCACATGCAGATGCAGCGCCTGCGTGAGGACATGGCGCGCCTGCATCAGGAGCTGTTTGGTCATCGGCTGCTGTTCGATACCATCGTGCCCGGCGGCGTCAGTGTAGATCCGGACGCCGCGCAACTGGCGCGGCTGAAAGCGCAAACCGGGGCCATTGCCGCGGAGGTCGAACGACTGCGCTCGATCTATGCCGACCACCCCTCGATTCAGGAACGGGTTATTGGCTCCGGAACCGTCAGCATTGACGATGCGCGTGACATCGGCCTGCTGGGCTTTGCCGGTCGAGCCTCGGGCGACTATCCGGACGAGCGCATTGAGGAGGCCTATCCGCCCTACGATGAATTTGATGTCGGCATCGCCCGGGGCAGGCTTGGTGATGTCGCCACACGCGTCTGGGTACGCTTCGAGGAGATTGCTGATTCGGCAAGGCTGATCGCGGAGATGATCGAGGGTATGCCGGAGGGTGCTATCCGGGCTGCGTGGCAGGCACCCGAGCCCGGTGTGTCCGGCTTTGCGGCCATCGAAGGCTGGCGTGGCGAGATTGCCGCCTGGGTGCGCTTCGGCGAGGCCGGGCGTATCGATCGCTATTTCGTACGCGATCCGTCAGTGATCAACTGGCTGGGGCTGGAACTGGCCGTGCGCGAGGTGCCGGTGCCGGATTTCCCGCTGAACAACAAATCCTTTAACTGCTCGTATTCGGGCAACGATCTGTGAGGCGGGGATGTTGAGAATTCTCAGACAGATTGCCCGTGTCGGCACAATCACCGAGGAGCTTGGGCCAAGCGATGCTTTCGAGCAGACCGGGCGCGAGCTTGAGGCGGCAATCAGAAAGCGTTTTGCAGGCTCGCTGGCCATTCGTGCGGTGGATGCGGGAAGCTGCAACGGTTGTGAACTGGAGATTCATGCCACAAACAATGCCTATTACGACATCGAGCGCTTCGGTGTGCACTTCACCGCCAGCCCGCGCTTTGCCGATATGCTGCTGGTGACAGGCCCGGTATCGGTGAACATGAAAACAGCGCTGGAAATGACATTTGATGCCACGCCGGATCCGAAGCTGGTCGTGGCCATCGGTGATTGTGCCGCGAACTGTGGCGTCTTCGGGCGCGACAACTATGCCATTGCCGGTGCGGTGTCGGATATCATTCCCGTCGATGTCGTGATTCATGGCTGCCCGCCCACGCCAACCGACATCATCCGCGGTATTCTCGCCGCGATCGAAGGCAGGGCGTAAGCATAGCGAAAGCGCGGCACATCATACGATGTGCCTGCCGGACAAATCAGGCCTTCTTGACGAACTCCGATTTCAGGCCCATCGGGCCGATGCCGGGGATTTTGCAGTCGATATTATGATCGGCATCCACAAGGCGAATATTTTTGACCTTGGTGCCCACCTTGGCCACGGCCGAGGAGCCCTTGATTTTCAGATCCTTGATAATGGTGACCGTATCGCCGTCATGCAGCACGGTGCCATGGGCATCGCGCACGACAAAGCCATGCTCTTCTTCGGCCGCGCTTGCATCGGCAGCCGTCCATTCATGCGCGCATTCCGGGCATACAAACATGCCACGATCTTCATAGGTATATTCGCAATTACACTGCGGACAGTTGGGAAGTCCACTCATCTGGTCACCTCTAATATCCCCGGCTGAGCGAGGTATGGTTGATTTCGCGCGCATTGTCCGCCCGGTCACGGGGGATTGCAAACATTATCCTCAACCGGCTGAATGCCCCGCTGCACATCGCGAACAAACTTGCTAGCGTTCGCGCTCTGCAGAAATTTGCCCGCCAGGGAGTGATCACTATGAAAGTACTGGTAGTCGGCGGTGGCGGCCGTGAACATGCATTATGCTGGAAGCTGAAACGCTCGGCTTCCGTCAGTGAAGTCATCTGTGCGCCGGGTAATCCCGGTATTGCCCGCGAGGCGCGCTGCATTGCCGTCGCTGCGGAAGATATTGACGGGCTGATGCAACTGGCGCGCGAAGAGCAGCCGGCACTGGTGGTGGTTGGCCCGGAAGCCCCGCTGGTGAAAGGACTGGCCGATCGCCTGCGCAGCGAAGGGTTTGCCGTTTACGGCCCTGATCAGGCGGCGGCCGAACTGGAAGGCAACAAGGCCTTTTCCAAGGCATTGATGGCCGAAGCCGGCGTGCCGACGGCGCGCTTTGAAACCCATACCGATGCCGATGCGGCCGAAGCCTGCATTCGTGCCTGGGGCGCACCGATCGTCGTCAAGGCATCGGGCCTTGCCGCCGGCAAGGGCGTCATTGTGGCGCAGAGCGTTGAGGAAGCCGTCAACGCCGCGCGCGATATGCTTTCCGGCAATGCCTTCGGCGCGGCCGGCGCCCAGGTCGTCATCGAGGAATGCCTGGTCGGCGAGGAGGCCTCCTGCCTGTTTATCGTTTCCGGCGACACGATTCTGCCGCTGGATTCCAGCCAGGATCACAAGGCGCTGCTGGATGGTGACAAGGGGCCGAATACCGGCGGCATGGGCGCCTACTCGCCGGCCCCCTGCGTCACGCCCGAGATTGCCGATACGGTGCTGGAAACCATTGCCCGACCGATTATCGCCGCCTTGAAGGCCCGCGGCATTGAGTTCATCGGCACCCTGTATGCCGGCGTCATGCTGACCGGGGACGGACCGAAAACACTGGAATTCAATGTGCGCTTCGGCGATCCGGAATGCCAGCCGCTGATGAGCAGACTGCGTTCCGACCTCGGCGAAGTGCTGCTGGCCGCTGCCGAAAAACGGCCGCATGGCATCACGCTGGACTGGGACCCCCGGCCGGCCCTGTGCGTCGTCGTAGCATCCGACGGATATCCGGGCAGCTTTGAAAAAGGCCAGCGCATCGGCGGACTGGATGCCGTTGAGGCCGCAGGCACGACCGTATTCCATGCCGGCACGGCCGAAAAAGACGGCGCCATCGTCAATGCCGGAGGCCGCGTGCTCGGGGTGACTGCGCTGGCCGATTCCGTGGCGGATGCCCGGCGCACGGTGTATCGCGCATTGGAACAACTGGACTGGCCGGGCGGTTTTTATCGTACCGATATCGGCTATCGGGCCATCGCCCGCGAGGAGGCATAAGATGGAAGCAATCAAGGTTCTGATCCTGATGGGCAGCAAATCCGATCGCCCGATCATGGACAAGGCGGAG
>WFNX01000122.1 GCA_015488375.1 Mariprofundaceae bacterium | reverse complement strand
GTTAAGGCACGCAGGCCCTCGGCATAGGCTGCGGGATCGAAATCCCGGCCCGTCTCCAGATAGTCCACGCCGAAACCGCCGCCGAAATCGATGATATCGCAGCGAACCCCCGCATAATTCTCCTCAATATCGCGCGCCATGCCGAACACCAGCTCGCAGTTTTTCAGCAGATCCCCGACACGCAGCACGCCGGATGCCGCATAAACATGCAGGCCGCGGAAACGCAGGGCGGAAAGTGCCAGAATCTGCGGCAGCACCTGATCCAGCTTTTCCTCATCCACGCCGAATTTCTTGGAGCCGCCGGAAAACGTCGTCTGCGCTTCATGAATATCGAAATTCGCATTGATGCGCAGCAAGATATCCTGCTGCCGGCCCAGCCGCTGACAGATGGCCTGCAAGCGGTGCGCCTCCAGCAGCGACTCGATATGCACCGTGCGAATGCCCTGGCGCACGGCCCATTCCAGCTCCTCAACGGTTTTGCCCGGCCCGGTATAAATCAGCTGTTCCGGCGCGAAGCCCGCAGCCACGGCCTTCTCCGCCTCGCCCAGGCTGGCGATCTCGATGCCGCGAACACCGGCTTCCCGTGCCGCCCGCAGAAAAGCGACATGCGGATTGGCCTTCATCGCATAATAGATATCCACCTCAGCGGGCATGATGCAGCCCAGCAGGGCGATCTTCTCGCGCATCGGACGGGTATCATACACATACACATTGAGCGTTCGCCCATCGGCTGCGCGACGCTTCAGTTCCTGTTCCACGTTTGCGGGTAACTGCATGCTACATCCTTATCGACCGCAGGCGTCGGGCCAGCTCTGCCGCCATCTCCGGCCCGTCCACCAATGCGGCGCGTACATAGTTCGTGCCGGGGTTCCGGCCATCGGCGTCCTCCGCCGATAAATAGGCGCCCGGCAGCAGGGTCACCGCCTGCTGCACATAGGCCGCGCGGGCAAAGCGTTCCCCGTCCTCCACCGGCAGCCAGACGAAGAACGAGCCGGCCGGATACGTGCCTTCGCCATAGGCCTCAAAAAAGGCCCGCAGACTCTGCCGGTAAACCTGCAAATGGCGCTCCACATGCGTCTCATCGCGCCATGCCGCCATGGCCACCTGCTGCAGGGGCAATGGCGTGGCCGGCCCCGTATAGCTGCGCAGCCGGGCAAAGCGCGCGATCAACGTCGCATCACCGGCAATACAGCCGCTGCGCAGTCCCGGCAGGGCCGAGCGCTTGGACAGTGAATTCATAACCAGGCAACGGGCATAATCGTCTCGACCGATCTGCGCGCACACCTCCAGCAGGCCGACCGGCCGCTGCTGCCAGTAGATTTCCGAATAACACTCATCAGCGACAATCGCAAAATCATGGGCATCGGCCAGCTCCAGCAGGCGCCGGTAATACGCGCCATCGGCGATCCAGCCGGTCGGATTGGATGGCGAACAAACATAGACAAAGGCCGTCTTCCGCCACACCTGCTCCGGCACCCGCTCAAGATCCGGCGCAAACGCGGACTCCTGCGTACACGGCATCAGCCAGGGCTCGGCCCCGGCCAGCACCGCAGCGCCGAGATAGATCTGATACATCGGATTGGGCATCAGCACATACGGCTTCTCGCCCGCCTCCGGATTCACCAGCGCCTGGGCCACCGAAAACAGGGCCTCGCGCGTGCCGTTGGCGCTGAGCACCTGACTCGCCGCATCCAGCGAACGCAGCGAAAAACGCCGCTGCAACCACTCGGCCATCGCCTGCCGCAAGGGCATTGTGCCCGAGGTCGGCGGATACTTGGAGAAGCCCTGCATGGACTGCTGCAGCGTCGGTGCGACAAACCCCGGCAGCGGCAGACGCGGCTCGCCGGCGCCGGCATCGATCGGCGCCAGATCCGGGTTGGGGCTCAGCTCATGCAGCAGCATGCGCAGTCGCGCAAACGGGTAATCCCCGAGCTGCTCCAGCCGCGGCTGCGCGGTTTTCACCGAATCAGTCACGCATCAGATCCACGGCATGCGCCCTGATCGGCTCACTCCACGGCCCGAAATGCCCGTCCACATCCACGGCGCGGATACGGAACAGAAAATCATGCTCCCGGGTACGCAAATTCAGCAATTTCGTCAACCGCTCACCCACCTGCTTGGCATAGGGTTCCTGTTCATAATAACGGCGCCACATGCCCGGACACTGGCAATAAGGGTCAACTTCCGTGCGGTCGATCTGGTAGCCGACGCCGGCAGGGTTTCCCTGCAACACGAATTCCAGCTTCAGTGCCGGGCCGGTCACCTCATAATGCAGATCCACAATCTGCGGCGTCACCGTCGCCTGCTCATGTTCTGCAATCTGCGGGGCATCCTTGAAACCACAGGATGACAACAGCAACAGCCATAACAGGGCCCATCCTTTATACTTCATCCAAACGCTCCTTCCACCATCGTACCTGTTTTCTGACCTGGTCGGGCGCCGTGCCGCCGACATGATCGCGCGCGCGCACGCAGGCATCCACGGACAGGGCGCTCACCATTGCCGGCTGCAGACGCGCATCAATCGCCGCACAGGCGGTCGCATCCAGCTCGTGCAATTCGATATCATGCTCGATACACCAGGCGACCGACTTGCCGACAATGGCATGCGCCTCACGAAACGGCACACCGGCACGTACCAGCGCATCGGCCAGATCCGTCGCCGTCGCAAAGCCTGCCGCCGCGGCCCGACGCATGGCCTCTTCATGCACCTTCATGCCGGGCAGCATGGCCGTAAAAATCGCCAGACATCCCTGCAGCTGATCCAGCGCATCAAAGACCGCGCCCTTGTCTTCCTGCATATCCTTGTTGTAAGCCAGCGGCAGCGATTTCAATGTAACCAGCATGGCCACCAGGCCGCCGATAATGCGGCCGCTCTTGCCGCGTACCAGCTCCGGCATGTCCGGATTCTTTTTCTGCGGCATGATACTGGAGCCCGTGCAATAGGCATCCGGCAATTCGACAAAGCCAAACTGCGCACTCATCCACAGGATCAGCTCCTCGGAAAAACGGGACAAATGCACAGACGTAATCGCCGCAGCCGACAGCAATTCGATAATGAAATCGCGATCAGACACTGCATCCAGCGAATTCTGACAGGGCTGGTCAAAGCCCAGCGCGGCTGCCGTCATCTCCCGATCAATCGCGAATGTCGTCCCGGCCAGTGCCGCACTGCCCAGCGGGCACTGATTCATGCGCGCACGCGCATCGGCAAAACGACCGGCATCACGATGCAGCATTTCCGTATAGGCCAGCAAATGATGACCCAGCGTTACCGGCTGCGCGGTCTGCAAATGGGTAAAACCGGGCATGATGGTGTCCGCATGAGTCTGCGCCAGCGTCACCAGCACGGATTGCAAACGACGGATCTGCGCAATGATCTCATCACAACGCCGGCGCAGATATAATCGCGTATCCGTCGCCACCTGGTCATTGCGACTGCGCCCGGTATGCAGACGTTTGCCGGCATCGCCGATCAATTCAGTCAGCCTGGCCTCAATGTTCATGTGCACATCTTCCAGAGCCACCGAAAAGGTCAGATCTCCGGCCTCGATCTCCGCCTGTACGGTATCCAGCCCCTGCAATATCGCCGCCACATCCTCATCGCTGAGAATTCCCTGCCGGCCAAGCATGCGCGCATGGGCGCGCGAGCCCTCGATATCCTCGGCATACATGCGCGCATCGACATCAATGGATGCATTGAACTGTTCCACCAGTTCATCGGTCGCCTGTGCAAAGCGCCCGCCCCAGAGTTTTTCCTTTGCCATGCTCACTCCTTCAATCCGCCGCAACCCTAGCAGTCTGTCCGACTTATGAGAAATCGACGGCGCGACAATCCGCCGGCTTGCTATTGCCTTGCCGGCAGGGATTCCCCGGCATCGAAATATTCCGTGATGACCGGCGATGCCAGCGTCCCGATCGGCAACCCGGCCTCCAGAGTTGCGACCGTCGCCGGCTTGCCATGCGTCTCCGGGTGCCGGGCGATCAGAAACGAACAGATATCGCAATATTCCTCGATCGAAATATCGTAGGTCCCGATACGCCGCGCCAGGGCAATAATTTCTTCCTTGTCCCAGGCAATCAGCGGCGGCAACAGCGGCAATTCCGCTGCATCATAAATCGCCCGGATATTGCCCAGCGTCTGGCTGGCGACCTGCCCCAGCGAATCGCCGGTGACGAGCGCCTGGGCCTGAATACGATCGGCAATCTTCGCCGCCTCGCGTATCATCTGGCGTTTATAGATGATCATGCGATATTCCGCCGGTACCAGTGCAATGGCATGGCGCTGAAATTCTTCCAGATCAACCCGATGCAAGGTCAACCGTCCCTGATAACGGGAAAGCTGCCGGGCAAGATCGCGTATCTTGCTGAAATCACGGTTAATTGTGCTGTTATAACAGTGAACTAACGTTACATTCATGCCACGCTTCATCATCGCATAGGCTGCAACCGGCGAATCGATACCACCGGAAAACAGCACCACACCGCGCCCGGCCGAACCGACGGGCAGGCCGCCGATACCGCTGATTTTGCGGGTATAGATATAAGCCGCATCCTTGCCGACCTCGACATGCACATCGATGTCCGGGTCGTCCAGTTGCACCTTCAGGCCGAGCTGTGTCTTCAGATAACCGCCAATCTCGAAATTCAGTTCCGGACTGGTCAGCGGAAACTGTTTGTTGCCGCGACGTGCCGAGACCCGAAACGGACGCCCCTGCACATCTTCGCCATGATCGCTGCGCACGGCATCCGCCGCCGCCTGCTGCATGGCCGCCAACTCCAGCGGAGCCTCATGCACCACCGAGAAATTCCGGATGCCCGGAATCAGCGCCAGTTCATCCAGCAACCCTGACGGAATTTCCGTGAGATCGGCGCGCATCCGCCCATGCTCACGATGAAAACCGCCGGGCACCAGCACCGGTCGGATAATCTGTTTGATATTGCGAGCCATTTGCTGCTCAAAGCGGGAGCGGTTTTTACCCTTGAGCGACAACTCGCCGAAATGGAAAAGGATTTTTGGCATGGCCGCAGCCTAGCCCGAATGCCTCATGAAGGCCATGCGATGCAAAATCAGCGCATGGTTACAACAACGGCCAATGCAGCGGCCAGGGCAATAGCCGGACCCCCAAGAATACCGCCACATACAGAACCACATAGCCCTGCCACTCGCGTCGGCTGAATAATGTCAGCGCAGTGCCAAACGAGGCCTTCAGCCGGTGACCGGCCAGGTTCACGCTGTAAATTTCATCGAGCAGCAGGTGCAGCAAATATCCGCCGCCGGTAAACAGACCGGCCAGCCAGCACAGCCCGGCAGACCAGCCCAGCAGCCATTCGCCCAGCAATACCGTTATCAGGCCGGCCAGTATGGCCGCCGGCACCGAATGAAACAGACCGCGATGTACGGTCAGATGTGCAAACGCGGGATAAACAACCATGCGCACCACGGCCACGCCCAGCATGGCCAGCGTCAGCAATATCGGCAACGGCTGTTTCTCCACCAGGGCAAAGACCAGCGCGATGGCCGTCGCAAAACTCAGCAGGCCGAACACCATGCGAATGGAAATGGAATGATCCGAATCGACGTCCGGCAAGATGCCGGCGACGGTTCCCAGCCCAAGCAATAACAGGGCCTGGGGTTCACTGGCCAGGCCGAATTGCACGCATGCGCCTGCAGCAGCCAGTGATACCGCACCGGCAACCGTAATATGCGTCTGGAAACTGGCCATGGCGCCCTCCTGTGCAGGGGAATGCCGTGACCATATCCATGCAGCGACGACTTTCCGTGAGCCGGCGCACAACACGACAGCGATATCCCTGACAGAAAACAGACAGATATGGCGCCAACGCCAGTGCTGATAGTTCAGGCCTGCGTTTCTCCGGCAGCAGGCGCATCATGTTGATGCATGCCATCCAGCAGATGATCCAGCCAGCGCCGCAGGCGCTGCATACCCTCCCTGAAATCATCAAAATCTTCTGACGACAGCACGCCGTCCCCGTTGCGATCCGCGGCATTAAATGCCTTGCGTGCCAGCGGCTCCAGCTTCTGCAGCATCTTGCCACTGCCCTTGCCTGCCGAGTTCATCAACTCTTCAAACGTCACCCGGCCATCGCCATTGAGATCATAATCATGCCTGTCCGGCTCATAGGCATGCGCGGACGGTGTCCATATGCACACCAGCAAAGGCAACAGCACCGAACGCAAGCGCCACTCAGCCATAGTCATGTTCCAGTTCCGCCAGGCGCCTGGCCGCCTCCGTCACCTGATGTTCATGAAATACGGAAATACCATGCCGGGCCAGCAAACGCGTTGTCACGCCCTGCCCCGCCACTTTCGTTTTGGAAAAGGAGCCGTCATTCACACGGGAAACGCCGCAGGAAGGGCTGCCTTCCTTGAGAATGGCAATCTTGATCTGATGCCGCCAGCAATCGGCCAGTGCCTGCTCCGCACCGGCCAGAAAGGCATCGGTCACATCCACGCCATCGCCGCGCAGCACACGCCCCTTGCCCTGCAATACCGACTCGGCATCACCTCCCTCAATCTCGGCGGCAGGACGGGGCACAGACAATCCGCCTTCGGTCTCCGGGCAAAAGGGAACCACGCGCCCTTCCTGCTCCCACTGGCGCAACAACCCCTCCTGCTCACAATCCTTGCCGTCGTATCGAACCCTCTCGCCCAGCAAACACGCGCTTACCAGAATCTTCTGCATAGCCCTAGCTTAGATCAGAGAGGGGGATGCTGCCAAGCCCGAAGCCAAAAGATCCGCAACGGCCTGCCGATCCGGCAATGCCGCACGCGCGCCAAGCCGCGTGCACGCCAGCGCGCCGGCCGCCGCAGCAAAATGCAACAGGGGCAGCCAGTCCATGCCGCGGGCCAGGCCCAGCGCATAGGCGCCATGGAAGGCATCGCCGGCGCCGGTACTGTCCACCGGATCAATCTCAAATGCCGGCACATGGCCCGATTCACCATTGCGCCACCACAACAACCCCTGTTCTCCCAGCGTGATAACCACACGATCGCGCCGTTCCGCCAGCAGGCTCAAGGCCCGCCCCGGATCGCTTACACCACAATAATCGCAGGCAAATCGCTGTGAGGCGACCAAGTCATGCACACGCAAAGCCAGACGCTCCGTGCCTGCATGGACAGAACCCGCATCCAGCACCGTCGGAATGCCACGCGCTTCTGCCAGCTCCTGCATACGCACGGAAAGCAATGGCTCATGCCCGTCGAACAGCCATACACGGGCGGCAAAATCATGCAGCGGCAGCGCGTCGGCCGCGAGCCAGGGATGATCGCCCCTGAAATTCACCACGCAACGACTGCCGTCGGGCTTGGCCAGAATCTGCGACAAGGGCGTGTCGCCATCCCATACAACCCATTGCGTATCCACGCCTTCCCGCTGCAACTCCCGGCCATGCATTGCACCGAACACATCCCGGCCAAGCGCACCGACAAAAGCCGCCGCTCCTCCCAGCCGCGCGACCTGCACGGCCGCGTTTGCCGCCGGCCCTCCGCCACATACGGTCATAGCCGTGGCCCGCATTTTTTCATCCGCCGCCGGATGATGCGGCACGGACATTGTAATATCGCAGGATGCATGACCTACGCACAACACGTCCATGTCACCCCTCCTGAAACAAAAAAATCCGCCCCGATGTTAACCGGGGCGGATTCAGAAACACACGATTTATAAAATCAGTAGCGCGGCTGACGCGGACGTGCCTCATTGACGGTCAGATTACGACCCTGGTGCTCCTGACCATTCAGGGCATCAATTGCCGCCTGGCCTTCTTCGTCATTTGCCATATCAACAAATGCAAAGCCACGGCTGCGACCGGATTCACGATCCGTGATCACTTTGGCCGACGAAACATCGCCGAATTCGCCAAAAAGATCCATCAAATCATCTTCGGTGGTCCGAAAAGAAATATTACCAACATATATATTCATCTAGAAAAAAACCTCTGTCTTCAATCAAATTAACATTGAACCAATCAGTGAAACCGGAGTCACTGTCATCATCCGAAGACTTCCAGAACCAAACAGCAGACAGCTGCACTCATCACTCAACCGCGCCACTATACGGCACTCTCGCCAATTGCCAAGCCTTTTGATGTGACACGTCGATGACAAAGCAAGCGCGGACGCAGGTTGCAATCCCGATTATCTCAACTACGCTTGAAGAACAGCACCATTGCGACCAAGGCGGCCACATGATCTATCGAACCCTGAGCACCAGACAACTGATCCTGCGCATCATGACCATTATCTCTGTCGTCGAATTCTCCATCATGAACGGCTTCGTCTTTTTCCATATCGAACTGAACCCGTTACTTGAAGCAGCCGTGGATACCATTCTGCTGTCGCTGTTCTCCACGCCACTGCTCTACGTCTGGGTGCTGCGCCCCTATCGCGGCGAATAAAAGGCACGATAAATCCTGATGGCCTACCTCAGTAGCTGCGCAATCAGCAACAGCCCGTGCAGTATCATAAACACCCGGGGAACTGCTGATTCGATGTTGGTGTATGGCCGGTACTTCTTCGGGTTCCTGCCATGCTCGACAGCTTCCCATTCAGCATCGAATGCCTTGAACGGAAGATGATTTTCCATTTCGTGGATAACCTTGAACTTGGCCCGGTTCATTTCACGGTAGGAAACAATCAGTTGATATGAATCGCCCCGAGTTTATCGGAGGCATTTTTGTTTGAGTCGTCATGCTGCTTTCTGATACTGAGTCTGTCGATAATAATTTTCTTCGAACTCGCGCGGCGGGATGTGGCCGAGCGGTTCCATTA
>WFNX01000121.1 GCA_015488375.1 Mariprofundaceae bacterium | reverse complement strand
GCTTACAGCCGCCTGGACGAAATCGCCGCAGCCGAGGCCGAAATCGTGCGCGGGCTTCCCTGGCGCGCCGCGCTGCACTAGGGCCGGCCCAAATGCTTCATGGCCGTGACAAATGCCTCGGCGATTTTGGCAAATCCTTCCGGGGTTGGATGAATTTCATCGCGCCATTCGTCTTCCTGCAGCAGCCCCACCGTTTCAACCTTATGAAAAAAGGGATTACTGCCCGCCAACGCATCCAGACGGGCATTGAGCTGATCGATCAGAAAACGAGCGATCGCCCGCTGCAGTTTGGCATTGGCAGGATCGCCGCCACATTCCCTTCGCTCCTCGATATGGCTGTCCCGAAGATGGTTAATCACCCAGGGGCCCGGCTTGTAGCCGAAAAAGCGCGAGGAAACATCCCTGGGTACAAAATAGTCATAGCCATGCGTCAGTATCCACGGCCTTGTAGCTGACGGATCGTTCGGCTGCTCGCAAAAGAAGTAATCACGGAAGTAAATCAGTTCCTGATAGGCCAGTTCAATTTGTTGAATTCTGAGCTGCAGATGCTTTTCACGCAGACAGGCCCGGGCAAGCACCTCCAGCTTGCGGCGACCGGCCGGGCTGTGTTCATCCATAGCCTCAAGATCGACATCCTGACCTGCCGCC
Organism: Mariprofundaceae bacterium; assembly: GCA_015488375.1. Taxonomy (GTDB): domain Bacteria; phylum Pseudomonadota; class Zetaproteobacteria; order Mariprofundales; family Mariprofundaceae; genus J005. The sequence continues at coordinate 5,475 of WFNX01000121.1, read as the reverse complement.
TGCAGGCGATGCCTGACCTTGTTCCAGTCCCGCAACAATAGCGGCAAATCCGCATCACCGACGATATCGTTTCCGCCGGCAGAAAATAAAATGAAACTCGGAATATAACTCACCCGGGAGGAGGCCTTTCTCCGGTATTCTTTCTGACGCAGGCCATGAAATACCTGATACAGCTTGTGTCGCTGTTCCTGCGCCATGATGGCGACAGCCTCATCACCACTGAATTCCAGTCGAAGCACATTCGGCTTCAGGGGCGATCGCTCGATATGGTCAATAATATTCGTCCCGGTATGCCCCAGCGCCAATCCGCTTTTAGGGTAGCCGAACCACGAGTCCCCCTCCGTGACAAGATTGAAATAGCCTCGCCGTGTTTTTACGTAACCAATATACTCATCAAGTTTGTTTGTTGAATGTATCATCTGCCCTCCCTCAATCGTCATTATTATAGCAGCTGTAAAGCGCATGGAAAAAACGCAATGTGAGCTGGCGCACAGCCGAGCCCGTATCAGCAGCCCATGCTTCGCCCCGTTACCAAGGGAACGGGAGGACGTACAATGATGGAACTCGATATTATTCTCGCAGCCGGTTCACTGGCCGGATTTTTTCTGATTCAGTCACTGGTCAGCTGAGACAGCGCTTGCCATTTCGCAACCGCCATCGCACGGTTGCGGCCTGATGAAGGAGACCGGTTTTGCCTGTTGTGCGGATCATTCGGCGAGGATTCTTATCCTGGGCTCCATGCCCGGCCGGGCCTCGCTCGCCGCCCATGAATATTATGCCCATCCGGCCAATGCCTTCTGGCCGATCATGGAACAGTTATTCGGCATTGCCCGAACCCTTCCCTATGCCCTGCGACTGCAACAACTGAAACAACGACATATCGCACTCTGGGATGTGGCGCACCAGTGTATTCGCCCCGGCAGCATGGATCAGCATATCCGCATGGACAGCGTCGTCGCCAACGATTTCGCCACGCTGTTCGCCTCGCATCACGCGATCCGGGCGGTCTTCTTCAACGGCCGCAAGGCCGAGGAAATGTATCGCCGGATGGTCCTGCCCGGCCTGCCAGCAGACTGGCAGGAGCTTCCCCGCCATACCCTGCCTTCGACCAGCCCGGCCCATGCCCGCATGAATTTCACCGGGAAACTGCAGGCATGGAGAAAAATTCTTCCGCCCCTTGAAATGAACTGAAACAAACCCTACGCATCCCGTTCTGAACGAAACATCAATGAGGAGAAACCATGACCGTCAACAAGGAAACACGGAGTTTTCAGACCGAAGTCAAGCAACTGCTGGATCTGATGATCCATTCACTCTACTCCAACAAGGAAATCTTTCTGCGCGAACTGATTTCCAATGCCTCGGATGCCGCAGACAAGCTGCGCTTTGAGGCAACCACCGATGATGCGCTGTATGAAGGCGATGCCGACCTGCATGTGTTCATCGACGTGGACAAGGATGCGCGTACGATCACGGTGCGCGATAACGGTATCGGCATGGATCGCGAGGAGGTCATTGAAAATATCGGCACCATCGCCCGCTCCGGCACGCGTGAATTCTTCAGCCAGCTTTCCGGCGATCAGGAAAAGGACGCGCATCTGATTGGTCAGTTCGGCGTCGGCTTCTATTCCGCATTCCTTGTCGCCGACAAGGTCACGCTGACCACCCGCCGCGCGGGCCTCGGCAAGGAGCATGGCGTGCGCTGGGAATCGACCGGTGATGGCGAATATGTGCTGGAAACCGTCGAGAAAGCACAGCGCGGCACGGAGATCGTGCTGCATCTGCGCGAGGATGCCGATGAATTCCTCGACCCCTGGCGTCTGAAGTCCATTATCCACAAGTATGCGGATCACATCCCCTTCCCGATCCGCATGATGTCCACCCCGGCACCGGCAGCCGAAGGCGAAGAGGCCAAGGCGCCGGAAATCGAGACGGTCAATCAGGCCTCGGCATTGTGGACCCGGCCGAAATCCGAACTCAGTGAAGAGGACTACATCAATTTCTACAAGCATATCGGTCACGATTTCGAGGACCCGCTGCGCTATCTGCACCAGAAACTGGAAGGGAAATACGAATATACCCTGCTGTTCTATCTGCCGAAGCATGCGCCGTTCGACCTCTGGCATGCCGAATCCCGGCACGGCGTCAAACTCTATGTGCGCCGCGTCTTCATCATGGAAGCCACGGACGAACTGCTGCCGCGCTACCTGCGCTTCGTGCGCGGCGTGATGGACAGTAACGACCTGCCGCTGAACGTCTCGCGCGAAATCCTGCAACAGAGCCCGGCCATGGAGGCCATGAAGAAGGGCGCCACCAAGCGCATCCTCGGCATGCTGGAAGACATGGCGAAAGAAGCGGACGATGAGCATACCGATTACGCCACGTTCTGGCAGGAGTTCGGCAACTGCCTGAAGGAAGGCATTATCGAGGACTTCGCCAACCGCGAGCGCATTGCCCGGCTGCTGCGCTTTGCCTCCACGAACTCGGATGAGCAGACGGTATCGCTGGAGGATTATGTCGGGCGCATGCTCGAAGGTCAGGATACGATCTATTACATCACCGCCGAAACGCTGGCCGCAGCCAAGCACAGCCCTCATCTGGAAGCCTTCCGCAAGAAAGGCATCGAGGTCCTGCTGCTGCATGACCGCATCGATGAATGGCTGACCTCGCACTTAACCGAGTTCGACAGCAAGAAACTGCAGTCGATCACCAAGGGCGAACTCGATCTTTCCGGCATCGGCGATGCAGCACAGGCCGAGGAAGAGAAGAAGGCCCGCGAGGAAAAGGCGAAGGAGATCGAACCGGCGGTGAAGAAGATTCGTGAGGTGCTGGGCGATAAAATCAAGGATGTACGCCCGACCGACCGGCTGACCGAATCACCTGCCTGTCTGGTCTCCGACCAGTTCGACATCAGCACGAACATGGAGCGCATCCTCAAACAGGCGGGCCAGAACGTACCGGAGGTCAAACCGATTCTGGAGATCAATCCGGATCACGAACTGGTCAAACGGCTGGCGAAAATGCGCTCGAAAGAGAAGATCGGTGATTATGCGAACATCCTGTTCGATCAGGCCGTACTGGCCGAAGGCGCCCTGCCGGAAGATCCGGCCGGCTTCGTGCGCCGGATCAATGCCTTGCTGACGCAATAATCCGTCGTTCAACCGACATCATGGGCATCCCTTTCATCAGGGGTGCCCATTTTTTCTGCACCAGGCGCTGGCTACGCGCCCTGATCAGAACACAGGAATCGGATTTTACCATAAGCTTGCATACCGGCAGCGGCATCAATGCGTGTCTTTACGGCAGCCACTGCTTGGCATCCATCGCCAGAAATGTCTCCACATCAAGCCCACCGCCACCGATAAGCAAGACTTTATCAGGCTTGAATGCCTTCACAAATGCATCCATGCCGGGCACAGCTGTTTGTCGCTTATGGCTTTTGACTTCAATCGCCAACACACGCCCCTGATAACGCACCACAAAATCCACTTCGCGTCCTCGTTCACGCCAATAGAACAACTCAAAGCCGTGCGCTATCGCACTGTTGATCAGATGCGCACCGATCGCTGACTCTATCCACCTGCCCTACATCTCAGGATGGCCTCGCACCTGCCCAAACGACGAATTGGCCAAAGAAGACATCAGCGCCATGTTCATCACCTGAAATTTGGGACTGGAGCCCCGCTGGCGCACCTTCTGCCCGGCATATTTGGCAAGCCCGCCAAGCATTCCTGCTCCGGCAAGAAGCTCCAGATAATGTGCCAGCGTGGTGGTATTGCCGGCATCCTGCATTTGCCCGACCATCTTTTGATAGGAAAGAATCTGGCCCGAATAATTGCAACCCAAATAGAACAACTGGCGCAGCAGGGCTGGCTTGTTCACCTGGGTTATCAATAAAATATCTTTTGCAATCGTCGTTTCAATCAATGCTTCCCGAACATAGCTCTGCCAGCGGCCTTCGTCGCTCCGCAACGATGCCGCACCCGGATAGCCGCCAAAATAAACATATTCGTCCAGCGACATATCAAACGCATCACGCATTTCAGCAAATGACCAGTGCCGAATCGCAGTAACCTCAAAACGCCCGGTCAGACTTTCCGTAAGCCCGCGCTGAACCAACAGCGGCGATGAACCCAAAATGATCACCTTCAAAGGCAGGTTGTTGCGCGAGTCTTCATCCCACAATGCCTTGACCTGCTCTGACCAGCCCGAAACTTTTTGCACTTCGTCCAGAATCAACAGACCTTCATCAGCCTGGCTGTTCGCCAGCTTCAACCGGGCGATTTCCCACTGCTGGGCAATCCATTGCCTGTCCCCCTGCATTAAGGCATCGGCAGATGCAAAATGCGATTCACATGCCAACGATTCAAGCAATTGCCGGGCAAGCGTGGTTTTGCCCACCTGCCTTGGCCCGGCCAGCACCTGAATAAACCGGCGCGGCTCAAGCAGGCGCTCGCTTAACTGCTGAAATACAGGACGGTAAAACATGGAACCGACTGTAATTACAAACTACTCAATACTCAAGGTAATTTTACTCAATGCATTTGTGATTATCTTCTGATGAGCCTGTCCCCTTTCCGCAATGTCTCAATCTCACCGGAAATCCGCCGTATGCCCTGGCAAAATGTTATGCCATTACAGGTACATCAATAAAGGGACAGAACACCTATTTATCGCTTTTTCTTTTCCTTCCTGGCTTCTTTCTCACCAGATCCCGGCCGGTAAGTGACGTCAGCCTTTCGATAAAACCTTCCGAGCCCAGAGGCCTGCCCGTACGCTCGTGTTTGCGAAGCTCGTCGAACAACCGCTGGTCGCCACTTGCCAGCAATTCGCACCAATCGCTTACCCGATCCAGCATCGGCTTCGTCTTCACCAGTTCATCATCCCGACCCGAAAGATGTGCTCGTGCGCTGCTCCAACGATAATCCTCCGGGCGATCGACCAGTCCTGCGCGCACAGGGTTCAGCTCGATATAACGCACCGCCGCCAACAGATATTCCTCATCCATCGGAAACGAGGCAAAACGGCCCTGCCACAGATAGCCCTTCCAGCCTTGCCTGAAATTGATATGACACGTGTAGCGCCGATGCGCTTCACCGATGCCTCGCGCCAGCGACTGTTCTCTCTCCGGCACCGCAACCAGATGCACATGATTCGGCATCAAACAATACGCCCATATCTCCACCCCCGCTTTCCCACACCATTCCCGCATCAGGGAAAGATATGTCTCGTAGTCCGCATCCTCGAAGAAAGTCTGCATCCGACGCACACCACGCTGCGTCACATGATGCGGAACACCGGGAACAACAACTCTCGCAATCCTTGGCATGATTGGAGAATGCGGAAAAGAACTTCATTCGTCAACAATTAAGTATTATGTCCCTCTAATTCTGTCCCTCTAATTCCGGCATTCAATGAGGAGTTTGCTGTGCCACCTGCGGTGGAGGGCCTGGCCTTCGTGCCATGGATCGGCGG
>WFNX01000120.1 GCA_015488375.1 Mariprofundaceae bacterium | reverse complement strand
CGGACAGGTATATTTGTTGCTAACACCAAACACAGCAGTCCTTGCAACGCGGGACGGACCATATATGTTAACTGGCCCTAGTCCACCAAGGCAACGGTCCGATGCAGCAGCAGCTTGCGCCGATATTCTTCCGGGTCCTTGATCTGCACCATTTCGCCCTCGCGCGGGAATAACGCATCATACAGGCGGGAAACCCAGAAACGCAGGGCCGCGCGGCGCAACATCAACGGCAATGCCTCCTTCTCTTCCGGCTGCAGGGGGCGGATCGCTTCATAGCCACCCAGAAATGCCTGCATGCGACGCGTATCGTGCGCGCCCAGCACAACCGCCTGCGCATTCAGTGAAATCGCGATATCCATGACATAGGGCGCATCATGGGCATAATAGAAATCGATAATTCCGGAAACGTCATTATCTTCAAACAGAATATTATCGACGAACAGGTCGCCGTGAATCACGCCCTGCGGTAACTCCTCCGTTTCGGCATGCTGTTGCCACTGCAATTCATCCTGCAGCAATTGCACGGCCTCATCGCCATAGCGAGCCGACATCGGCGCAGCGACCTGCTGCGCTGTTGCCTGCAACCAGTCGAAGCCTGTCGGATTCTGACGCCGTTCGGCGAAATCACGACCGGCCAGATGCAGGGATGCCAGCGCACGGCCTGACGAGCGCAGTTGCACTTCGTTCAGCTCATCGCAGGTTCGACCGGGCAGACAGGAAACAATGCAGCCATGCTTGCCTGCATACTCAAACAGCAGGCTGCCATCCCTGCGCACCAGCACATCCGGGCAGGACACACCGCCATGCGCAAGATGTTTCATCAGACGCATGAAATACGGCAGTTCCTCATGGCGCATGCGTTCAAAAATGGTCAGCACATAGCGTCCGGTCTGCGTATCGATAAAGAAATTGCTGTTTTCAATACCGGCTGCAATGCCTGCAAAGGCCTGCAATTCTCCGAGCCTGTAATCGGCCAGAATCTGCTCAATATCACTGCGGGTTAAGTCGGTATATACGGACATGTGCGCATCCTACCGTCAGGATCATGCCGCGCATCATAAAATCTCACATGATCGCAGCGGGTTGCACGCCATTTCCCTGCCCCCAATCCGCATCCTGCATTGTTCCCCACTCGCTGAGCAGGTATGGTTCGGCACATGGAGCAAGGACGCATGCGGACAGCTCAATACCTGTGCTAACAATGGAACGTTAATGGACAAAATCATCATTCGTGGCGGAGCGCCGCTTTCCGGATCCGTAGCTGCCAGTGGCGCGAAGAATGCCGCCCTGCCGCTGCTGGCGGCTGCCATTCTTGCCGAAGGGCCGGTCAGCTATCGTCGCGTACCACATCTGCGTGATATTTCCACGATGATGACCCTGCTGGCCTATCAGGGTGCCCATGTGCATTTTGATGATCAGTCCTGCCTGCATATCGATACGCGCCCGGCCGACAAGCCCGAGGCTCCCTATGAACTGGTCAAAACCATGCGTGCCTCGGCACTGGTGCTGGGTCCGATGCTGGCCCGGTTCGGCACCGCGCGCGTCAGCCTGCCCGGCGGCTGTGCCATTGGCGCGCGCCCGATCGACATGCATCTCAAAGGCCTGGAAGCCATGGGCGCAAGCATTGATGTTTCTCAGGGCGATGTGATTGCCCGCGCCGAGCACGGACTGAAAGGCGCCCATATCATGTTTGACCAGGTCACGGTCACCGGTACCGAGAATCTGATGATGGCGGCGGTCATCGCCGATGGCGAAACGATCCTCGATAATGCCGCACGCGAACCGGAAGTCGTCAATCTGGCCGATTCCCTGCGAACCCTCGGCGCCGATATCGAAGGGGATGGCAGCAACCGAATTACCATCCGCGGCGTCAACAGCATCCGCGCCGGTGATATCGAGGTCATCCCCGACCGCATCGAAACGGCCACCTATCTGGCTGCCGGCATTATTACCGGCGGCGATGTCACGGTGACCGATACCGATCCATCGCAACTGGAAGCCTTCATTGCGCGCATTCGCGATGCCGGCGTCGATGTCGAATGCGGCAGGGACACCATCCGCTGCCGGGCAACCCGTCGCCTAAGCAGCGTCGATATCCACACCATGCCGCATCCCGGTTTCCCGACCGATCTGCAGGCCCAGTTCATGGCCCTGATGACAACGGCCGAAGGTACGAGCATCATCTGCGAAACGATTTTCGAGAATCGCTTTATGCATGTGCAGGAACTGGCCCGCATGGGCGCGGATATCAGCCTTGACGGCAACACCGCCGTCGTCAAAGGCGTGCCCGCCCTGTCTGCCGCACCGGTCATGGCCACCGACCTGCGCGCATCCGCGAGTCTGGTGCTGGCCGGTCTGGCCGCTGAAGGCGAAACGGAGATCTCCCGCGTCTATCATATTGATCGCGGCTATGAACGCATCGAAGAGAAACTGCAGAAGCTCGGCGCGGATATCGAACGACACAGCGGCAGTGAAACCTGGATGAGAGGAGTCACCTTTGACTGACACAATCCTGACCATCGCCTTGTCCAAAGGCCGAATCCTTGAACAGACGCTGCCGCTGCTGGATAGCGTCGGGCTGATGCCGGTCGAGGATGTGCTGAAAACACGCAAACTGATGGTGGATGGCCCGGAGCTGCACTTCAACGGCCATCATTGCCGCGTGCGTTTCCTGATTATTCGCGCCGCCGATGTCTGCACCTATGTCGAACAGGGCGCAGCCGATCTGGGCATTGCCGGCCGTGATTCACTGCTGGAATACCGTCCGCATGTGTACGAGCCGCTGGATCTGAGAATCGGCGTTTGCCGGCTGTGCGTCGCAGGCCCCCGGGAACTGGTCGAGGCCGGCCCTCCGGCCGCGGGCGCGCGCATCGCCGTGGCCACCAAGTACGACAGAATCGCCACGGAATATTATCTGGGTCAGGGCGTGCATGCAGACATCATTCATCTGTACGGCTCCATGGAACTGGCGCCGCTGGTCGGCATGGCGGATCGCATTGTCGATCTTGTCGAAACCGGCAGCACGCTGAAAGCCAATGGGCTTGTCGAGGAAACCACGCTGTTTGATATTTCCAGCCGGCTGATCGTCAACCCCGCCAGCTTTGCCATCAAACG
>WFNX01000119.1 GCA_015488375.1 Mariprofundaceae bacterium | reverse complement strand
ATCTATTACGAATCAACAGGTCGCCGTCATTACAAGATTCGCCGCACCATCGGTCGCTAACGGCATCGCACAACACTGATATGATCTGGATAAAACTCACCCTGTCCGTGCTGGCACTGGGGGGATTGCTGTGGCTGCTGGATTTGCGTGCCATTGGCGTGCAACTGGCAAGGGTGAATGCGGGATGGGTGCTGGCCGCCTGTCTGTTGCTGGTGGGCGGGCAGGTGTTATCGGCATTACGCTGGGCCTGGCTGGCACGGGGGCTGGGGCTGGCCGTGCATACCGGGCAAAAAATCCGGCTTTACTTTCTGGGCATGTTTCTGAGTCTTTTTCTGCCATCGATTATCGGTGGCGATGTGGCGCGCGGTTACTTGCTGGCGCGCGGGCGTCAGCAGGCCGGCTGGCCGGCTGCGGCCAGTGTCGTGCTGGAGCGGCTTAACGGGGTTGTGGGGCTGGTCAGTATTGTGGCCGTGGCCATGTTTATGCTGCCGCTGCCTGCCCTGTGGACATACGGATGGCTGTCCGCTGTCTTGCTGCTGTGGCTGTTGATGCTGAGCCAGCCGTTGTGGTGGCCGTGGTTCAGCCGCCTGCCACTGCCGGAAAAATTGTCCGGCTGGAAGAGTTTGCCAATGACGGGCAGACCATTGCAGCGGGCATGGCTGATCAGTCTGCCGGTATCGATTGTTTTCCAGTTGCTGGTGGTGGCCGCGCATGTATTGCTGGGCATGGCCGTGGGGCTGCAACTGTCGCTGGCGGCATATGCGCTGATGGTCTGCCTGGTGGCGCTGGCATCGGCGTTGCCGATCTCATTGAATGGTCTGGGTGTGCGCGAGGCCGGCTATGTCGGTCTGGCGGTGTACTTTGGCGGTAACGCTGAAGCTGCTGCCGCGATGGCGGTATTATGGCTGTTTGTACTGTTACTGGCGGCACTGCCCGGCGGTTTCGTGCTGTGGCGGCTGGGTGGCACGAAGATGCTGAAATAGACGCGCTTATTCAATCTCCATGCGGCAGGGATAGCGGGTCAGATTGCGGTGACCCTGATCGGTGACGACCACCAGGTCTTCCAGCCGGATGCCGCCGATATTCGGATAGTACAGGCCGGGTTCGATGGTGATCACATGGCCGCTTTGCAATGTCTGGTCGAAACGTGAAACGCGCGGCGCTTCATGGATATCCAGACCGACGCCGTGACCGGTGCCATGAAAAAAGCCGATTTGCCGGCCACGGCGGGTGCCTGTCGGGAAGCCGGCCTGCTCGAAATATTGTGTGATGCGTTCATGGATATGACGCGCATTCACACCGCTGGCGACCATTTCCAGACCGATCGCCTGGCCGCTGCGTACGGTTTGGTACATCCGGCGCAGTTCGGCACTTGCCTTGCCCTTGACGAAGGTTCGCGTCATATCTCCCCAGTAGCCCGAGTCCAGCAGGCGTGGAAAAATATCGATAATGATCGGCTGTTCGCTGCGAATAAAGCCACTGCCGGTGTTATGCGGATCAGCGCCCTGACGGCCACAGGCGACAATGGTGTGGGCCGGCATGCTGCCCTGTGCGACCAGAAAGGTTTCGATGACGCAGCGTACATCGCTGGCCCTGATGCGGCCTTTGTAATCCGGATGCCTGAGAAAACGATGCTCATCAATGGAACAGGCGGCCAGAAATTCGTATGCCTGCTGCATGCTGTTGCGAGTCAGGCGCTCGGCCCGGGCCAGCTGACGGATTTCCCATGCCGATTTCACGGCGCGTTCGGGAAACATCGAATGTTCCAGTGGCGAAACGGTAAAGCCCCATTGGCGCAATTGTTCGGCAAAATAAAGCGGAAAATCACCGGGGACGATAATCTTCCGGATATCGTGCGCCCTGATGAAGGCGCCGGCACAGGCGGCAAGGCCGGGTGCCCAGCCGTATTCCCCGGCTTTTTGATGCCAGAGCGTGTCCTGGTGTACGGCGGCGAAGCGTGAATGTTTTCTGGCGCGGTCAATCTCCAGTGAGGACAGCAGGCCGTGCCAGCGGCCATCAATTTCAACGGCAATAAAGGGGTCGGGGACGAATATCCCCGAGACATACAACATGTCCGCATGATGTTCGGAATCGGCAATGAGCAGCCGTGCGTATCGACTCATGCGCCGGTGCCCTGCGCGTTGCGATATTCGTTTTCCTTGAGCATCAGATCGTGCATGCTCAGGGTGCCCAGCAGCTGGCTCTGTTCCCGGCGCATGCGGAAGGCCAGTCCCTGCAAGGTGCGTCCGATCGGGGTGTCTTTCCAGTTCTCGGGCACGCACATGGTCGGCTCGTTGAGGGCATGATGAATATCTTCCAGCGTCAGTTGATGGGCATCCCGGCCGGGCACCCATTCGGCATTGTCATGCTGACCGCCGACGGGGTGTAACAGGCCATGTCCGGTCAGTTCATCGAGCCATTCCTGCAGGATATTATCCGGGATTTCCGTTTCCTCGATCAGTTGCTGCATGCTCAGGGTATGCCCCTGTTGCAGGGCCTGGGATGCACGCAACAGGATCAGATGGGCGTAGAACTGTTTAATGCCGGGTTGCATAAACCGGTTTTCCTGGCGGTGCGACTGCTCCGGATGTTGCAGGCAGAATGCGACTTCCGAGCCGAGCAGAACGATGACCCAGCACAGATACAGCCAGATAAGGAAGATCGGCAGGGTGGACAGGGCGCCGTAAACTTTCTCGTAATTGGCCACATCGGTAATATAGAAAGTAAATCCGAGCTTCGAGACTTCGAACAATGCGCCGGCCACCAGCCCGCCGATGAGGGCATAGCGCATCGGCACTGAGGTATTGGGCAGGACCATGTACATCAGGGTCATGGCGATGGAGGTCATCAGCCACGGCAGGACAAACGGGGTATGGCTGATGATGCTGGCGCCGCGGGCGACATGCTCCAGCACTGGCAGGGCCGCGAAATAGGATGTGACGGTAATGGAGGCGGCGATAAGGATGGGCGCCAGCGTCAGCGTGGACCAGAAGATAATAAATTTTGACAGCCACGGACGTGCGCGGGTAATGCGCCAAATATCATTGAAAGCCTCTTCCATCGTATTCAGCAGGGCCGTGACGGTGAACAGCAGGCCGATAATACCGAAGACCGATAATGCCGTGGTCTTATCGGCAATGCTGCCCAGATAACTCTCCACGGCCTGCTGGCTGGTTGGCAGCAGGTATTCAAGCATGGCGCTGCGCATTTTTGCCGCCAGCTTGTCAAAAGCCTGAAAGCTGGCAAAGACGGAAAAGCCCAGTGCGACCAGCGGCACAATGGCCAGCAGCGTGGCATAGGCCAGGGCGGATGCGCGCTGAATGCACTGATCGGCAATAAAACGGCGCGCCACACGGAAACTGAAGCGCAGCAAATGCACGCCGTGACGTGCCATGGCCGGCAGGCTGGCGATATCGGCGATATCCATATCCAGCCATTGCCGGATTTTTTGTTTTAGCGGAGACAGGGCCATGCTAGGGTCTCGGATACCGGCAATCAGTCATGGTCGGCCGGAGCCCTGGCCTCAATGCTGAGCGCATGAATCTCTGTTTTAAACATTTCCTGCAAAATGGCATGAATTTGCTGATGCCGCTGAACACGATTCTTGCCGCGAAAGGTCGGGGAGACGATGCGCAGGCGGAAATGGCCGCCGCCATGTTCGCGCGAGCCGGCATGGCCGGCATGCAGATGTGATTCGTCGATAATTTCTATCTCTGCATCCGGTAATGATTGCAGCAGGCGTTCGCGTATGCGTTGTGCGCGATTCAAGCCGGTGTTTCTCCGGCGCGATAGAGGATGGCGATTTTACCGATATGGCTGACGACTTCCGCCTGGCAGTGCCGGGCCAGTTCCCCGGCAATCGAGCGGCGTTCATCCTTGTCATCACGGGCAATATGTACCTTGATCAGTTCGTGGCTGGTCAGGGCCTGTTCGGTTTCCGCCAGCAGATTTTCGGATATGCCTTTCTGCCCGACGCGAATGACAGGCTTGAGATGATGTGCTCGCGCTTTCAGTGCTTTTCTCTGCGCAGATGTCAGTGCCATAGATGATTCTCCGATAAAGGCTGCATGTTAGCAGTCGGAGAGGATAAATAAACGTTGTTTACGGCCGGGATATGCGCATTGCTCCGCGCGCTTGATTGGCTAGAGTGGCAAGCCGTGAGTCATGATCAAAACAGAAACGATCAACAGGCACAGCTGACGACTTCGCCATCGCCGCGCATGCCTATTCGCTGGCACTGGACGATGCTGGTCGGCGGGGCAGTCCTTGCCGCCGTACTGGTGCTGTTGTTGCTAATCCTCGATATGGAACGTAATGCCTGGCTGGCCAGTCAGGCTGCACAGGCGGAAGTGCAGGTGGATCGCCTGGCCGATGAGTTGAAAATTCCGCTGCTGGCCGGCAGCGCTGAAACCGATTTGATTGTGAAAAGTTTTCTCGACAAGGTGCCGGCGGTCATGGCCATTCGTCTGCGCCTGCCCGACGGGAAATATGAGGATTTTGCCAAGCACGGTGTTGCGAAGGACAAGCCCGATCTCTCCGCCATCAAGGGCGACGGCGTGGTCAAACTGCCCATGGCCAGCCTGTGGT
>WFNX01000118.1 GCA_015488375.1 Mariprofundaceae bacterium | reverse complement strand
CGTGTGGTGGCGCCGATCAGGGTGAAACGCGGCAGGTCCATTTTCAGGGAACGCGCGGCCGGGCCCTGGCCGATAACGATATCCAGCTGGAAGTCTTCCATGGCCGGATAGAGGATTTCCTCGACCTGCGGGCTGAGGCGGTGAATTTCGTCGATAAACAGCACATCGCCGGGCTCGATATTGGTGATCATGGCCGCCAGATCGCCGGGTCGTTCAATGACCGGGCCGGAGGTGCTTTTGATGTTCACGCCCATTTCATGGGCAATAATGTTGGCCAGCGTTGTTTTGCCCAGCCCCGGCGGCCCGAACAGCAGCATATGGTCAAGCGGTTCCTGACGACTTTTGGCGGCCTGAATATAGACCTGCAGATTGCTGCGGATTTTTGCCTGGCCGATATATTCATCCAGGCGGGTAGGGCGCAGGGCGCTGTCCCAGCGATCGCCGCCAGCATCGACCGGTGAGATCAGACGTTCGGCGCCGGTGTGATCAGGGTGAATTTCGTCATGCATGGGTGTCATCCGAGCAATTTCAGCGCAGCGCGAAACATGGTTTCAAAATCGCCGGCCTCGATTTGTTTGAGCACGAGATCAACCTGTTGGGCTTTGTAGCCCAGGTTAACCAGGGCGGAATGCACATCCTGCCGTCCCGGTGCCGTCGTCGCCGGACCATCGTCGGCATGGGCAAGTTTGCCGTGCAATTCGAGAATGAGCCGCTGGGCGGTCTTTTTGCCGATGCCGGGGGTGCGGGATATGGTGGCGATATCGGCCTGCTCGATGGCCTGTCTGAGTTCTGCGGCGGACAGGCCGGACATCAGGTTCAGGGCCATCCGCGCGCCAATGCCGGAGACGGTGTTCAGTTGACGGAACAAGGCCCGGTCCTGTGCCGATTCGAAGCCGAACAGGGTGATCTGGTCTTCGCGCACATGGGTGTGAATGGACAATTCCGCGTGGCTGCCGGTTTTAAAACGGCCCAGTGTCAGCAGGCTGACATGAACCTCATAGCCAATGCCGGCCGTTTCCAGTAACAGCAGGCCTGCCGGGTCAATATTGCGAACCGTGCCGGATAGCCAGCCGATCATGGCTGTGTTCCCTGAGTGTTTTGCATGGGGCTATGATGCGCATGACAGATGGCGACGGCAAGTGCATCTGCAGCATCTTCGGCCAGTGGTTCCGGCGGATGCAGCAGCATACGCACCATGTGCTGCACCTGCTGTTTCTCGGCGCGGCCGAAGCCGACGACGGCCTGTTTGATCCGGGTTGGTGAATAGGGGGCTACACGCAGCCCGCCGGCGCAGCAGGCCGCAACCAGTGCGCCGCGTGCCTGTCCCAGTTTGAGTGCGGATGCCGCATTCCTGGCGACGAATACATCCTCAATGGCGGCCGACTCCGGCCTGAATTCGCCGATGATGTCGCTGAGGCGGCTGAACAACATGTGCAGGCGGCGGTCGAAATTACCGCTGCCGCAACGGATGACTGTATGATACACATGTTGCAGCCGGGACCCCTGAACATCGATGATCCCGACACCGGTTTTTTGCGATCCGGGATCAACGCCAAGCAAACGCATCAGCCGTTGATGCGTTCGAGTTCTTGCTCGGAAATATCATAGTTGGCGTAAACGTTCTGCACATCATCGAGTTCTTCCAGTCGTTCAATCAGCGCCAGCAGCTTTTCTGCAGTCTCGCCTTCCACGGCAATGGTGTTTTCCGGCAGCCAGGAAATTTCGGCCAGTTGCGGCTGCAGACCGGCATCTTCGAATGCCTGCTGCACATCCCCGAAGGCGGCCGGTTCGGTGGTGACCAGAATGCAGCCTTCCTCCGGCTTGTCTTCCACATCTTCGGCACCGGCTTCCAGGGCGATATCCATAATCTGTTCCTCATCGCATGTGTCGCGATCGAAAATGAACTGGCCCTTTTGATGGAACATCCAGCTTACACAGCCGGATTCGCCCATATTGCCGCCGCCCTTGTTAAAGGCAGCGCGCACATCGGAAACGGTGCGATTGCGGTTATCGGTCATGCAGTCAACGATGATGGCCACGCCGCCCTGACCATAGCCCTCATAGCGGATTTCCTCGATATTGGCGCCGTCAGCGCCGCCGCTGCCGCGAGCAATGGCCCGTTCGATATTATCTTTCGGCATGTTCACGCTCTTGGCTGCCGTAATTGCAGCGCGCAGACGCGGATTGGCGTCGGGATCACTGCCGCCGGTGCGTGCTGCTACGGTGATTTCACGAATATAGCGGGTGAATATCTGGCCGCGTTTGGCATCAGCGGCTGCCTTTTTATGCTTGATACTGGACCATTTATTATGTCCTGCCATGGTCACGATTCTCCTGTATGGTTTATGGGCTTGTGGTCTCTGAAGCGCAGTTGTGCCGCCAGCTGCTCCCGCAGTGCGACGGGGAAGCCCGAATCCGGCCGCAGGCTAGCACCGCGAACGAGCGGCGTCATGGGCATTGTCGCCGGGGAAATCAGATGCGCTCGGCCAGATTCGTCATGACCTTTGAGGTCAGTTTCATCATCTGTTTGACCGGGGCGGGAAGTTCTGCCGCTCCCAGTTCTTCCGCCAGATCGGCATGGCCCTGCTCGTCCACTTTCATCTGGCTGACAATTTCCCGGCTGCGTTGATCCTGCGCGGGAAGGCGTTGCAGATGGCTGTCGAGATGGCGAACCACCTGTTTTTCGGTTTCGGCGAGGAAGCCCAGGTTCCAGCGGTCGCCGGCAACGCCGGCAATGACTCCGATGGCAAAAGAGCCGGCATACCAGAATGGATCCAGCAGGGACGGGCGGGCGTCGAGTTCGTGAAGACGCCGGCGGCACCAGTTTAAATGATCGCTTTCCTCGATGGATGCCTGTTTGAGCTTGCTGGCCAGTGACGGATCGCGGGCGGTCAGACTCTGGCCCTGATACAGGGCCTGTGCCGCCATTTCACCGGCGTGGTTGACTCGCATCAGGCCGCTGGCCAGTTTCTTTTCTTCCTCGCTTAACGGAGGCTCGGCGCCGGCTTTCTCCGCCGGATAATCGCGGGAGCTTTTTTGTTCGCAAAAAATATTGTTCAGGGCACGATCCAGTTCGCAAATGACCCGGTCGGCCAGGGTGTGCTGGCGGAGATGTTTGCTCATGCCAGCAGTGTATCCGGGTGTGGTTTTGCTGCAAGTATTTTGCGTTGACGCATGTATTTTAAGGCCTTTTTCTGCTTGTCCACAGAAGCTGTGGATAAATGTGTGGATAATTATGCTGCAATGCTTGCAGTGTGCGCAAATATGACACGGGACGACTGCATGCCTATTTTTTAATCAATATAAATTGACTATTATTTTCAATAGGTTAAGTGGCTAATATGATGTTTAATTTAAATTCTGTTTGAGGTATTGCTTTTGCCGGGTATTGGCCTGTTTGCTGGTGGATAACCCGTGTCAAAACGATGACATGCGCAGCATATTGGCGGTTTTTATGCCGCGTTCAATGGCGAACTCAATGGTTGCCGGCAAACCTCCCGGGCGGGGGTATTCCATGGCATTGATAATGCCTGCCGGCAGTGTGTCGGCTTGCTGGCCGGGGCGCACGAGGGCGGTGGCCCGTTGTTCGCAGACGATGCGTGTATGACAGGGCTTCAGCGGGGCATATTGCGGGATGATCTGCTCCAGTTCACGGCAAACCTGTTGCAGAATGTCGGCATGATTGTCGGGTCGAAAGGCACTGATTACGACGCACAGGTGTGTATATTCGGGTGCGTCGCGCATCTGGGCGCTGATGTCGAAGAACCACTGCCCCCGCGTTCCGATGCCGCCGATGAAGGGGTGTGGCAGGCGCACCGGTTGCCGGAACCACAGATGAATATTGGTGATCGGATTGCTGGCGACATTCACGGCCTGGCCGGTCAGCCGGCGTTGGTGCCATGGTGCGATGGCCATCACGACGCGGCGGGCGGTAAAGCGTCGGCCGCCGCGGCTTTCGATGCGGAGATGGTCGTGATGCGGATGAATCCGGCAGGCTGGCATGCCGGTATGGATATGCACGCCGCATTGCCGGGCCTTGTGCTCCAGCCGGGCAATCAGGCCGGAAGATAATGGCTGGTTGAACCAGCCCAGACGAGCCTGCGCATGGCCGGAAAAACTTTGTTTCAGAACCCGCTGAAAGCTGCCGGCATGCGCCTGCTGCAAGGGTTCGTTCATGGCGCCCAGACACAGGGGTTCAAGTAAATCGCGCCGGAGTTCACCGGGAATGCGCAGGCGTTGCAGCCATGCAGCGACATGTTCATTGTCATGCGGAGGGCGCAGCGCCAGGCGCAGGATGCCGGCAGCACTGCGCCAGTCATGGCCGGGCAGGGCGGGCAAATGCCGTAACAGGGCAAGCGGCAGGGGCCAGGCGCGATCCGGAGCCAGGCTGAACATGCCCCGCGCACTGTCCCATAACGGCAGTTCCAGCGAATGCTGCCAGTCTGTCAGTTGCCCGGCATCGCAGTGGTCGAGAAAGCGCCGCGTTTGGTGATAGGCGCCGATCAGCAAATGGGGACCATGATCCACCCATTCATGCACATGGCGCTCGAAGAATGAGGCGGTGCGCCCGCCCAGTTGCGGGGCGGCTTCAATCAGCCTGATATTGAACCCGTGCCCGGCCAGGGTGATGGCGCAGCTTAGGCCGGTCAATCCACCGCCAATGATCAGGACATCATCGGGCATGCGGGGATTCAGAAGTCCAGCCGTATTGGTCGGGGGGAGGCTTCGGCACGTTTCTCCCGGCGCCACATGCGGGCGGCGATCCACAGTTTGCGCAGCGGTGAAATATGCGCCGAACGGGTCATGACATCATAATCATTGTCTCTGATACGGCCTAACTGGGCATGGTAAATCGCGGCCATAAGCAGGGATGGGCGCAGCGAGGCCCGGTCTTCGGCAGGGAGCAGTTCCAGCGCCTGCCGATACTTTTCTTCGGCACGGTCGGTATAATATTGTATCAGCTCCTTTAATGCCGGTGAGCATGAGCGTTCCCTGAAATCCTGATCGCGCACATTGAAACGAATGCGGTCTTCCTGCGGCAGGTAGATGCGTCCGATCAGGGCATCTTCACGGATATCGCGCAGGATATTGGTCAGTTGCAGCGCCTCGCCAAGATGGGTGGCGAACATGCGCGATTGCCGGTTGCGATAACCGAAGATCTCGATGGATAGCAGGCCGACCGCGCCGGCAACGCGGTAGCAATACAGGGATAAATCGGCCTGCTTGAGCACGGGCTGCCGGTTGATATCCATCAGCATGCCGTCGATGATTTCGCGAAACAGCTCCTCATCAATGGAGAAGTGTTCCCTGGCCCGGTTCAGCTCCCTGCCGACCGGATGTCTGGGTTGGCCGGCAAAGCAGCGATGCAGTTCCTGTTGCCAGAATTCCAGCTTGCTGACGGCGATCTGGCGATCACTGACCTGATCGGCGATATCATCCACTTCACGGCAAAAGGCATACAGCGCCATCATGGCGCGACGTTGTTCAGGCGGCAGAAAGACAAAGGCGTAGTAAAAGGATGAACCGGCGCCACGTGTCTTTTGCAGGCAATATTGTTCGGGGGTCATGTTATGGGTTCCTTTTGAAGCGGAAGGCGAACAGCGTATCAAACAGGATGGACGGTGCCATGGCAAGCCAGTCCGATCGTTTCAGGGAGGGTCGTTGTTGCAGCGGCGAGACGTTGCCGGCGACCCGTTGCAGGATTTTGCGGCCGCCATGCAGGGTGGCCGCAATCTGCAGCCGAAGGCGCATCGGCAACAGTGGCAGGAGCTGTTGTCCCTGCTGGAAAAAATGATCGGTCCAGTCGATGGCGCGTGTCAGGGCCGGCTGGATGGATGTCTGATCCGGCAGGGTGTCTGCATTTGTTGGCTGCGGCAGCCAGGCGGCGGGCAGGTAATGCCTGCCGCGTTGCAGATCGACAGATAAATCCTGCCAGAAATTGGTCAGTTGCAGGCCGGTGCACAGGGCATCCGAGTAATGCGCGGCCTCCTGTTGCTCAATGCCGTGCAGGGCCAGAATCAGCCGGCCGACCGGATTGGCCGAATGTTTACAGTAGAATTCCAGTTCCTGGGTGGTTTCATAGTGATGGATGGAGACATCCATGCGAAAGGCAACGAGCAGGTCGAACAGGGGGTCCGGCGGCAAGCGGTGGCGGCGAATGGCATCGCCCAGGGCGATGAATATCGGATGATCAACGGATTCATTCAGGCATCGGCTGAGTAATGTTTCCCAGGCATCGAGCTGTTTCAGGCGGGTTTCGGGCGGAACATCGCCCTCGTCGGCCAGATCATCGGCATGGCGTGCAAACGCATATATCGCAGCGACAGCCGGGCGCAGCTCGGCGCGTACA
This sequence comes from Mariprofundaceae bacterium, assembly GCA_015488375.1. Taxonomy (GTDB): domain Bacteria; phylum Pseudomonadota; class Zetaproteobacteria; order Mariprofundales; family Mariprofundaceae; genus J005. Next base: position 11,015 of record WFNX01000118.1, on the reverse strand, counting down.
AGCCTCGATGCGACGGGGAAATTTTCATAATGCTCGCGTGCGATGCGCAGGCAATGCTGGTAAGCTTCCGCTACGTCGGAGGGCATATTGTGTTCCATGGCGGAATGGTGGCTTGTCCCGGTATCAGCGGCAAGAGGGGGTTCGTATCGTATGGCTGATCCGCATGTGGTGATTATTGGCGGCGGAATTATCGGTTCCCTTACCGGCTGGCGGCTGGCCCAGCAGGGCGCCCGGGTCACGATTCTGGACAAGGGCCGCCTTGGAGACGAGGCATCCTGGGCCGGTGCCGGCATTTTGTGCCCGATTCACCCCTGGTTGTATCCGGATCGATTCAGTGAACTGGTCAATGAGAGTCTGGCCATGTTTCCCGCCTTGCAACGGGAGCTGCGTGAGCGTGCCGGCATGGATGTGCAATGGCGACGCAGCGGCCTGCTGATTCCGGAGTTTCCATGGGATGAGCATCATCATCGCGATGCGGCGCTGCGCTGGTCGGCACGCTTTAACTGGCAGGTTGAATCACTGAGTGCGCAGGCCGTGAGAGCCCGTGAGCCGGCGCTGGCCGGTGATGTTTGTGGCGGCCTGTTGTGGCCGGAGGTGGCTCAGGTGCGGAATCCGCGTCTGTTGCAGGCGGTGCGCAAGGTATTGCAGCAATATGATATCACCATCGTCGAGCAGGCCGAGGTGGTCGCGCTGGATGTGCAGCGGCAGCAGGTGTGCGGTGCGGTGACGACCGACGGACGCTGTTTTGCCGCGGATATGGTGTTGCTGGCTGCCGGCAGCTGGAGTGGCGTGCTGGCCGGGCAAATGGGGCTTCGCCTGCCCGTGGAGCCGGTGAAGGGGCAGATTGTATTGCTTAACGGCAGGCCGGGGCAGCTGCGGCATATTATCAAGCATGATGCGGCCTATTTTGTACCCCGGCAGGATGGACGTGTACTGGTCGGGGCGAGCATGGAGCGTGTCGGTTTTGCCCCGGGGACGACTGAAGATGTGGTGCAGTCGCTGCTGCAGGCCATGCGGCGTATTGCGCCGGGTCTGCAATCCTGTGATATCGAACGCACATGGATGGGGTTCCGCCCCGGCAGTCCCGACGGGTTGCCTTATCTTGGCCCGGTGGCTGCCTTGCCCGGTCTGTGGGTGGCTTCCGGACATTATCGCAATGGTGTGGCGCTGGCGCCGGTGACGGCGCATCTGATGAGCCGCTGGATGCTGGGGCAGGCACCGGCCGAGGATATGCGGCCGTTCAGCGTGGAGCGACTGACCGTGCAGGATGCACGGGTCGGCTTGCCTGCGGCCGCCGGGTAGGCATGCTGGCGCTTTCACCCTTTGCAGCTGCGCGCTACACTTCGCGATGACGGGCAGCCTGCGTGGTGCCCGTTTTCTGTGCTGTCGGCAGACAATGTCGGGACAGCGCAGTATGCAGCTGACATCTGCGGGGCTGTGTCTGTCCGGAATGATGTGCAGAGAGTTCAATGGCGTGCGTCGGTGAGTTGACCGGGCCGCCTGAAAACCGGGAGTGAAAGGTTATGCCGCGACGTACTGATATTCAGTCTATTATGATTCTGGGGGCAGGGCCGATTATTATTGGTCAGGCCTGTGAATTTGATTACTCCGGCGTGCAGGCCTGCAAGGCACTGAAGGAAGAGGGATATCGGGTGGTGCTGGTGAATTCGAATCCGGCGACGATCATGACTGATCCCGAATTTGCCGATGCGACCTATATCGAGCCGATCACCTGGCAGACCGTGGCCCGCATTATCGAGAAAGAACGCCCGGATGCGATTCTGCCGACCATGGGCGGACAAACGGCACTGAATACGGCCTTGTCGCTGAACAAGCACGGCATTCTGGAAAAATTCGGCGTGCAGCTTATTGGCGCGCAGCCGGAGGCCATTGATATGGCCGAGGATCGTGAGCGCTTCAAGGCGGCAATGGATCGCATCGGTCTGGAAATGGCGCGCGGTGGCTTTGCCCATTCGATGGCGGAGGCACGGGAACTGGCCGAGTCTATCGGCTATCCGTTGATTATTCGGCCGTCATTTACGCTGGGCGGTTCCGGTGGCGGTATTGCCTATAATCCGGAAGAGTTTGAACAGATTGCGCAGAGCGGACTGGATGCCAGCCCGACGACGGAAGTCCTCATTGAGGAATCGATCATCGGCTGGAAAGAGTTCGAGATGGAGGTCATGCGCGACAGGAACGATAATTGCGTGATCATCTGTTCGATCGAGAATCTCGATCCGATGGGCGTACATACCGGTGATTCGATCACCGTTGCTCCGGCGCAGACGCTGACGGACAAGGAATATCAGCGTATGCGTGATGCCTCCATTGCCTGTTTGCGGGAAATCGGCGTGGAGACCGGCGGCTCCAATGTTCAGTTTGCCGTTAACCCCAAAGACGGGCGGCTGATTATTATTGAAATGAACCCGCGAGTGTCGCGCTCTTCCGCGCTGGCCTCCAAGGCCACGGGCTTCCCGATTGCAAAGATTGCGGCCAAGCTGGCCGTGGGTTTCACGCTGGATGAGATTCGCAACGATATTACCGGTGAGACATATGCGGCTTTTGAGCCGACGATTGATTATGTGGTGACCAAGCTGCCGCGTTTCGCCTTCGAGAAGTTCCCCGGCGCTGACGCCCGGCTGACCACGCAGATGAAATCGGTGGGCGAGGTGATGGCCATTGGACGTTCGTTCACCGAGAGTCTTGGCAAGGCCATGCGCGGCCTGGAAACCGGCACGCACGGGTTCGATTTTACTCTTCCCGAGGATGTCGATGCCGACGATTTCCTGCAGCAGAAACTGGCCGTGCCCGGCGCTGAACGCCTGTGGTGGGTGGCCGAGGCGCTGCGTCATGGCTGGACGGAAACGCGGGTCTTTGATGTGACGCATATCGATCCATGGTTTCTGCGCGAGATTGCCGTCGTGGTGGCGCTGGAGCAGCGGCTGCAGGGGATGCGTGCGGATGCGCTGAGCGCGGCTCAATGGCGCGAGGCCAAGCGCGAGGGCTTATCGGATATTCGTCTGGCGCAGTTGCTGGGCTGCGATGAGGCCACGGTCGCCGCCAGCCGGCGTGCGGCAGGGGTGAAGCCGGTTTTCAAGCGAGTGGACACCTGTGCGGCTGAATTCGAGGCGCACACGCCCTATCTCTATTCCACTTATGAGGAAGAATGCGAGGCGCAACCGACAGACAGGCGCAAGATTATGGTGCTGGGCGGTGGTCCGAACCGGATCGGGCAGGGCATTGAATTTGATTACTGCTGCGTGCATGCGGCTTTTGCCCTGTCGGAGGATGGTTATGAAACCATTATGGTGAATTGTAACCCGGAAACGGTATCGACGGATTATGATACTTCCGATCGGCTGTATTTCGAGCCGCTGACCTTTGAGGATGTCATGGCCATTGTCGATACCGAGCAGCCGGACGGGGTGATTGTGCAGTTCGGCGGTCAAACGCCGTTGAAGCTGGCGGCCGGCCTGGAAGCCGCCGGCGTGCCGATTATCGGCACCAGCCCCGATATGATCGATCTGGCGGAAGATCGTGAGCGTTTTCAGCAACTGTTGCAGCAACTGGGTCTGCGGCAGCCGGAGAACGGCACGGCACGTTCGGTGGAGGAAGCGCTGGCCGTGGCCGGGCGTATCGGTTATCCGGTGGTGGTGCGCCCCTCCTATGTGCTGGGGGGACGGGCCATGCAGATTGTGCATGATCAGCCCGGCCTGCTGAAATATATGAATGAGGCCGTGTCGGTCAGCCCGGACCATCCGGTATTGCTTGATCGTTTCCTGAATTGCGCGATTGAGATGGATGTTGATGCACTGGCCGATGGCGAGCGCGTGGTGATTGGCGGCATTATGGAGCATATCGAGGAGGCCGGCGTGCATTCGGGCGACTCATCCTGTTGTCTGCCGCCGCATTCGATTGCCCGGCCGATTATTGATGAGGTTGCCAGGCAAACGGAAGCGCTGGGACTGGCGCTGAACGTGCGTGGCCTGCTGAATATCCAGTTCGCCATTCAGGGCGAAACGATTTATGTGCTGGAAGTCAATCCGCGCGCCTCACGGACGGTGCCGTTTGTATCCAAGGCAACCGGTTATCCGCTGGCGAAAATTGCGGCGCGCATCATGGCCGGCCAAAGCCTGGCGGCGCAGGGCATTGATACGATTGCGCAGCCACAGCATTACCGTGCCGTGAAGGAAGCCGTTTTCCCGTTCGTTAAATTCCGCGGCGTCGATCCGCTGTTGTCGCCGGAAATGAAGTCAACCGGCGAGGTGATGGGTATTGCCGCGACATTTGCGCCGGCCTTTTACAAGGCGCAGCTGGCAGCCGGCCAGAATCTGCCGTGCAGCGGGACGGTTTTCATCTCGGTGCGGGATGCGGACAAGGAGGCTGCCGTGCGGCTGGGTAACATCCTGCAACAGGTCGGTTTCCGCATTCTGGCCACGGGGGGCACGCATGCCGCATTATGTGCAGGCGGGGTGCAGTCCGAAGCCGTGGCCAAGGTGAACGAGGGCGTGCGACCGCATATTGTCGATCGCCTGCTTTCCGGCGATGTTGATCTAATTGTCAATACCACCGAAGGTGCCAGGGCCATTGCCGATTCCAAGTCGATACGTCAGGCCGCACTGGATCAGGGCATCGCCTATTTTACAACCATGGCCGGCGGGCTGGCGGCAGCCGAGGCCATTGTGCAGGCAGAGGCCGCCATCGATGTGGCCAGTATTCAATCATATCATGAGGTAGAGCAATAATGGAACGAGTGCCAATGACAAAAAGCGGGGCGGAAGCGCTGCGCAGGGAAGTGGAATACCTGAAAGGCGAGAAACGTCATCAGATTATTGCCGCCATCGAGGAAGCTCGCGCGCACGGGGATCTGTCGGAGAATGCGGAATATCATGCCGCCAAGGATGAGCAGGGCATGAATGAGGCGCGGATCAAGGATCTGGAGGATCGTCTGGCGCGGGCGCATGTGATCGATCCGGCGACGATTGATACGGATCGTATCGTGTTCGGAGCGACGGTATCACTGATTGACCTGGAATCAGGTACGGAAGTGGTGTATCAGATTGTGGGCGTCGATGAGGCCGATATCGAGGCCGGCAAGGTTTCGATTACGTCACCGATTGCACGCGCGCTGATCGGCAAGGAAGAGGGCGATATTGCCATTGTGCAGGCGCCGAACGGTGAACGCGAATATGAAATCCAGTCCGTCGAGTATATCTAGGATGGCCGGCTGATGCGCGTGCGCGCCGAATGCCTGCGCGCAGGGGCGCTGCGCCTGTGTCTGGCCCTGATGCTGGGGCTCCTGGTGGTGTCCGGCTATGTTGTGGCACCGCAACTGTTTGCCCATGCGGACAGTGCCGCCACGGCCGGCACGCTGGCCGGTTATATTTTTCATCAGGTGAATAGCGGGGTGCTGATTCTCGGTATTGCCGTGCTGCTGTTCTGGCTGCGTGCCGGCCTGAAAAGCCGGTTGCGCTGGGGCCTGCTGGCGGCCGTGCTGCTGCTGGTGGCGGTGAATGCGTTTGCGCTTGCGCCCTGGCTTGCCGCACTGAAAGCGCAGGCCGGGGATATCACGAAGCTGGCGGCCGATGATCCGTTACGTGCGCGTTTTGGTATGGGGCATGGTATCAGTGCCGTGATTCATATGCTGGCATCCCTGCTGGCCGCATGGCTTGTGGCGCTGGGCGCGGAGGGAGCATGCAGGCGCTGCTGAACTGGCTGAAAATGCGCATGGATCGTGATGCGCAGCTGACGATGATGCTGTTCTCGCTGCTGGGCATTTTCATTATCCTGTTATTGTTTGGCCAGATGCTGACGCCGCTATTGCTGGCCATTGCGCTGGCCTATGTGCTTGATGGTGTGGTCAGCCTGTTAAAGCACTGCCGAATGCCGCATCTGCTGGCGATTACGCTGACGCTGGCAGGCGCCTTGCTGATCGGTGTTTTTGCCATGCTGGCCGTGATTCCATTGCTGGCGGCCCAGGTCGGCAGGCTGGTATCCAGTGCGCCAGCCTATGTGCAGGCGATTCGCGATTCCGTGCATCAGTTGCAATTGAACTATGCCGACTGGCTGAATTCCCAGTATTTGCAGGACACGATGGCGGCGATGGTGACGAAGCTGCAGGAATGGGGCGGGGCGCTGTTGTCATTTTCGATTTCCTCGATTCCCGGCATGATTACCCTGCTGGTCTATGCGGTGCTGGTACCGGTGCTGGTGTTCTTCCTGCTCAAGGACAAGCAGCAGATTATGGCCTGGAGTCAGCAGTTTCTTCCGCGAGAGCGCTCCTTGCTCAATCGCGTGTGGCATGAACTGGATGCGCAGATCGGCAATTATATCCGGGGTAAATTCTGGGAGGCCCTGCTTGTCGGTGTCGCCATGTGGGCCGTTTATGCTCTGATGGGTCATGATTATGCCCTGTTGCTGGGCGTCCTGACCGGTCTGTCGGTCTGGATTCCCTTTGTCGGTGCAGCCGTGGTGACCATTCCGGTGGTTTTACTGTCATTTTTTCAGTGGGGCTGGAGCGAGACGCTGTTTTACGGCATTCTCGGCTATGCGATTATTCAGACGATCGACGCCAACCTGGTTGTGCCGTGGCTGTTCTCGGAAATGGTGAACCTGCATCCGATCGCGATTATTGTTGCCGTACTGGTGTTCGGCAATCTGCTGGGCATTCTCGGCGTCATTATTGCCATTCCGATGGCTGCACTGGTGCAAAGCGTGTTGTCCATTATCATGGAACGCAAACGTCTGGCGGGAGAGGAAAACAAAGCCTGAGATTGACAGCGTGTCGGGGGATTTTATCCTGCACGCAGCCAATAAACGGGAAGGAATAATATGACAAAGCAATCAGATTCAAATCAGCCGATGCCGGCGGAACCGGAGATCAAGAAGGCCGAGATCGATGAACTCCGGCGCGATATGCGTTCGGCGCAGGTCGCTGCCTGGGTGGAGCGGAATCGTCGGCCGCTGGCCATGGGGCTGGGCGTTTTCGTGATTGTGCTCATCGCCATTGGTTACTGGCAGGAGCACAGCCGCAGTCAAAGCGCTTCGGCGGCAACGGTATATGAACAGGCATTGCAACAGACAAACAGCGAACAGCGCCAGGCCCTGTTGCACAAGCTGATTGAGGACTTTCCTTCCTCAAGTTATGCGGCAATGGCGGAAATGGAACTGGCGGCGCTGGACGATGCGCATGCGGAAGCACATCTGCAGGCATTGCTGAAGCACAGCAAAAGCTCCGATATCTGGAAATGGCAGGCACGACTGGATCTGGCCGAACTGTATATAGCCGCCGGCAAGAAAGATCAGGCCAGGGCCATGCTCGAAGCACGGGTAGGCAAGGCATATGAGCAATTGCGGCAGTATTATCTGGCCCTGCTGGCTGATGATGCGACGCAGCGGGCGGAACATTTGCAGCGTGCGCTGGATGCCGAGTCTCATGATGATCAGCTGAAAACAAAAATCGAACGTTTGCTGGCCGAGGCGAAGGCTTCGCAGGGAACGGCATCCTGATGCATTCCTTCCTGCGTTTGGGCGCACTGGCCTGCGGGCTGCTTTTATCTTCCTGTGCGAGCGTGAGTCAGCTTTGGGAGGGTGAAGATTCATCAGCCGCGGATGAAGCGCAACAGGCTGCGGTTGCCGTGGCTCAGGCGGAGCCGGTTGCGCTCAGTCAGGGCAAGTTGACGGTGGATTGGCGGGTGGATGTTGATCAGCGTCGGCCGGCATCGCCGTCGGGTTTCAGTATTCCCGTGGTGGCGCAGAGTGCCGAAGGGCCCGTTATTGTAATTGGCTGTCAGGATAAGCGGGCCAGAATTTACAGCATGGACGGTTCGGAACTGGCGCGTATCGCGCTGCATGGGGCCAGCGAGGCCGGTGCTTTACAACTGGAGAACGGGCTGGTGATTGTGGGCGATGTCGAAGGCCACCTCTATGCCCTGGATGTGAATGCGCACAGCATTGTCTGGCAGAAGCAGTTGTCATCTCTGATGCAGGGGCATCCGGTTGCAACCGATGGCGGTTTCCTGGTGCAGACAACGGACAATCGCCTGTATCATTTCAGCAATGACGGCAAAAAACGATGGAGCTACACCGGTACCCTGGGAGGGCTGACCATGCGTGCAGGCGCTTCACCGGTTGTGGCCGGTGATCGTGTGTATGCCGTGTTTAACAGTGGAGATGCCGTGGCCCTGCGTCTGGATAACGGCGATATGGTCTGGAAGCGGCAACTGGTGCTGGATAACAATGCCGTGGTGCTCAGCGAAATCCGCGTGCCGATTGCCGACCCGGTATTGCTGGCAGCACCGAACACGTTTCAGGAAGATTTCCTGCTGATCGTGCCGATTTATCAGGGTCAGTTGCTGTTTTTGTCGCCACAGGACGGCAGCGCCATCCATGCGCGCACGATTTCTCTGAAATCCTCGCCGATCAAGCTGGATAATGCCTTTTATGCGGCTGATGCCCATGGCGCGGTCTATTCGCTCGATGCCAGCACGGGCCAGAGCCTGTGGAAAAAGCAGCTTTCCGACAGCGAGCTGGTCGGACCGGTCGCCTTTGCCGATCGCTTGTGGGTGGCTGATGCGCAGGGGCATGTGTTTCGCCTGAATCAGTATGGCGAAGTTGAGGCAGATATCACGCTGCCGGGCCGCATTGATCGTGCGCCGGTTGCGGTGCGCGACGGTGTGCTTGTGCGGACTTCGCTGGGCGTGCTCTATCACATCCACTGAGGATTCCATGGCACAGAGCCAGCCTGCATCGGTAACCCATCGCCTGCCTGTCGTGGCCATTGTCGGTCGCCCGAATGTCGGCAAATCGACCCTGTTTAACCGGCTGGTTGGCAAGCGCAAGGCCATTGTCGGTGACCGGCCGGGGGTGACCGTGGATCGTCTGGAAACGGAATGCCGTGTTGGTGATCGCGCCCTGATTCTGGTCGATACCGGTGGCATCGGTGAATCCGCACATCATGAAATGCAGCCGGCCATTGACAGTCAGGTGGAGGCCGCACTGGCGATTGCCGATATGGTGCTGTTTGTTGTTGATGGCCAGACGGGCATGACGCCGGTAGATCAGAGCATTGCCGATCAGCTCAGACGTCAGTCCCTGCCGGTGATTCTGGTCGTCAACAAGGCCGAGCGCGAGGATGTGGCCAATGATTTCTATCCCTTGGGCATGGGTGATCCGTGGCCGGTCTCGGCCATGCACGGCCAGGGTCTGCGCGCCTTTCGCCAGCATCTGGAGGCGCAGCTTCCCGAACTGGCGGTAGCCGAACCGGATCGTGAACCGTTGGCCAATATCGCCGTTATCGGGCGTCCCAATGTGGGCAAGTCCACGCTGATCAATGCCTGGCTGGGCCGCGATCGCATGGTGGTCAGCCCCGTTGCCGGCACCACGCGCGATGCCATTGATACCTTGTTGCCTTATGGCGAGGGTCTGGTGCGTCTGGTGGATACTGCCGGTCAGCGCCGGCACGGACGCATCAGCGACGTTATCGAGTTTGTGGCGCGTGTGAAGGCCGTGCAGGCGTTCCGGCGTGCGGATACGGCGGTAATGCTGCTGGATGGCAGCGAGGGCGTGACCGATCAGGATATGCGTCTGATGCATCTGGCGCTGGATGAAGGCTGTACGCTGATTGTGGCCGTGAACAAGCTGGATCTGCTGGACAGGGAGGCATGGAAACATTTTGCCGATCGTCTTGATTTCCGCATGCGCGGCATGTCCGATATTCCGGTTTTCCGTATTGCCGCAAAAACAGGCAAGGGCGTGCGTCGTCTGCTTGCCGAGGCGGTGAAGGCTGCCGGACGCAATCGTTTTCAGGCCGGTACCGGCGAACTGAATCGCTGGCTGCAGGCGGCTCAGGAAGCACAGTATGCGCCCAGTGCCGACGGCGCGGTTGTCAAACTGAAATACGTTTCGCAGGTGGCGACATCGCCCCCGACACTGAAATTGTTTTGCAATCGGCCCAAGGGGATCAGGGAAAGCTATAAACGTTATCTGGAGCAATCGTTCCGGCGCACCTTCCGCTTGCCGGGCACGCCGATACGGTTGATTTTCTCGGCCAGCAAGAATCCCTATGTGGATGGCGACAGCTCATAATATGCGCTGTTTTGAAGAAACACGCGATATTGCCGTTTCCGCCAGCCGCATGTTTGATGTGGTCATGGATATCGAGGCCTATCCGGACTTTCTGCCATGGGTGGCCGGTGCGCGCGTGCTGACACGGGGCGAGGGTGAACTGGCGGCCGAACTGACGGCAGATCTGGGCGGCAAGCAGTACCGCTTTCAGACAGTCGATCGCTTTGTGCCGGACAAGATTGTTGAAATTCGCCTGTTGCAGGGGCCTTTCCGCTTTCTTGAAAGCCTGTGGACCTTTGAGGCCACGGGCGAGGATAGTTGCCGGGTACATTTCTCGATTGAGTTTGAATTCAAAAATATGATGCTGGATCTGGTGGCCAGTCCGCTGTTTGCGACGGCCTGCAAAAGCATGGTGCATGCGTTTGAAAAGCGCTCGCTGACGCTGTGGAGCCGTGAACAATGAATGTTTCGATTGTTTACGCATTGCCGCACCAGCAGTTTATTGAAACGATGGATGTGCCCGAAGGCACCACGGTGGAGCAGCTCATTCACATGAGCGGTTTTCTTGAACAGCATCCGGAAATCGATCTGGCGAAAAACAAGGTCGGCATTTTCGCCAAGCTGGTCAAACTCTCACAGCCATTGCAGGACGGGGACCGGGTGGAGATCTACCGGCCGTTACCGCGCAAGCCGCGTGATGCCCATGCCGTGGATGACAAAAAAGCCCGCATTCGGGCGCGCAAGGATGCGCGGAAAAAGGATGCTGCGGACCAGAAAGAATAAAACGCTTATTCGCTTGCCTGCTCGAACAGATTGAGGAATTCCTTGTAACCTTCCGCTTCCAGGCGATCAGCCGGTATAAAACGCAGGGCCGCGGAATTGATGCAGTAGCGCAGGCCGGTCGGCGCCGGTCCGTCCGGGAATACATGGCCCAGATGTGAGTCGGCATG
>WFNX01000117.1 GCA_015488375.1 Mariprofundaceae bacterium | reverse complement strand
CCCATCGCCCCCTCCCGCAAATGGGCTTTCGCTGCCGCCGCGATATTTATCGTGCTGTTCATCGTGTTCAATGTTTCACAGGTCAACCATAACAATGATATTGTACCTGTGCCTGAAACGCCCGTGCCTGAAACGCCTGTTGCTGAAGCACCCGTGGATGAAGCGCCGGCCACCCCCGCAGCCGACGAAACCACGGCTCCGGTCAGCGATACCACCGCCACGGAGAAAGATGATGCAACCCGCGTGACAACAGAGGATATGGAAACGCCGATTGAGGCAGTCCAGGAAGCACCATCAAATGAACCAACCGCAAGCGCGGTAACAGCCAGCGACGAGGCAGACAGTCAGAAAGCTCCCCCGCCCGAACATGAGTTTATGTTTGAGGCCGTCACCTCGGATGTCTGGCTGGAAGTCTATCTGACCGGTGAAGACGGCACATCACGGGGAGAACGCAAGATTTACCGTCTGCTGAAAAAAGGCAACAGCAGCGCATTCCGCTCAACAGCGACAGCGATTATCATCAATGCAGGCAGCCCCAAAGGCTTGCAGGTCAGCATCGACGGCAAAGTCATCATCGCCGCCGGCAGTGTGGGCAAAAACACGGCAGTTCTGCGCAATTACAAACTGGATGTGCCGTCCTAGTCCGGATTTTTCATGATGACCATGCGCCGGGACAGCGAAAATCGAGGAATGTGAAGGCCCCGGGTCGGCATGGATGGGTTTTTGCAATGTGACACCGTGCATTTCGCGGCGCCTGGCTTATCTGCGCAGGCCGAACCATAACTACGGCTATGCTTCTTGCCTGTATGCGCCCCCATGCCTTGCGCGTCCCGCGCCAGCCAGCCGCGATGACATGAAAAATCCGGACTGGCGATTCCACCTCTTGTCATCCGCCTGCGCACATAGCATATTTCCTGTCCTGATCAGGAGGGAACGTTCAGCATGACAGCAGCAACATTTGAACAAGCACGCCACAATATGGTTGAGAATCAGATCCGGTGCGGAAAAGTTCTCGATCCGGACACGCTGGACCTGATTGAAAGCATGCCGCGTGAAAATTTCGTGCCTGAAGAGGTACGCAGCATTGCCTATATGGAAGGCCGCCTGCCTCTGCCCTGTAATCAGGAAATGCTGTCACCATTGCAGGAAGCGCATATCCTGCAGGCACTGCAGCTCAAGGGTGATGAACGTGTACTGGAAATCGGCACCGGTACGGGCTTTCTGACGGCGATGCTGGCCATGCAGGCACGGGAAGTGGTCAGTTGTGAGATTCATGACGAACTGGCCGATATGGCTGAGAAAAACCTTGCCGGACACGGCATCACCAATGCCACGGTGGTAAGGATCAATGCCATGGACGCAGCAGCGGTCAGCAGCGCCCCGGCCCTGCAAGGGGGCTTTGATGCCATGGTTCTCGGCGTGGCGCTCAAGGAAATCCCTGAGCATCTGCTGAAATTGCTCAACGCCCAGGCTCAAATCGTGGCCTTCCTCGGCGAGAACCCGGTGGTGACCATTGTCCATATTATGCGCCAGGGCATGACCCAGAAAACCATCAAGCTGATCGAAACCCTGCTGCAAAGTGCGGAGGGACTTCCACAAAAGCGCGAATTCATCTTTTAGGACCTGTTCAGCGCGAAAAAACAGGCTACCATCAGCTCGTGTCCCACGAGGTTTCCAAAACACTGGCCGTTCGCCGTCAAACATTAATGTTGCTGGGGGCGACGCTGATTGCCATCGCATGTCGTGCGCAACCCCTGCGAGCCGCGGCGGACACCGATGCACGCCGCTTGCTGGCCCGGCAACTGGCCCGGGAAACCGGCCTTGATGCATCCGGAATTCTGCAGATATTAAACCGTGCCGAATTCAAACCATCGATTATCAGACGCATAAAAACGCCCTATGAAGCAAAGCCCTATGCCGACTACCGCAAACTTTTCATCACCCCGACCATGCGCCGGCAAGGCGAGCAATTCCTGCGCAAACATGCCGAGATCCTAACCCGACAGGAACAACGCTATGGTATCGAACGCCAGATCATTGCCGCCATCCTGGGCATGGAAACCCGTTTCGGGCGTTATCGCGGAAAAGATCGCCTGCTTGATTCGCTGTACACACTGAGCACCGGCTATGCCAGACGCGCCGAATTCTTCCGTCATCAACTGGGTGAGTTTCTGTTGCTGTGCCGCGAAGAGAAACTGAAACCGGAGCAGGTGCTGGGCTCCTATGCGGGCGCCTTTGGCACAACCCAGTTTATTCCCTCCTCTTTCCGCGCCTATGCCGTGGATGCCGATGGCGATGGCAAACGCGATGTCTGGCATTCCGTACCCGATATCACCGCCAGTGTCGGCAACTATTTCAGGCAACACGGCTGGCAGCAGGGGCGTCCGGTAGCGCACTGGCTGCCTTATCAGAAAAACCTGAAACAACGCGCGGAACACGGCATCAGGACATGGTCGCCACTGGCAGAACTGCGCGCAAAGCTTCCGGAGCTGCCTCCGATCTGGCACGACCGGGACAAAACCGCCATCATCACCATGCGCACCGATCAGGGACGACAGATGGCACTGGTGCATTATAATTTTTACGTGATTACCCGCTGGAACCGTTCCTATAATTACGCCATGGCGACTGCCGAAATCGCCGCCATGCTGGGCTGCGACTCATGCCGCGTCGGTTGATTATTCCGCTGCTGGCAATCCTCATGCTCGCGTCGTGCACCTCCGGCCACAAACATACCACCGCACATCTGCCTGACGGTGCCGGCGGACATCCAAAAACCGGTGCGCCTTATCAGGTTGCCGGCCGCTGGTACACACCGATGCAGCAGGCAGTGCACTACGATGAACAGGGCATTGCATCCTGGTACGGCAAGGATTTTCATGGCAGGAAAACCGCCAATGGCGAACGCTATGATATGCATGCATTCTCCGCTGCGCACAAGACCTTGCCCCTGCCCACGCTGGTTCGCGTAACCAATCTGGATAACGGTCGCTCCGTGATCGTCCGCGTCAATGATCGCGGGCCGTTCGTCAAGGATCGGCTGATTGATCTTTCCTATGCCGCCGCCCGGGCCCTGGGCTTTGCCGAACATGGCACGGCACACGTGCGCGTGCAAACGCTGGAAAACAACAGCCCGCAGCCCGCTCCGGCGCATGATGCCCCCGCACCGGCATCCGCCGGGCGATATATCCAGGTCGGCGCCTTTGCCTCGCAAGCCAATGCCATGGCTATGCAACAGCGTCTGCAGCGGGATTTTCCGGCCATTCAGATTCAATCACCGCATGGCGATGACCATTTGTTCCGAGTACGTATCGGCCCGCTGTCACGGCAACATGAGATAGAGCGTTTAATCGGAGATTTGCGACGGCATGGTATCAGTCAAAGCATTGTGGTGGCACCATGAGGCAGGCACCGCGTCGATGCATCACGGCCTTCGGCTCATCGCGCCGCGATCTTGATCACGCAAGCTATCGCGATGTGACCGAACTCAGTCGCAAACTGGCCCTGGCCGGCTGGGACGGCATGGTCGGCGGTCACCAGGGCATGATGGCCGCATTCTGTAAAGGCATGCGTCAGGGCGGCGGCCATGTACGAGGTGTTACGCTGGAGCGTTTCCCGACCCCCCCTGATCATACCCTCAGCGAGGAAATTCGTGCCCGCAATTTTTTTGAGCGCATGGGCATGCTTATTGAACAGGGCGGTGCCTATCTGGTGCTTCCCGGAGGGCTGGGCACCCTGGCCGAACTGGCCATGAGCTGGGATTTGCTGGCCATTCACGTACTGGAAAACCGCCCCATGATCCTTTACGGCGAAATGTGGCAGGATATTCTCGCCAGCCTGGAAAAACAGCTGTTGTTTTCCTCAAACCAGGCCCTGCAATATATACATTACTGCACCACTCACGAGCAGGTGATCGCAGCCATGGCGCAAGAAAAATGAAGCATAATTTCAGGGACATGGAAACCAGCGTAAACGCAGAATGCCACCACATGCGTCTGGATCAGGCGGTCGCGGCCAGCTTTACCATCTCACGCCGGAAAGCGCGGCAACTTATCGAAATCGGCGGTGTCTATCTCAACCGCAAACGCTGTCGTCAGGCCGGGCGCATTGTTGCCACCGGCAACCGCCTGCGTCTGGTGCAACTCGATGGCGAACAGATCCCTGCGTTCCAGCCACAGCAATTACTCTGGCGCACCCATTCGCTGTTGTTGATTCACAAGCTCTGTGGCCAATACAGCCAGGAGGCATTGCACCGCGCCAAAGGCTGTTTGCCCGATGAGCTGACTCGCCTGTATTCCTCCCCTGCCCGGCCCTTCCGCCCCGTGCATCGACTGGACCGGGAGACATCCGGCCTGTTGCTGTTTTGTTGCGACGCACAGGAATTGCAGCGCATCCAGCAACACTGGCATCAGGCTGCGCAGAAACATTATCTGGCAGTCGTCGATCACGAACCGGAGTGGGACAAAAAAACCATCGACCTGCCGATTTCCGCGCAACGTGACAAACAGGGATGCTATGCCATCAGTGATCAGGGACGGCCATGCCGTACCCTCGCGACCGTGCTGCAACGCCGGCATGGCCGCTGCCTGTTGCAATTGCAGGCCGTAACCGGCCGAAGTCATCAATTGCGTGTTCATCTTTCGGCATTAGGATGCCCCATCCTTGGCGATGTACGTTATGGTGGCTCCCGTCACCACCGAATGATGCTGCACGCCTGGCAATTACATATCGGACCTCCGGCCATGCCGGAATCCCGACAGTGGAAAACAGATCCCGAGGAGGACTGGAAATGGTAATTCGCATGCTGCTTGCAATGCTTGCTCTGATAACTCTGTATGCCGCCCCGATGGCGATGGCCTCTGACTGGCCGGCTGCACCCGGTGTACAAGCCAAGGCCTGGGCCGTTATTGATGCCCGTACCGGTCAGGTACTGGCGCAAAAGAATGGCGACCAGCATCTTCCTCCGGCCAGTCTGACGAAAATGATGACGCTGTATCTGGCTTTCGAGGACTTAAGCGCAGGGCGCCTGCAACCGGATGAAATGGTATCGGTCAGTAAAAAGGCCTGGAAAATCGGTGGCAGCACGATGTTCCTCGAACCTCGCCTGAAGCCGACCGTCGAGCAATTGCTGCATGGCATCGCCACGCTCTCCGGCAATGATGCCTGCATTGCGCTGGCCGAACATGTGGCCGGCTCCGAAGAAGCCTTTGCTGAACGCATGAACCAGAAAGCCCGTGAACTGGGCATGAAAAACTCGCATTTCGTCAATGCCACCGGCTTTCCTGCCGAGGGACATTACAGCTCACCGCTGGATATGGCCATCCTGGGCGCTGCACTCTGGCGCGACTTTCCCAAATACTATGAAATCTTTTCCGAACGGGAATACAGCTACGAGGGACATACCCAGCCCAATCGCAATCGTCTGTTATGGACGTACCCGGAAGCCGACGGCCTGAAAACCGGGCACACACAGGAAGCCGGCTATTGTCTGGTTGGTTCGGCCGAAAAAGGCACGACCCGCTTTGTTGCTGCGGTCTTCGGCACGGATTCCGATCATGCGCGCGCAGCCCAGACCAAAGTACTGTTGCAATACGGTTTCAGAAACTTTGTCACCATTCGCCCTGCCGAGAAGGATATTCGCCGCGAAGTGCAGATCTACGGCGGCACGGAAAACAGCGTCTGGCTGAAACCGGCCCGAGCGGTCTGGGTTACCGTCCCCCGCGGCAAGGAAAAAACCCTGAACTTCCGCCTGCGTTATGATGCCCCGTTGATGGCTCCGGTTCATGCCGGCGATCAACTGGGGACGATTGACGCCGTCATCGGTGACAAGGAAAACGGCCAGGTTCTGGCCTCGATTCCCATGGTAGCTGCACGCGATGTCGGCCAGGCTTCCTGGTTCGGTCGCACCTTCGATGCGCTGCTGCTGTGGTGGCAAAGCGAGGACGACAGCGACGCCAAACAGGCTGAATAACGCATCATGCAGCTAACGGCCTACGTCAATGGCAACATGCTGCCGTTGCAGGATGCCTGCATCCATATTGAGGACCGTGGCTTCCAGTTTGCCGATGGCGTGTATGAAGTGATTGCCTGCATTAATGGCACATTTCTCGACCTGGATATGCATCTGCAGCGCCTGCGCTATTCCTGCGAAGCCATCGCGATCGATCTGCCCTGCCCCCTGCATGAGATGGCAGCCAGGATTGAAGCGATTTACCATGCCAATCCTTTTGAAGATGCGATGATCTATGTGCAGATCACACGCGGCCGTGCCGCCCGCGCGCATCTGCCGAATACGATGCCGACACCTTCGCTGATCATGACCGTGCGTGAATTGCCGGCACCTTCTTGCGAAACCCTGACGCAGGGTGCAAGCGCCATCACCCTCGATGATATTCGCTGGAAGCGTTGTGATATCAAGTCCATTGCCCTGCTTGCCAGTGTCATGGGCAGGCAGGAAGCCCGCCGCAGGCAGGCGGACGAGACCATCTGGCTGGATGAACAGGGGCATATGCTGGAAGGATGCTCAACCAATGTACTGGCCGTGATCGACGGCAGCCTTGTCACACACCCGCTGGATCACCAGGTGCTGGGCGGCATTACCCGCCGGCTGGCGCTGCAACTGGCCCGCCAGCATGGCATTCGCGTGGTCGAACGACCGTGGCATCTTCACGAAGCGGGGCTGCAGGAATGCATGCTAAGCAGCACAACACAAGGCATCGTACCCGTCTGTTATATCGACGGGCAGGCCATCGGCGGAGGAACACCGGGCAAGCTGACCCTGCAACTGCGTGACTGGCTGCTGCAACATTTCGACGAGTTAAGGCAGGAAAAAACGCACCATGCATGAAATACGCGCCGTACTGCTGGATATGGACGGGACACTGGTCGATGCGTTCGGCCCGATCATCTATGCCCTGAACCGCACATTGCGTCATTTCGGCCGTGAACCGATGAGCGATATCGATATCAAGCGCCATACCGGACGGGGCGAATGCAGCATGATTTCCCTGTTTGGCGAGGAACGGGAAGCGGCCGCGCAGCATTTTCTGCAATTCCATGACGAACGGCTGTATGATATTCAACCCCTGCCCGGCGCAACCGAGCTGCTGCACAGCCTGCAACAGCACCATATTCCGACGGGTATTGTAACCAGCAAATCGCAACAGCGCGCTGATTTGCAATTGCAGCATCTGGGCTGGCATCATTACTTTGATGCCGTTATCGGCCTGACCGGGGAACGCCGGCAGAAACCCGACCCGCACACCGTGCAACTGGCCTGCGAACAGTTGCAGATCGCGCCCGAACATATCGTGATGATCGGTGATGGTACGGCCGATATGAAGGCGGCCAGTCGGGCCGGCGTGTTGCCGGTCGCGCTGACCGGGCATTTCTGCGATGAAGAAATGTATGCAGCCGGAGCCGTACGCTGTTTCAGCGATTTACATCAGGTCAGGGCATGGCTGGAAACGCTGATTCGCTAATCCGTTTTCTGCTGCCGGAACTGCGCGTGCGCGGCGCACTGATCCGGGCCGATGGCATTATTGCCGCAGCGGAAAAACTGCATGGCCTGCACGGTTCTCCGCTGCTGCTGTTCGGGCAAACGCTCATCGGCGCCATTCTGTTGCTGAGCATCAGCAAGGGCGGCGTCCGCCAGGTACTGCAAATGGATGCGGCAAACGGTCAGCCCTCACCCATCCGGCGCATACTGGCCGAGGCACGGGCCGGTGCAGTACGCGGCTATATTAACTGGCATGAGAATGCCAGCATGCGCGCCGGCAGCGAGCAGAACGACCGGCTTGATGCCTGGATGCAAATGCCGCTTACCTTATCCACCGTCCGCGACCTCGGCTTCGGTCAGCCCTATATTTCAACGATCAGGCATGCATCGCCGTATATTGCCGATCAGCTGGTGCATTATCTGAACCAGTCCGTCCAGATCGATGCCGATATCCTGCTGCATGGGCATGGCGGCATGATGATCGAGGCAATGCCCGGCTGCGATGATGAACGCTGGTTCAGGGCTGTTGCCGCCATGGCCGAAATCCAGGCGCAGCAACTGGACTGTGCGCCGGCGGAAAGCATATTGGCACACTTCGATGCGCTTGGCTGTCACATCGTTGGCCGTGACGAATACCGCTACCATTGCGGCTGTAATGCCGAGGCACTGAAAGCGGCACTGCAAGCCATGCCGCCCGCAGAGCTGCAAGACCTGCGTGGCGATAATGGCTGTATCCGGATATCCTGTCAGTATTGCAACCGGAGCTACAACCTCAAGGCATAACGACCGCTACAGATTCAGATGCAGGCTGGCCGGGAATTCCAGTGCCTCCTTGACCGACACCAGAAAACGGACCGCTTCCGCGCCGTCAATCAGGCGATGGTCATAGGTCAGGGCAAGATACATCATGGGGCGAATCACAATATCATCATCCTCAACCACGGGCCGTTTCTGAATTGTGTGCATGCCCAGAATGCCGCTTTGCGGCGGGTTGAGAATCGGCGTCGATAACAGGGAACCAAAAATCCCGCCATTCGTAATCGAGAAAGTCCCCCCCTTGAGATCATCGGGCATCAGCCCTCCCTCGCGCGCACGCGTGGCCAGATCCGCGATCTGCCGTTCAATCTCCGCCAGACTCAGTTTCTCCGCATTGCGCAGCACGGGCACGACCAGGCCTTTTTCCGTACTGACGGCAATGCCGACATCCAGATAATTATGATAAACGATGTCGTCACCATCGATATAGGCGTTCAATGCCGGATATTTGGCCACGGCCTGCGCCACGGCCTGCACGAAAAATGACATCAACCCCAGTTTAATGCCATGACGTTCCTGAAAAGAATGCCCGAAACGTTTTCTTAAATCCAGTACCGGCTGCATATTGACCTCATTAAACGTCGTCAGCAGTGCGGCCGTATTCTGGGCCATCTTCAGCCGCTCGGCGATGCGACGGCGCAGGCCGCTCATGGGTACGCGCTCTTCCGTGCGTCCGCCATTACCATTCACATGCTGTGTCGGGGCAACTGTCGCTTCTGCCGCAACCTGTTTCGCCTGCGGGGCTTCCGGCAATTCGGTCGTTTCAACCTTCGCTTCAGCCTTCAGCTTGCTGACAGGCTTTTGCTGCGCAACAGGTGCTGCCTGCGGCTGTGCTTCAGCCGCCGAGCCCTGCTCCGCGCCAGGCTCAATGAATGCAATCACTTCACCGGGCTCAACGATATCCCCGGCCTGTCTGAGAATTTTCTTCAGTACACCGGCATCCAGTGCGGTCACCTCCATGGTGATTTTATCGCTTTCGATTTCAGCGATTACATCATCCACGGCAACATGATCCCCCTCCTGCTTCAGCCAGGAGATCAGCGTCGCCTCCGTTTCCGACTCACCCAGGCTGGGCACCCTGATTTCAATATCCGCCATGATTTCCTCCTCTGCCTCTGTCCCCTCAGCGCCTGTCGGGCAACGGCGCTGCGGACAGGGCCTGATCGATCAATTGCTGCTGTTCCGACTTGTGCCGTTTGGCTGAACCGGCAGCAGGGGCCGCTGCCGGCCTGCGCGCCAGACGACTCAGTCGCTGACTGGCATGCAGACATCGTTCAAGACAATGCTCGATATAAAACCATGCGCCCTGATTCAAGGGCTCTTCCTGTATCCAGACCACCTCATCGGTAGCCGCAAACTGCGCCGTGATTTTCTTCAGCTCGTCATCCGGGAAGGGATAAAGACGCTCAATACGGGCAATCGCGATATCCCGGATGCCTCGCTTCATGCGTTCAGCCAAAAGGTCGTAATATACCTTGCCGCTGCACAACAACAGACGCCGTGTTGCGTGTACATTGATCTGCTCATCGCTTTCACCCAGTACCGGCTGGAAACGCCCTGTAACAAAATCCTGCAACGGGGAAAAGGATAATTTCTGACGCAGCATGCTCTTCGGCCCCATCAACACCAGCGGCTTGCGGATATTGATGCGCAATTGCCGGCGCAGCAGATGAAACAACTGGGCCGGCGTAGTCGGATACACCACCTGCATATTATCTTCCGCACATAACTGCAGGAATCGCTCCAGCCTGGCCGAGGAATGTTCCGCACCCTGCCCTTCATAGCCATGCGGCAACCACAGTACCAGCCCGCTCATGCGGCTCCATTTCGACTCGCCGGAGGCAATAAACTGGTCGATAACCACCTGTGCATTATTGGCAAAGTCCCCGTACTGGGCCTCCCAGATTACCAGTGCGCGCGGCTCGGCCACCGAGTAGCCATACTCATAGGCCATGACCGCCAGTTCGGATAACATCGAATCGACCACAATGAAATGTGACATCTGTCCATTCTCGACCTGGCGTATCGGCAATAGCTTGCGTCCGGTTCGCTGATCATAGACCACGGCATGGCGGTGGAAAAAGGTGCCGCGACCGCTGTCCTGACCGGTCAGCCGTACCCAGCCCCCCTCATGCACCAGACTCGCATAGGCCATCGTTTCAGCGCACCCCCAGTCCACGGGAGCACGTCCGTTCATCATCTCCCAGCGCTGATCAAAAATCTTTTGCACACGCGGATGCAATTCAAAATCCGGCGGCATCGTGTGCACGCGCACACATAATTCAGCCAGAATTTCCGCATGCACGCCGGTATCCGGCTCAATCACCTGATCAGACGAAAATGCGCTCCAGCGCCCCTGCAACGTGTTCACCGGACTGGGAGCCGATCGCTGACTACGGCGCAGTTCATCCATGCATTCGCGATATTCCCGCACCATGGTCTCACTCTGCTCAAGGGTAATCACGCCCTGTCCGATCAGGCGATCACGATATACGGTTTCCACGGTCGGATGTGCGGCAATTTTCCGATACATCAATGGCTGGGTGACATCCGGCGTATCGGCCTCATTATGACCACGGCGACGATAGCAGATCAGATCCAGCACAATATCTTCATGGAACTGATTGCGATATTCGAAGGCAATCTCCGTTGCCAGACAACAGGCCTCCGGATCATCGCCGTTAACATGCAAAATCGGCGCCTGAACCATCTTGGCAATATCGGTGGCATAAACCGTGGAACGCGCATCAAACGGATTGACCGTAAAACCAATCTGGTTGTTGACCACGATATGTACCGTGCCGCCGACGCGAAATCCTCCGAGCTTGGACAGATTCAGGGATTCGGCCACAACCCCCTGACCTGCAAAGGCCGCATCCCCGTGAATAAGCACCGGCATGACTTCGGTTTTGTTCTTGTCCTGGCGACGACACTGGCGAGCCCGCACGCCGCCTAACGCAACCGGTGTAATGATCTCCAGGTGTGACGGGTTAAATCCCAGTGAAACATGCAGCGGGCCTCCCGGCGTCTGCACATCGGCAGAAAAGCCGAGATGATATTTTACATCCCCCTGTCCATGCGCATCCTCTTCCAGTTGCAGGCCCTCGAATTCGGAGAAAATATCCGACAGCGACTTGCCCATGATATTGGCCAGAACATTCAGCCGTCCCCGATGCGCCATACCCAGAATCAGTTCCCGAACGCCATGCTGGCCGGCTGTCTGGATCAGCGTATCCAGCATCGGAATCAGCGATTCACCGCCTTCCAGCGAAAAACGTTTCTGCCCGGCATAACGGGTATGCAGGAATTTCTCAAATTCCTCAGCATGCAGAATATTTTGATAAATATGGAGTCGCCGCTGCTGATCGTAGGCCGGCGTACAGCACACGCTCTCCAGCCGTTGCTGCAACCAGTGCCGCCGGACTGAATCGGTGATATGCATGAATTCAGGGCCGATATGGCCGCAATAGGTTTTGCGTAAAACATCCAGAATTTCATGCAGCTTGCGGCGTCCGCCTCCGGCCATGTCTCCGACGGGAAACTCGACATCCAGGTCATCCGTGCCAAGGCCGTAATAGCCAAGCTCCAGTTCCGGACTCGGATGCGGCGGATTCAGCCCCAGCGGATCAAGATCGGCATGCAGGTGTCCATGTACCCGATAGCCCTGAATCAGATACAGTGCCCGGGAAGGATATTCAATATCGAACGTCGTCGGCGCATTCTCGGGTTGCATGCCACCGGGGTGAATGGCCATACGCGCCAGCATGGCGCGGTGCGTCCGCTCCGGAGCCTCGTCCCCGGAGGCAATTTCCCGTGCAAAAAAGTCCGCCCAGGCCGGCGGCACGGATGCATGATCCTGACGATAACGATCAAACAGATCTTCTAGATAATCACTGCCCGATCCGAAAAGATCATCCTGCATCATCATGCGCTCACCCCTGCAGTCCTGAAACGAAACACCTCATACCCTCTGTGGCATGAGCCCCATGGTCTCATGACGCTATCGCTTATACAAGTCAGGATTTGCGCAGTAAGCCATAACGAATACGATACCAGAGGATGCCAAGATATTCATGCAGGGCATCGCAGGATTCATTCAATACGGTAGCCGACGGCAGCCAGCTAAGCAGGTCATATGCCCTGCGTCTGACCCTGAATGCGACAGGTGCGGCAACTACTTCAAACCCCTGCTGCTGAAAGCACCAGACTGCGCGCGACATATGATAGGCCGATGTCACCAGCAAAATCCGCCGGATGCCGGAAGGTGCCAGCATCTGGTGTATATACCGGGCATTCAGCCAGGTATTTTTCGCCTCCGCCTCAATATGAATACGCTCGGGCGACACCCCCAGCCAGCGCAGCCATTCGGCCATGATCACACCTTCCGGCCGGGCATCTTCATTCAATACGATACCCCCTGTCGTATAGACATCGAAATCGCCCTGCTGCGCCAGTCTGGCCGCATACACCGTGCGCATCAGGGCATCCTTGTCGAGGCTGTCCCTGCCACCAAATTCAGGAGCCTGTGCATAAATCCCGCCACCCAGCAGGACTATCGCCTGTGCTGTTTGCCAGCTGTGCCTGTCCGTATCCGGCAATGCCGCATAACGATTTTCCAGCGGTTGCAACAGAACATCATGCACCGGCTCCAGTGCCAGCAACCAGAAAACCAGCACAATCACAGCCAATACAAACCTTGCCCAATACCGACGGTAACACACCAGACCTGCGGCAGCCGCCAGCAGCAGCCCGGCGGGAGGAAGAATTAATTGTGCAACGGCTTTACTGAACAGCAGACTCATCGGCATGCCGCTCCTGCTTCACCTTGCGCACAACGAGCAGCGCTTCGAGCAATACCCATGCAGCCAGCAGAAAAATCACCGCACCAACCATGGCGACCATCCACTGCTGATGAGAGACCGCCTTGATAATGCCCATGATCATGCCGGAAACCGTTGCGCCCAGCACCAGCAGCATCGGCAACATGGTATAGAGAACAGGTTTCTTTTTCCGATACAGATAGATGGTCACCGTCAGCAGCGTCAGTGCCGCGAGAATCTGATTGGTTGTGCCGAACAGTGTCCATAAAAACAGCCCCGCCGGCTTGCCATCCACCTCGAAAAAGGCAAAAAAGCCAATGGCGGAAACCGCCAGCAAGGTGGACAGATAACGGTTTTTCAGGGCATGCAGGCCGATGGTGTCGGCAATTTCCTCGATATTAAAACGCAACAGTCGCGCACCGGTATCCACCGAGGTCATGGCGAAACCGACCACAACCACGCTGATGAAAGCCGCCGCATAATCCAGCGGCACACCCAACTGATGAATAAAGTTGGCATTGCCCTGAATGAATACGCCCAGCTTCTGATGCAGCCCGACGGCCTTGTCCCAGGAACCGTAAAAGGACTCCCAGTCGGCACGGGAGGTAAACGCACCGGCCGTGGTTGCCAGCACGGCAAGCAGGGCCAGCAATGATTCCCCGATCATGCCCACATAACCGACGAACGGCGCATCGGTTTCCCTGTTCAGCTGCTTGGAAGTAGTGCCGGAAGCCACCAGGCCATGAAAACCCGATACCGCACCACAGGCAATCACGATAAACAGGAACGGCAACATCGACGGGGCGCCTTGCGGGTGCGGATTAAGGGCCGGTGCCACCCATTGCGGTGACAGAATGAAAAAGCCCGCCAGCATCGAAAACAGCGCCAGATACAGCAATAATGAGTTCAGAAAATCACGCGGCTGCAACAGCAGCCATACGGGCAGGATACTGGCCGCAAAGGCATAGACCAGCAGCGTCCATGTCCAGTCACCGGCCGTAAAGCCGGTTATCGGCATATCTAGCCCGATGCGTGTGGTGACCAGCATCAGCACAAAGCCGACGGCAATCATCGGCCATAACGGAAAACCCCGGCGAAAAACCAGAAAGCCGATCAGCATGGCGATCAGCATCAGGGAATAGGTTGGAAACACTGCCTCCGGATGTGCCGTGGACGGAATACTGGATGCATCCGGTGCAGCAAACAGGCCGGAAATCACCAGCACAAACACGCCCATGGCCAGGGCAACCAGAAAGAAAATCACCAGCAGAAACAGCAGGCGCGTACGCGGACTGATCACATCGCGGGCAATCGTGCCGACGCTTTGCCCGCGATGGCGAACGGAAAGCACCAGAGCCGAAAAATCATGCACGGCGCCAACCAGCAAGGTACCGAAAACCACCCAGCATAATGCCGGCACCCAGCCCCATATCACGGCGATCGCCGGTCCCAGCATCGGAGCCAGTCCGGCAATCGAGGCATAATGATGGCCAAACAGAATATATTTATTGGATGGAACATAATCGACATCATCGCGCAGGGCGTGCGCAGGCGTGGGCGCATCGTCACATAATGCAAACACCTTGCGCGCCAGAATGCCTTTGGCATAAAAGCGATAAAACAGCACATACAGGCACAGAACGACAATAGCCATAACAACAGGTGACATATTCCACTTCCCCTCTTCACGACACTGCGGATGCATTTGATCGGACGGACGCTATGCTAGCGCAAAAGATGCGTCTAAGGAGTCTCAATGTTATTCCGTTGTATCAGCCTCGGTATAGCCATGCTTTTTCTCGCTTCCTGCGGGCAGGAGGCAGCCGATAATGCAGCACAGGATTCTCCGCTGGTTGCCACGGTTGATAATTTCGAAATTCATGAAAGCGACATTGATCGTGAGCTCGATCTGATGCCTGCATCCCTCGGCCATATGCGCGATCGTCCTGATGTACGCCGCAAGGTTCTGCAAAACATGTTGCGTCAGCATGCCCTGAGTCACAAGGCCGTTACCATGGGGCTGGATCTCGATCCGTTGGTCCGGCGAAAGATTCAGCGAGCCCGGGAAGATATCCTGATCAGGGAACTGAAACGCCGGCATATGCGCGCCATAGCCATGCCCGATGAAACGGCAATCGCCACCTATTATGCCGCGCACAAGCAACGTTACGCCATTCCGGAAATGATTCATATCCGGCATATCGTCGTGGCCGATCGGCAAACGGCCGAAATGATTCTCTCGCGCCTGAAGCGCAAGGCGGATGATTTCAACGCCCTGGCTGCGCGCTATTCGATCGATGAACATACCCGCCAGCATGGCGGTGATCTCAACTGGTTTCCGCGCGGCACCCTGGACGCCAACCTGGAAGCCGCCGCTTTCGCTCTCGATAAAACACATCCCTTATCCAAACCGGTCAAAACCCGATTCGGCTGGCATATCCTGCAATGGCTGGGCAAAAAAGAGCATGTCCTGCCACCGCTGGCGGAGGTGCGTGACCAGGTCATTGCGGATATCCGCAATGATCAATGGACACACTGGGTCAATGACCAGCTCGAACAACAGCACATCAGAATTGTCAATCCGGACTATGCCCCGTGAATATCCCGACAGCACTCCCGGCCGCATTTGTTCAACGTCTGCAGGCCATCATTCCGGCAACCTTGCACGATGAAGTCTGGCAAAGCTTCAGTATCAGGCGGGCGGCATGTTTTCGGGTTAACCTGCTGCTTTGTGATACGGATCGCGCAATCGCATCACTGCAAGCGGAAGGCATCGAAGTTCGGCGTTTTCCGTTCAAGGGTGACACGCTGTTCATCGACCCCGAACAACGACAGCAAGCCCTGGCTTCCGAGGCATGCCGCCAGGGCTGGCTGTACAGCCAGTCGCTGGCCAGTCAGCTGTGCGCCAGCGCGCTGCAGGCACAGCCGGGAGAAACGATACTGGATATGTGCGCAGCACCGGGCGGCAAAACATTACAAATCGCCTGCATGATGCAGGGCGAGGGCGAACTGATCGCCAATGAAGCCGTAAAAAAGCGCTTCTTCAAACTGCGCGGGGTATTGCAGCAACAGGGTGCCGCAGATTTCGTCAGCACGCGACTCGGTGACGGACGCGCCCTGTGGCGTCACTTTCCCGAATATTTTGATCGTATTCTGGTCGATGCGCCCTGCTCTACCGAGGCACGTTTTCGCGCGGATGATGCGAGCACGTTTCGCTACTGGAGCCCGCGTAAAATCAAGGAGATGCGCCACAAACAAAAGGGGCTGCTGCGCTCGGCCATACGCTGTCTGAAACCTGGCGGCAGTATCATTTATGCTACCTGTTCCTTTGCCCCTGAAGAAAACGAACAGGTCGTCAGCGACGCCCTGAAGCAGTTTCCCGATGACATCGATATTGCTCCCCTCACCCTGCCCGGAATATCAGCCATGCCCGGGCTGGAAGCATGGCAGAACCGTCCGTTCCCCGCCGCATTGCAACAGGCTGTGCGCGTGCTGCCGAATCAGTGGAGTGAGGCCATGTTCATCTGTCGCCTCGTGAAGGCGTTATAAATACTCCTGCACAATGGCCTGCAGGGCCTGCATATGGATATCGCTGTCATTCAACGCCGGAATATAACGATATTCGCGGCCTCCGGCCTGCAGAAACACATCGCGGTTCTCCATGGCCATTTCTTCCAGCGTTTCCAGACAATCGGCGGCAAATCCCGGACAAATCACATCCACCGACCCCACGCCCGCTCCGGCCCATTGTTCCAGTGTATGATCGGTATAGGGCTGCAGCCAGGGTTCACGTCCGAAACGGGACTGATAACTCATCGACAGTGCATCTTCGTCAAGTCCGAGCCGCTGCCTGAGCAACCGCGTTGTCCGTTCACATTGCTGCGGATAGGGATCTCCGGCCCTGGCATAACGTTCGGGGATGCCATGAAATGAACACAACAGGCGTTCGGCCCGGCCATGTTGCTGCCAGTGCTGTTCAATGCTCTGCGCCAGTGCTTCGATATATTGCGGATGATCATAATAATCGGTGATCAGCGTCAGTTCGGGCACATGACGCCAGGCTCGCAGTTCCTCGCTGACGGCATCAAACGTGGAGCCTACGGTGGTGGCCGAATATTGCGGATACAGCGGCAGCACCACAATGCGCCGACAGCCTTTTTCGCGCAATGCGCGCAGACCATGCGCAACCGAAGGCGAACCATATCGCATGGCTACCTGCACATGTGCCTGGCCCCCAAGTAAAGCGGCCAGCTTTTCTCCCTGCGACATGGATATCGTCAGCAATGGCGAGCCCTGCTCGGTCCAAATGCGCTGATAGGCCCTGGCCGACCGCGCAGGGCGAATATTCAGAATCACGCCGTGCAGAATCGGCCACCATAGCCAGCGCGGCTGCTCCACCACGCGCGGGTCCGACAGAAACTCCCGCAGATAGGCACGCAGGGCAGATGCGCTCGGCGCTTCCGGCGTCCCCAGATTAACCATCAGAATGCCCGCAGCCCGGTCTGCGGAATCAAAAGCTCGCGTCGATGATGTATATTTCAGAATCCTCTCCTTGTCATGCAGACAGTATTGTGCAAATAACCCGGCGCTCCGCTCTGGGGCCATCGAATTCACAGAAAAAGATATTTTGCCAGCGCGACAATCCCAGCTTCCCGTCGATCAGCGGTATGCTTTCCGAAGGACCGACCAGCCCGGCCTTCAGATGGGCGTCGCCATTGCCATCCTGCGCATCATGCAACCATATTCCGCGCGGAATCAGCTTCTGCAGCAGTTGCACCACATCCTGCTGCACGGAATCATCCCAGTTTTCCTGAACCATGATTGCCGCTGTCGCGCCCTGGGCATACACGGCCACCAGTCCGTCCCGGATACCGCTATCATGCACCAGTTGTTGCACTTCGCCCGTGATATCGACCAGTTCTTCGCGTTGCCGGGTTGCAAAAACGATTTGCCGCCGCATCAGCCAAGCAACTCCTGCATACGCACACCCAACAATGTCGGATTATGCTCAATGCATACCCCGGCTTGCTCAAGGGCTGCAAACTTCGCCTCGGCCGTCCCCTTGCCCCCGGAAATAATGGCGCCGGCATGCCCCATGCGCTTGCCGCTGGGCGCCGTTGCTCCGGCAATGAAGGCCACGACAGGCTTGCTGACATGCGCACGGATATAAGCTGCCGCATGCTCTTCATCGGCACCGCCGATCTCGCCGATCATCACAATGCCTTGCGTTTGTTCATCATCCTCGAAGCGACGCAGGGCCTCGACAAAATCCATGCCGTGAATCGGATCACCACCAATGCCGATGCAAGTGCTCTGCCCCAGCCCTGTCTCCGTCAACTGGGCCACGGCTTCATAAGTCAGCGTACCTGAACGGGAAACGACACCGACACGACCCGGCTGATGGATATGGCCGGGCATAATGCCGATCTTGGCCTCCCCCGGCGTGATAATGCCCGGACAGTTCGGGCCGATCAGCAGGCTGTCGCAGTGCTGCAAATGACGTTTGACACGCAGCATATCGAGAATGGGAATGCCCTCGGTAATGCACACAATCAGACGAATGCCGGCGTCTGCCGCTTCAATAATGGCATCGGCCGCAAAACGCGGCGGCACGAAAATAACCGATGCCTCCGCCCCTTCGGCATGCACGGCTTCAGCCACCGAATCAAAAACCGGCCGGGCGAGATGACGTTGGCCACCCTTGCCGGGCGTGACGCCACCGACCAGGCAGGTACCGTAGTCGATCATCTGCTGCGCATGGAAGGTTCCCTGTTTGCCGGTAAAGCCCTGACAAATGACCCGTGTATGTTGCTTGAGCAGAATGCCCATTATGCCCCTCCTGCCGCGGCTACAGCCATTTCCGCCGCCTGATTCAGATCACTGGCCCAGCGTACATCCAGTCCGGCCTGACGAATAATCCGCTGGCCTTCCTGCTCATTGGTTCCGACCAGGCGCATGATGACCGGCACCTGCATCGGATGGGTACGAATGGCCTCAAGCAACCCGTTGGCAATAATATCGCAACGCACAATACCGCCGAAAATATTGACCAGCACGGCTTTGACATGGGCATCTGAAAACAGCAGGCGAAAGGCCTCACAGACGGCATCCACCGTTACTCCTCCGCCAACATCGAGAAAATTGGCCGGTCTGGCGCCCTTGAGCTGAATGATGTCCATCGTGGCCATGGCCAGCCCCGCGCCATTGACCATACAGCCAATCGACCCGTCCAGCGCAATATAATTCAGGCCATACTGACGTGCCTCGGTCTCTTTCGGATCTTCCTCCTGTTCATCGCGCATGGCGACAATATCCGGCTGCCGATATAATGCATTATCATCAATCGCGATTTTCGCATCCACGGCCACCAGCATTCCATCGCCGGTCAAAGCCAGCGGATTCATTTCCAGCAGACTGCAATCGCATGCCGTAAACAAATGATACAATTGCCCGGCCAGCGCATGGAACACATCGGCCTGCGCGCCTTCCAGACCCAGCACGGCAGCCATGGCCGAGGTTTGCTCCCGTGTCGGGGCTTCATACACAGGCAGGGTCAGGATGCGTTCCAGTGTGCTCGCCGCCACCTCCTCGATATCCATACCACCGGCGGCACTGACCACGAAGGCCACCGCCTCGGCCTCGCGATCCACAAGCAGGCTGAGGTAATATTCCCTGGCAATCTCCAGTCCTTCCTCAATATACAGCTTATGCACGACCTTGCCCGTCGCACCGGTCTGTCGGGTTCGCAGGCGGTGGCCCAGCAATGCTTTCGCGGCCTCCCTGACCTGTCGAACATCATGACAAAGGCGTACGCCGCCGGCCTTGCCCCGACCGCCGGCATGGATCTGTGCCTTGACAACACAGAGGCGCCCGCCCAGTTCCGACGCTGCCTGCACGGCCTCATCAACGCTCGTTGCCAGATGCCCGCGCGGCACGGAAACACCATACTCCCGCAAAATTGACTTGGCCTGATATTCATGTATATTCAATTTGTTACCCCAGCTTTCATAGAAATTTCCTTAATATCAGAAATGTTCCAGCGCATCCACTTCCCGAACCAGCTTCTGCACCGCGGCGAGAGAACGCTGCAGCGCCTGACGCTCGTCATCGGTCAGATCCAGTTCAATAATTCCCTCCATGCCGCCACCACCCAGCTTGCAAGGCACGCCCATAAAATAACCATTCACACCATATTCGCCTTCCAGGCAGGCCGCACAGGGAAGAATGCGCTTCTTATCCTTAAGGATTGCCTCCGCCATTTCCACGACGGCGGCACCAGGCGCATAAAATGCCGAGCCCGTTTTCAGCAGGCGAACGATTTCCGCACCTCCGGAAGCCGTGCGCTCAACAATACCCTGCACCTGCTCTTCACTCATCATTTCCGTAATCGGAATACCGGCCACCGTGGAATAACGGGCCATCGGCACCATCGAGTCGCCGTGTCCGCCAAGCACAAACGCGGAAACATCTTCAATCGACACCTGCAGCGCTTCGGCAATAAACGAGCGCATGCGCGCGGAATCAAGCACACCGGCCATGCCGATGACCCGCGAACGCGGAAAACCCGACACACGCTTGGCGGTATAAACCATCGCATCCAGCGGATTGGTAACAACCAGCAGGATACAATCAGGTGAATAACGTACAATTTGCTCAACCACATCGGCCACGATTTTCACATTCGTGGATAACAGGTCATCGCGGCTCATGCCCGGCTTGCGTGCAATGCCTGCCGTGATAATCACAAGATCCGAGCCAGCAGTATCCTCGTAATGATTCGAGCCGTGGAACGCCACATCATAGCCCTGAATCGGCGAAGCCTCGTACATATCCAGCGCCTTGCCCTGCGGCACGCCCTCGACCACATCAATAAGCACGACATCCGCCAGCTCTTTCTGCGCCGTGAGGAATGCCGCTGTCGCCCCCACATTGCCTGAACCGACAACCGTTACCTTTTTGCGTGGGAAATAGGTCGGATCACCACGCCGCATACCTGAAAACCTCATCGCTGCCTCCTCGCCGTCAGAATCATGTCGAAGCTAAACTTGCCATCGGGCGTTGTCGAACGTGGAATACAGCGATGCAGCGCACTGTCGATATCACCTCCCTTCCCTCCGCCCTGCGGCGTGTCTGTACTGCCATTGCCGATGCCGGCGGTCGCGCGTGGCTGGTTGGCGGTTCGGTGCGCGATCTGTATCTCGGCCATACACCCGGTGATTTTGACATCGAAGTCTTTGCCCTGGACGAACAACAGTTGCTGACGATCGCCAGGCGATTCGGGCGCACGGAACAATTCGGCAAGGCCTTCGGCATCATCAAGCTCTGGTGTGACGGACATGAAATCGATATTGCCCTGCCCCGCACCGAACGAAAACAGGGCCAGGGCCACCGTGGTTTTCAGATCCATATCGATCCGTCGCTGGATGAACGTACCGCCACATTACGCCGGGACTTTACCATCAATGCCATGATGCTCGACCCCTTAAGCGGCAAACTGCTGGATTTTCACGGCGGCCTGCATGATCTCGCACAGCATTGCCTGCGTCATGTTTCCGCCGCCTTTGCCGAAGATCCGTTACGACCACTGCGCGCCATGCAATTTGCCGCCCGTTTCCGCATGACGCTGCATCCCGATACTGCGACCCTGTGCCGAACATTATTATGCGAAGCCGATGCATTGCCGCTCCCCCGCATCTGGCAGGAATGGCGCAAATGGGCGCTCGCTCCCTTTCCGGCCTGCGGCCTGCGAGCCTTGCAGGACAGCGGCTGGCTCACCCTGTATCCGGAACTTGAAGCCCTCTCCGGCTGCCCGCAGGACCCACGCTGGCATCCGGAAGGCGATGTATGGACGCATACCTGCCTGGCCGTTGACGTTGCAGCGAAACTGGCACGGAAAAACCGGCTTGATGCGCACGAAACCATCATCCTGATTTTCGCCGAACTGTGTCATGATCTGGGCAAACCCCTGACAACCTTCAGCGATGCACAGCAACATATCCGTTCGCCGAATCACAGCCAGGCCGCACAACCACTGATCAAGGCGCTGCTCAAACGTATTGCCGTCCCCAAACGCTATCACGATCACATTCACGCCCTGGTAATGGAACATATGTGCCATATGCACGGGCAGCCGACCGAACGCGCCGTGCGCCGGCTGGCCCATCGCCTGCAACCGGCCACGATTGCATTATGGGAAATGCTGGTTGAAGCCGATGCTTCGGGACGCCATCCGGCCGAACCCTCACGTCCGGCATTGCCCTGGCTTGAACAGGCTGAGGCCATTCAGCATCATCAACAACCACCCAAACCCATCGTCAATGGTAAGATGCTGATGTCACTGGGCATTGCGCCCGGCCCTTTAATGGGACGTATCATCAGGCGGGCCTATCAGGCGCAGCTTGACGGAAGCTTCAGCGATGAAGCATCTGCCATCCGCTGGCTGAAAGAACATACCCCTGCACAACAGCCTGACTTTTAACTGACACCGGAATTGTTCTATACTAATTAAGTAGCACATAAAGGATGGTAACGACGGGCTGTTCGGTATTTCCTGTTTCCGAGGGATGGTGATCGATGCCCCAGCACATTCGTCGGTTAATCATCATTCTTGTCCTGGCACTCTGTGCCGGTGTCAGTGCCCGGTATATTTCATCGACCCCAGCTTTGGCCTGCTCGGGCATTATCGCTTTGCCAACAGCAATGCTGCCGATGAAGTGGATCAGGCGTTTTTTCTGCCCAAACTGTGCAATCGCTGCGAACGTCCGGCCTGTGTCCAGGTCTGCCCGGCCGGGGCAACCTTCCGCACACCGGACGGCGTTGTTTTGGTAGACAGGGATTATTGCATAGGTTGCCAGTACTGTATTCAGGCCTGTCCGTATGGCGCCCGTTATCTGAACTCGCAGCTCCATGTCGCCGACGAATGTACCTGGTGCTACCATCGGATAACCCGCAACATGAATCCCGCCTGTGTTGAGGTCTGCCCGACAGGCGCGCGTATTTTCGGGGACCTTAATGATGCGGAAAGTCCGATCAGCCGCTTTATCCGAAACCACCGTGTCTCGGTGCCGAAGCCTGAAATGGGTACGCGACCACGCGTCTTTTATTTTGGCCTGGAGCGGAATGTAAAATGATGGAACCCGTCCTGAACATTGCATCACATACCGGGTATGTCTATCCCAACGAGACCATTATCCCGTGGGGAATCCTGATTGTTTTTTATCCGTATGTAACAGGACTGGTCGCCGGTTCCTTTACCGTTTCCAGCCTGTATCATGTTTTCGGGGTCACTTCTTTCAGGCCGATTGCACGCTTTGCATTGCTGACTTCATTTTCATTCATGGTGTTTGTCCCGTTTTTCCTGCTGGCACATCTGGGGCATCCGGAACGCGCCATGAACGCTGTAATCACGCCGCATTAACATCCGCCTTTGCTGCCTTTGCTGCCTTTGGCTACATTGCAGGCTTTTATATCATTATTCTTATGCTGGAAATCTGGTTTGCTTTTCGCCCTGTTATCGTGCAGCGAAGCAAACAGCCAACATTGAGCCGGCATTTCTATCGCCTGCTCAGCCTGGGCTCCGACGATCTTTCCAGTCATGCCCTGAGTATCGATCGCAAATGGATCTGGTGGCTGGCCATGATCGGTATTCCCAGCGCGCATGTGCTGCATGGCTATGTCGGCTTTGTCTTCGGTTCATTGAAGTCCCGCGAATGGTGGGCATCCGACATGATGCCGGCCATTTCCCTCGGATCAGCCATTGTTTCAGGAATTGCCATACTGATTTTACTTTATGCACTAAGCTGCCGTATGCGTCGGATACGGCCGGATAAGGCTTGCATGCGCAGCCTGGCCTATACCTTGTGGGGATTCCTGATTTTTACACTCGTTCTGGAATTTCTCGAATTCATCAATTATGTTTATAAAGGCCGCGAAGGCATTGATTTCATTTACGCATTGCTTAACGGGCCTATTTTCCAGGGCCTCGTCATCCAGGTAACCACGTCCCTGTTAAGCCTGACCATACTCGGCATCATGATATTCAAGCATGCCCGGATCAGGCATCTGACGGCAGGACTGGTTGCCTGCGCATTGCTGATCCTCATTGCCGTGTTCAGCATGCGCTGGAATGTCGTCATCGGCGGACAGGAATTATCCAAGACCCTGCACGGATTGCTTTATTATGACCCGCCATGGTCAGGTCGGGAAGGGATCGGCATGGCCACCCTGATCTTTGCCATGCCCTTTGCGTTGCTGGCGATGCTGACAAAAATCTTCCCGCCCTGGCATCACGACCACAAGCATTCCTGAGCTGATTCGCATATTGCCTTTTTGACGTCCTCGACTATAATCCCGAAAAAAAATCAGGTGGCTCTTTCATGCCTAAATACAAACGTTTCAGCGACGCATCGGTCAGTGAAAAAATCCTCGACTCGATGTTTCTCATTACCATCGGCATCGCCTATCTTTTTGCCCTGCTTAACCTCTATTATACCCATCAGGGGCGTGATGGCGAACCGGGCCTTTCCGTCAAGGATGTGATGTATGCCTACCACGGTTCACATAACCAGACGCGTCTTGGTGCTGCCATCAATGGCCCGATGGAAGCGAACCTGCCCAATGAAGCCGCCAAGCAAACGATACTGGACTGGATCAACCATGGCGCCGGTGAAGAAGAGTTCCACGAAAAAGTCGAACCGATCCTGCAGGAAAACTGCATCATGTGTCATTCTGCTGAAAGTGGCATGTCCATCCCCTACTTCACCTCATATGAGAATGTCGTCAAGCTGACCGAAACCGATACCGGAGCAACCATTCCAGCACTGGTACGCGTCTCGCATATTCATCTGTTCGGCATCGCCTTTATTCTGTTCTTTGTCGGGCGCATTTTCATTCTGTGCGAAATGCCAGTATGGCTGAAACGCATCACGGTCGCCATTCCGTTTTTGTTCCTGCTCATGGATATCCTGTCCTGGTTTATTACCAAGGTTTATCCGGGCTTTGCCTATGTCGTTATTGCCAATGGTGCGCTGATGGGCATTTCCTTTACCGGGCAACTGCTGGTCAGCCTGTACCAGATGTGGCTGTACAAGCCAAAGAAGGTACCGCTCGAGATGTAAAATCTGCGCTGGGGCAGGGAGTTTTTTGCCGCTGACAAGGCGGTGGAAAGGAGCTAGCCTGAAGCTGGCTTAAAAAAGGAGAATGGAGGTCTGACATGAAAAAAACAATTCTAATTGCCGCGGCAGCCGCACTGATGGGGCTGGCCGCACAACCGGCCATGGCCGAAGTCGATGGCGCCAAGGTATTCAGCAAAAAATGCAAGATGTGCCATGCCATTGATCGCAAGAAAGTCGGGCCTGCCGTCAAGGATATGAATACCGATACGGCTGTACTGAAAACCACGATCACTGAAGGACGCAAGTCCATGCCGAAGTTCGGCTCCAAGCTGAGCGAGGAAGAAATCGATGCCGTGGTCAGCTACCTGGCATCCCAGCATCAGGACTGATACGTCGTCAGCGAAGCATTGCTGACCCAGCACCATCAGACGGGCCTTTCGATGATTTGCGAAAGGCCCGTCCTTCCTGTTGGCAGCACCTTCAATAAGTGATTGAATCGCCTGCTTGAATTTATTTATCGTTCAGGTTAGCACTTGCGTTACGGGAGGAGAGTCTATGCGAACTATCAAATTTTCTAACATTGCCCTGGCCGCTGTCTGTGCCGTGGCATTTCTTTCATCATCCATGTCGGCTACTGCAGCCAATACACTGGATGGCAAGGCATTGTATGAAGCCAATTGCGCCGTGTGTCATGGCAAAACCGGTGAGGTCAGCGATTATGGCAAAAAACTGAAGCCATTTCCGGCACGCAACCATCGGGCTATTGCCCAATACGTCAGCCGCGATGAGCTGCGTCGCATTATCACCTATGGCGTAAAAGGCACGGCCATGACGCCGAAAAAATATTCGCTGGATGCACTGGAGATCGAAGCAGTTATCGATTACATCAAAACCTTCGATTACAAGCCTGACCTGGCCAATGGCAAAAAGCGTTTCAAGGAAGTATGTTCATCCTGCCATGGTATCGACGGTCGTGCCGTTACCGGTGTCGGCGCCAAAAACCTCGTTTACACCAAGCTTGGCCTGAAAGATATCGTGCATACGATGCGCTATGGCCGTCCCGGCACGTTGATGACCAGTAAACGTCATCAGCTCTCCAATGAGGACATTGCCGATATTGCCAACTATGTCTATTCATTGCGCTACATGGCCAACCCGGCCAAAGGCAAGCAACTGTTTGAACAAAACTGCAGCAAATGCCACAGCACACCGGCACATATCAAACTGATTGGTAATGCTGCCGCCAAGCGTACCATTGCTGACCTGGATGATCGTCTGCTCGACCTGCGTATTCGTCATGGTCGCCATGTTGACCGCGCAGGCAAAAAGGTAGAGAAACTTTCCTCTGATGACATTCAGGATATCATTGCCTATATGAGGACATACACGAACTGATGACTGACCTGACCTCCGATACCGGCGCCTCCCGTTTGGGGGGCGCTGATCTTTTCAATCTGGAGCTGATCCGGAAATACGACAAGGCCGGCCCGCGCTATACATCCTATCCGACGGCCCCGATGTTTCATGAAGGCGTCGGCGCGGACGAATATGCCCGCACCCTGGCCAGAGTCGCCGATGATCCGGCCCCCTTGTCGCTGTATGTCCATATTCCTTTCTGTAACACCGTCTGCTATTACTGCGGCTGCAATAAAATCGTTACCAGGCAATACGAACGGGCCATCCCCTATCTCGACCTGCTTTGTCAGGAAATCGACCTTGTTGCCGATACCATGGGCTACCATGAACAGCACCAGGGCCGCAAGGTAACCCAGCTGCATTTTGGCGGCGGCACGCCGACTTTTCTCAATGACGATCAGATTCGCATGCTGATGCATAAACTGAAACAGCGTTTCAACTTCGCCCCCGATGATGAAGGCGAATTCAGCATTGAAATCGACCCGCGCGAATGCAATGAACAGACCGTGGCCGTACTGCGCGAAGTGGGCTTCAACCGTATGAGCATGGGCGTACAGGATTTTGATCCGATCGTGCAAAAGGCCGTCAACCGTATCCAGTCAAGGGAAGAAACATTGCGCGTGCTCAACGAGGCACGGGAACAGGGATTTCAGTCTATCAATATCGACCTGATGTATGGCCTGCCGCATCAGACCGTGGAAACATTTGACCGCACGCTGGATATCATTATCGATTTCTCACCGGATCGTATCGCCCTGTTCAATTATGCGCACCTGCCGCATATGTTCATGCCGCAACGTCGTATTGACGAGGGCGATCTGCCCAGTGCGCAGGAAAAGCTGAACATCCTCGAACACAGTATCAACAAGCTGCTGGAAGCCGGCTATGTATTTATCGGCATGGATCATTTTGCCAAACCGGATGACGAGCTGACCATCGCCCAGCAACAGGGTAAATTATATCGTAACTTCCAGGGCTATTCGACCATGGCAGACTGTGATCTGATCGGCCTTGGGGTTACATCCATTGGCTATGTCGGTGGTGCCTTTTTCCAGAACCAGAAGGACATGGCCGCATATACGGAAGCCGTGGAGGCCGGCAACTTTCCCGTATTTCGTGGTTATGTGCTTTCCGCAGAAGACCACCTGCGTCGCCATGTCATCATGCGTTTGATGTGTGATTTCGCACTGGACTTCGGCTGGTTTGAACAGCGCTTTGATATTTCGTTTCGCGAACATTTCGCTGATGCCCTGCAGGATCTGGAGGAATTTGCCGCTGATGGTCTGGTTGAATTACAGGACGATGCGTTACGCGTATTACCGGCCGGACGCCTGTTGATCCGCAACATCGCCATGGCTTTCGATGAATATCTGCGCAAGAAGAAAGCCGAATCCAGTTTTTCGAAGGTTATTTAGGGCCTGTTAACAGGGCCCGGGCACAGCCTTCATCGGCCGGCCAGGCTATTGAAAGACCTTGCGCAAAAGCTCCGTGCTCCGCGCGGCAGTGAAATGGTCCCCAAATTTTGGACAGCCCGCTAAGGTATAACTATCTGCGGTGGTAATCATGCCGCGAGCGGCATATCGAGTCCACCGAAGTAGACCGAATCGGGTGTCTGGTCATCAAGTCCCTGATG
>WFNX01000116.1 GCA_015488375.1 Mariprofundaceae bacterium | reverse complement strand
TATCAAGACCGGCCAATGGCGTCAGTTCACCTTTAATCCGGGCATCGATACCACGCCGACCTGGTCGCCGGATGGCAGCATGATTGCCTTTGTCAGCAACCGCTCAGGCCGGCCCCAGATTTATAAAAAACCGGTCGCCGGAGGCAAGGCGGTGCGCGTCACCACCACCGGCAGCTACAATACCTCGCCGGTGTGGTCGCCCGTTGGCGACCGTATCGCGCTGGTCACACTGAAGGACTGGAGCTATGCCATTGCCACGGTGCGCACCGACGGCTCGGATATCCGCTACCTGGCCACCGGTGACCGTGTGGAATCCCCGACCTGGTCGCCCAACGGCCAGATGATTATGTATTCCGCTGAGGAACATCATATCCGCCGCCTCTACCGCATTCCTTCCTGGGGCGGCAAACCGGAAGCGATCACGCCACCCAATATCGATGCCTCTGATCCGGCCTGGTCAAAGCATTGAATGCAGGGCGTAAAACGCCGCCAAGCATGCATTAATGCATTGCTTTTTCCGTGCGATTGTTCTAGAACTTCGTCATCGTTTGCGCGTAAACGCAACTGAATATTCCCGGGAGGACGAAATGAAGTTAAAATCAATGAAACTTGCCCTTGTCGCACTTGCAGCGGCAAGCATGATGTTCGCAGGCTGTGCCAAAAAAGAAGTTGTCGAAACCAGTTCAAGCTCATCAGCATCCACCAGTGCTGTTGCCGCTCCGGCTCCGGCCAAGCCTGCTGAAAGCTCGGTATATTTTGCCTTTGACAGCTCTGCACTGGATGCATCTGCCCAGGCAACCCTGGACGCCTATGCGGAATGGCTGAAAGCCACCGGCACCAATGTCACGGTTGAAGGTAATTGCGATGAGCGCGGCAGCCGCGAATACAACCTTGCACTGGGTCAGCGTCGTGCCGACAGCGTGCGCGATTATCTGGTTTCCCATGGTGTAGCCGCCGGTCAGATCGGCACCGTGTCCTATGGTGAAGAAAAACCGGTTTGCACGGCCAGTGGCGAAGCTTGCTGGGCCCAGAACCGGCGTGCCGATATCAAATAAGTTTTCCGAACATTGCGTGAACAAGCGGCCATCGACCCTGTCGGTGGCCGCTGTTTGCATATGTGCGCTTGTTTTATCCGCCTGTAGCGGAAAGAAAGAAGAAGACCCATGGCTGCGCGACAAAAGCGCGATCAATCAGTCCATCCATCAGCTCAACGATAACCAGCTGCAACTGGAGCAACGCCTGGCGGATCAGGCCGAACGCATTGCCGCACTTGAACAGACCGTCCAGGCCCAGCGTGCGCAGATCAATTCGCTGTCAAACAGCATCGATATCCTTCGCCACGGTCCGAAAAAGAAAAAAACCGTAACCCCGCCGGCACCGGCCAGCACCAAACCACCCGCCAAGGCCGTGGTTGCCGTTACCCGGAATGATGATAGCGAAGCATCGCACAACATGGATGACGAACAGATCAAAAATGCCTACACCGCCGCCTATCTGTCACTGAAAAGCCTGCGCTATGATGAGGCCACCACCGCCTTCCGGCATTTTATCGAACAGCATCCGCACAGCATCTATACCGACCAGGCATGGTTCTGGCTGGGCGAAAGTCTGTACAACCAGAAACAATGGAACGAAGCATTGCAGGCTTACCATATCGTTGCATCCGACTATCCGCAAAGCGTCAAGCATGCCGCGGCCCTGCTGAAAGTCGCCCTGCTCTACCGCCATGAAGGAAAAACCGATGAAGCGCGCGCCATTCTGCAGCGCCTGTTGCGCGAGCATCCCGACTCTGATGTTGCCAGCAATGCACGCACCCTGCTGACATCCATGCAACAGCAGCCGGACAATGAAACAGTTCCGGAACATCATGATACGCCACAGGCCAGCACGCCGACAGAGGAGACGACGCCATAATTTCGCATCATCCGGCCCGTTTACGCATTTACGAGATCTACGATACCATCCAGGGAGAAAGCACGCTGGCGGGCATGCCGTGCACGCTGGTCCGCCTGGCCGGATGTCCGCTCCACTGCAGTTATTGCGATACGCCGCAGGCCATTCCCATGAACAGCGGCAATATCATGACGATTGACGCGATCATGCAGCGCATTCGCGCTTCAGCCCGACCGCTGGTGCTGATTACCGGCGGCGAACCCATGGCCCAGCGTTCCCTGCCGCAGTTGCTTGCAGCCCTGCGCCATGAAGACGCAATCGTTCAGCTGGAAACCTCCGGTGCTTATGATATTTCCTCGATTGAAGCTCCGGTACGACGTATTCTGGACGTCAAAACGCCCGGCAGCGGTGAGGCGGCCCGCAACAAATGGGACAACCTCCAGCAATTACGCGCCGGGGATGAAATCAAGTTTGTGCTGACCGACGAGGCAGATTACCGCTGGAGCATCGATATCATCCGCCAATATGAGCTGCAGTCACAGCCGGCTACCATTCTGTTCTCGCCCTGCTGGGGACATATTGATGTGCGCGATCTTGCCCGCCGGATTCTGGACGATCGCCTGAATGTGCGCCTGCAATTACAGATGCACAAACATATCTGGGGCGCAGAGGCCGAGGGCGTATGAGTCGCGCGGTCGTTCTGCTTTCCGGCGGCCTGGACTCCAGCACCGCCCTGGCCTGGGCTGTCCGTGAACAAGGCTGGGAATGTCATACGCTGGCCTTTGACTATGGACAGCGGCATCGCGTCGAATTGGCCGCCGCGGCCCGGGTCGCCGCAGCTTTCGATGTGCATGATCACCGCGTGATCCCCGTAGACCTGCGTATTATCGGCGCTTCGGCACTGACCGCGGATATGGATGTTCCCAAGGACGAACATGAGCAGGCAGGCATCCCTGCCACCTATGTGCCGGCGCGCAACCTGATCTTCCTCTCGCTTGCCGCAGCACTGGCGGAAAGCATTGCCGCTGAACATATCGTGATCGGCGCCAATATTGTCGATTACTCGGGCTATCCGGATTGTCGCCCCGAATTCCTCGATGCCTTTGCCCGTTGCGCCCGGCTCGGCACCAGGGCCGGCAGCGAGGGAAAACCGCTGACAATCGAAGCGCCGCTGATACGCATGAACAAGGCGGAGATTATTGCCCTGGGCCTGCGCCTGGGGCTCGACTATGCCCTGACCCGCTCCTGTTATGACCCACTCCCTGATGGCCGCCCCTGTGGTCATTGCGATTCCTGTCACTTTCGGCAACAGGGATTCGCTGAACTGGGGCTGAAAGATCCGCTTGTCTCCGGCGCATAAACGTTCACCATCTTCATGTCGCCTGCAGATCATGTTACACTGTGCCGAGGGATGCGGAGGTAACGCTGCGAAGATGGAGGCCTGATGAAAAGCACGCTACGAACCACCTCCGGGATCAACTCCCTGCTGTTATTCACGATATTATGCCTGCATCCGTTCACATCATTATGGGCCGGAGAAATTGTACCTCCGGCATCCGACTGGCAGTTACCGCCCGTAAGCTATCCCGAGGATAATCCGTACAGCGACGCCAAATTCGAACTGGGGAAAACCCTGTTCTTCGATCCGCGTATCAACCGGGAAGCCGTCTCATGCGCGCAATGTCATCACCCCGGCATGAACTGGGCCAACGATCAGGCACGCACGCAAATCAATGGCCGCATTTTGCCGCGTCATACACCATCCCTGATCAATGTTGCCTATAATCGCTCATTTTTCTGGGACGGACGCGCAAACACGCTGGAAGGCTGCATTGCCCAGCATTTTAACGGCATGGACACCTCGCCCGATGCGGACGATAGCGTGGCACGCATTCGCCTGATCAAGGGCTATGCCCCGCTGTTCCGCAAGGCCTTTGGCAAACGTGAGATTTCCGCCTCCTCAATTGCCGCCGCGCTGGCGACATTTGTGCGCAGCATTACCGTCACGGATACCGCCTTTGATCGCTGGATACAGGGAGATGCAGACGCACTGTC
>WFNX01000115.1 GCA_015488375.1 Mariprofundaceae bacterium | reverse complement strand
GTATCAGAAAGCAGCATGACGACTCAAACAAAAATGCCTCCGATAAACTCGGGGCGATTCAGACCCATCACTGAGAGCAAACCCCAGTTCTCACTGCGAAAACCATATCGGACGCTGGACAAAAGGCGCGTCAAAAGCAGCAATGTCCGGCCCGTGACAACATCCCGGGCCACCACTGTCATCAATGGGTAACCGCCAACAATCTCGCCCGTATCCCCATCACGCACGCGGCAGCGATGCTCGCTTCTCTCCGCACCATCCCGGTTCAGATCCCCCGCATCCACGGCCACGATCATCTCTTCCGTCACCCGCGGGCCCAATCGCGATAGCTGAAGCCCCTCGGCCAGCCATGCAACCTCACTGTGTTTCGACAACATCCGCGACAGACGCTTCAATGTATGATGCACGCGCGTCGGTTCCTGCAACGACCGGGCCATCTCCGACAACTGCATGCTGCCGCTCGTCAGCATCCCGAAAACACATTCAAGGATCAGTTTGCGCACTGGCCGTGGAACGCTGGACGAAAACCCATCCGTCCATTCCACAAGACGGACTTTCCATTTGCTCCGCTCACGGGTATCTTTGCTCATCGGGGTTCTCCTTTGTTTTTCAGTGCTTAGCGGTAACACAGAATAACAAACGGAGAACCCCAATCCAACCCCAAAGAAGCATTTATCCCTTACATCTCAATATCTTAAAGAACCCACCCACTGAAAAATGGGGAGAGGTCAGGCAACGACAGGCCAGGGCGGCGATATTCGCGCATCATAATGCCTGTATGCCCTGGAACTGCTATAATTCGCCCGTGGATGGACAGAAAAAACATCGGCTAGGCGGTTGGCTGCTCGCGCTGCAGCGGAAATGGGACAGGTACAGAAGTCATCCCAACCCGGAACGTGCCCAGTCCATCACCCGCCTGCTGATTGTCAGTTTTCCGATGCTGTATTTCTTCCTGGCCGGAGAACTGCAGGCTGCCGTGGCCCTTGCCGCTTATCTGGGTATCGCCACCGCGATCGCCGTATGGATTTTTTTCAGACCGGAAACCAACCA
The DNA here is from genome assembly GCA_015488375.1 of Mariprofundaceae bacterium. GTDB lineage: Bacteria > Pseudomonadota > Zetaproteobacteria > Mariprofundales > Mariprofundaceae > J005. Next base: position 14,785 of record WFNX01000115.1, on the reverse strand, counting down.
TCTAAGGCGCTCGATCACGGCCCTGGGAGATTCATGTGTACCAACCATTTGCCTGCTTTTTCTGCCCGGCGAAACCGGAGCGCCTTTTGTCGGCATCTACCTGTGGGTCATCACCGGTTACGGCTTCCGTTATGGCGAACGATATCTTTTCCTGACAACCGTCCTCTGCACGCTGGGTTTCCTGCTTGTCGTCAATATGGGACCATTCTGGCAGGAGCACCGGGCCGTGATCCTCGGTTACCTTATCGTCATAATTGTTATTCCGGCCTTTATTGCCCGCCTGATTCGCAAGCTGCATAGCGCCATCGAAGAAGCCGAACAGGCCAACCAGGCTAAATCGCAATTTGTCGCCAATATGAGTCATGAGCTGCGCACGCCGCTGAATGGCATTATCGGCATGGGCGAATTGCTGGCCAGCACGGAGCTGAATAAAGAACAGCAGCGCTTTACATCCGTTATCAATGAATCCGCCTCTCACCTTCTCGGCCTGATTGAACGCATCCTCGATATATCGCGCATTGAAGCCGGCCGAGTGGAAGTTGCCCGGGAACCGTTTGACCTGCATACCATGGTGGAAAGCCTGGTCGCATTGTTTGAGCATCAGTCGCGGGAAAAAGATCTTGTCATTCGCGCCAATTTTGCGCCTGAAGTGCCCTATGCACTGATTGGTGATGCCCAGCATGTCAAACAGATCCTCATCAACCTGATCGGCAATGCCGTCAAATTTACCGAACAGGGGCATGTAACCATCCACATCGATCTGCTTTCGAGCTTCCGCTCCCATGTCATGCTTGAATTCAGAATTGAAGATACAGGCATCGGGATGTCACCCGAAGTGCAAGCGAAAATTTTCGAGCAGTTCACCCAGGCGGATGCCAGTGTAACCCGACGTTTTGGCGGGACAGGCCTTGGCACCACCATTGCCAAACATCTGACAGAGCTGCTGGGCGGCCATATCAGCCTGCAAAGCAGCGAAGGCAAGGGAACAACATTCACGGTACAACTGCCCTTTGATGTACAGGCCGCCAGGGAACAGGCCGGTTCGCTGAGCGCATTAAAAATCCTGCTGCTAGTGCCCGAACATCAGAGGCAACAAATCCAGTCCTGGCTGCAACGCTGGTCGGTCAGCTTTGAATGCCTGCCGGATGATACCGAACTGCTTTCCAGGCTGATGGATGCCCATATGCTCGGCCAGACATTCGACGCACTGGTGCTGCACAATGCATGCTGTTCATCTGATCCGGCACGTCTGGGCAATGTGATTCGCAACAACCCCTCGCTTTGCAAAACCGACCTTATCCTGATTGATGCTGAAGCGGACAGGGGCAACGACCACATCATGCTTGCCAACGGTTTCAAAAGCATCCTGCACGAGCCGGTGATGGAGTCCCTGCTGTTCAATGCCCTGCATGCCAGTTTCGCCCTGCATAAAAAAGCGGAAGGGATTCCCAGTATTGCCCGGAAGCATCAACAACGGCAGTTCCGCAGTCTGCATATTCTGCTGGCCGAAGATAATCCGGTAAATCAGGAAGTCATCAGTGAAATCCTCAAACGGGCCGGCCATACCGTCGAGCTGGCAAGTGATGGTGAACAGGCTATTGAAACATTAAGTTATAACGATCACTTTGATCTGGTTCTGCTGGACATGAATATGCCGGAAATCAGCGGCCTGGATGTGCTCAGACAATTTCGTTTCATGGACACCAGCGGTTCGGTTCCGGTCATTATGCTTAGCGCCGATGCACTGGAAGAAACCATTCAAACCTGCCTCGATGCCGGCGCCAATGACTATCTGACAAAGCCGGTGAGTGCCTCCGTGCTGCTCGAAACCATTGCCAAACATGTCCCGGCTGATAGTGCGCCATCGGCCACACCGGCGGATGAAATGCCGGAACTTCTTGATGTCGCCATGCTTGAAGAACTGCGCAGTCTGCTCCGTTCTTCCGAAAAGCTGGAACAGTTTCTGATCACCTTTGAAGAACACGGTGAAATGCTGCTGGCTCAGCTCAAGGGTTATGCCGATGATAATCAAGGCAAGCATTTCCGCGAAACCCTTCACTCATTAAAGGGCTCGAGCGCCACCATCGGCGCACGCAGATTAAGTGAAATCTGCCAGTCTGTTGAAAGCATTAAAGAAACCCTTTCTCCGACACGGATGTCGGAGTTGCACGGGCAACTGCATGAAACCTTCAGAGAATCATGTATCTGCCTGCGGCAATTTCTCAAACAGACATCTAACGCATAGCCAACCGCCTCAGCCAGATGCCTGCAATCATGCGCTCTACCCGAACATCTAGCGCGGCCATTATTGTGATTATGGTTGCGGCATCATATACTGGCTGTGCGGCCATAATTTTGTCGCTTGCGAGATGTATGGCACGTGTACTTTTTGGCGGATTTTGTGATCTTTTATTTGTTTTGCGGTGTTGTAAGCACTTGATTTATATTGGTTTTTATTTTTGCAAAAATATAGATTTGTGGCGCTGTTTGCTTCCCAAGCTCGAGACGCGGGTTCGATTCCCGCTGCCCGCTCCAATTCTCACTGTTTTATCAATTAGTTAGGGTTACTTGTCATTCTTGGCAAGAAGCGGAAATTGCATGTTGATTCGATAGCAATTATACTTTTTTCAGGAGTCGGAATAAACGATTCCGACAGAGAGTTGGGAATCAGGTTGTTTCTTGCCCCCCCCCGCAAGTTTTATGCCTATCGTTTGGAAAGTAGCAGGGGTTCCCAAGGGGAGAGAGAAAGTTGGATGCAAAAGTCTCTTCACATCAGATAAAGACTTTTAGGGAAAACATCCCCTCATCACTGTTTGCCGTAGTTGCTGGTGTTGTTGTAATGGATATCGTGATGATAAGCCATGTCCCGATTCTTTATGTTGTGGCATGGACAATTTTAGCAATAATCGCAATTATAGTTCGGGTTTACGTTTATTTTAAACTTTCGGAGTTAGAGGGGAAAACAGACGGTCAAGATAATGCCCCAAAACTTATGGTTGTATCGGCAGCGGGAATGGGCGCGATGTGGGCGGCTGCAACACTATTATTTTCGCCCTTTGTTGATTTAACTCACCTGGTATTTCTTGCCTTCTTTATGAGTGGTTTTGCATCAGGTGCGGTTTTTAGTTCGTCTGTGTTTATGCCTGCTTTTAATGCCTATTTCTTTCCAACCCTAATTCCTGTTCTGGTGGCCTTGTTTCTTTATGGAGATAATGACAGTTCGCTAATGGGCATATTGCTGTTGGTCTTTATAATTTCCGCATGGAGAATGGGGAAAAATATAAATTTTCTTCTAACCAAACAATACGAGACTCATCTTGAGGCAGATGTCGCCAATGCAGAGAGCAAATTGATGAATGCCAAGATACACGCATTGAAAACCATGGCCGGCTCAGTTGCACATAATTTTAATAATGCTTTGACAGGGGCGTATGCCTCCACAGAGCTCCTGAAGAAAGAGCTGGGAAAATCGGAGAAAGCCCAAAAGTATATTGAGTCAATAGAGAGAAGTATCGGCATTGCCATCAAGCATGCAAAATCGATGCTGGATTATTCGGATGCCAACTTCGAAGATAAAAGTTCCTTTCAGATTCTCGGCATCATTAATTCTCTTCGAAGGTCTTATTCCAGAAAGCATGGAATCCAATTTAAACTGAAAATCGATTGCGACAATCCCCTTTTGCCCAAGGTATTTGGAGACGCGGAGCATATTAAACATTCGATCTCAGAGCTTTTGCTCAATGCCTATGAATCCTATGACAATCAACCAGATCAGGAAAAAATGGTCACGTTGCGAGTGAGTCTGGCCGAGCGGCCGAAAAAAACAGATCAATCATTCTGGGCCAATATTAAAGCTAAAGAGTGCTTGGTTTTGGAAATTCATGACAACGGCGTTGGAATGAGTGATGAAGAGTTGGATGCTGCTTTTGACCCGTTCTACAGCAGTAAATTTACTGGCCGAGGCGTGGGCCTTAGTACAGCCCAGGCCTTGATAGAAAAAAATGATGGGTGGCTAACTCTGAGTAGCTCTCCAAATGAAGGCACAACGGCCACCATTTATATTCCTACTGCAAGGGGGTTGTCTACTTAGCTTTAATTGATTGCAAGTACAGAATCTTGAGTGGTTGATAGCCCTATAATATGAACGCTTCTTCCAATAAGTATGGTGCAGTATTGCCGTTGTGTCGCCATGTAACTATATTAGGCCAATGCGGGCGTTTCTGATAATTATTGCTTTTCTGTTGGTCGGGATGGGCGGTTCGATGCCTGCGTCTGCCGGGGCATTTGTCTTCAGTGGTGTGGTGCTTGATCAGGGGGAGAACGCGTTGCTCTCTCGCTTTGCCGCATGGCTTTCCAAGCAGGCTGGCGGCGACTGGCAACCCAATTATCAGCCCAGTTATCGAGGTCTTTCCGACTATATGCGTGAACACTCCGATGCGCTCGGCTGGAGCTGTGGTGCACCCTATGTGGAGGATGCACTGCAGGATGGCCAACAGTTGGTGGCTGTGCCGCTGTTTCATGGCGAGCCGCTTTATCACTCGTTGGTAATGACTCGTTCCGACCGCCGCGAGAAAACGCTGCGCGATTTCAAAGGCGGGATTTTTGCATATTCTGACCCACGCTCCAATTCCGGTTATCTGGTACCGGCGTTTGAGCTGCACAAACAAGGCATCGATATACGAAAGCACTTTAGTTATCTGCTCCATACCGGTCTGCATGAGAATACGATTGAAGCGCTGCTGGGTGGGCTGGCTGATGTCGGTAATGTCGATGAGTATATCTGGGTGGAGTATCTGAAGTATCATCCCGAAGTGGAATCGAAACTGAAGGTGATAGAGCGCTTCGGCCCTTACCCCTTCACGCCGATCGTGGCGGCAAAATCGGTGCCCGATCCTGTGATTGAGAAACTACGGCAGGTATTGATCCATATACCGGATAGTGTCGAGGGACGTTCGTTGCTGACTGCCTTAGGGCTGGATGGATTTGTGGTCAAACCTCCCGAATTCTACGCGCCGATCGTGGCGATGCAGAAGGCGATATACAAAGATAAGGGTCGTTGATGTTAAAAGGTCGTCTGTCAACGCAGGTTGCAGTTGTCACCTTTAGCGTACTGGCGCTGCTCGCATCCTTGATCATGGGATTCTATTATTTGCAGGCGAAAGAGAGTCTGCCGAAACAAGCTGCCCTTGAGGCGAAGCAGGCTTCGGCGATGATCGCGGTAGCGATTGCCGAACCAGTGATCTACGGCCAGCTTTATCCACTCTGGTCACGGCTGAAGCAGTTCAGGCAGGATTCCCGGGAAAGTGCACTGCTCACGATGACAGTGTTTGCCGTGGTCAACAATAAACATCAGATACTCAGTCACAGTGATTCCACTGCGCACCCCTTAATGAGTCGATTAGCGCTGCCGGAACCCGGTGTGCACTGGCTTGGGCGCATGCTCACGGTTGTGAGCGCAATCCTACACCCCACCAGCGGGCGCGAGCTGGGCCACCTTGCCCTCACCTTCGATGCTACCTCCATCGATATGCAACTGGCGGCGTTGCGTTGGCAGCTGTTTCTCGGTTTGATTCTGTCGTTATTGCTGGCATTGGCTGTGGCACTTGGTATGCGCCAGCGTGTCAGTAAGCCATTGCGAATACTGGTAGAAGAGGCTGAAAAGGTAGGCGATGGCAGTGTCGATGATGCAGCCTTTGAGGACAAACCGAAAGAGATTCGTGAACTGGCCGCGGCGTTGAAGCAGGCCGATGCAACGGTGCAGCAGAGTATCATGGAGGTGAAGCAACTTGCTGAGGTGGTGCGGCAGGCTTCCGAGTTGGTGATTCTGACTGATCCTGATGGAGTGATCCTCTATGTCAATCCGGCCTTTGAGCGTGTTTCAGGCTACAGCTTTGAAGAGGCAGTGGGCAAAACGCCGCGTCTGGTCAAGAGTGGCGAGCATGACGATGCCTACTACGCTGAGATGTGGCAGACCCTGAAATCGGGTAAAGTCTGGCACGATGACTTCAAGAACCGGCGCAAGGATGGCTCGATCTATGAGGTAGAGCAGTCGATCTTTCCTATCTTCGACGGGGGAAATAAGGCGGTGGGTTTTGCTGCTGTGCAACGTGATGTGACTGAGCAGCGCGGCATTGAGAAAAAACTGCGCCATGCGGATCGCGTGGAGTCGCTTGGTGTGCTGGCTGGCGGAATTGCACATGATTTCAATAATCTATTAACGGCGATTTTGGGCAATGCAGGGCTGGCGCAGAAGAAACTCGATGATTTCTCACCAGCCAAAAGTCATATCGAGTCGATCATTCAGGCCAGTCAGAGTGCAGCTGATCTATGTCGCCAGATGCTGGCTTATTCGGGCAAGGGCAAGTTTATTGTGAGGCCGGTGAACCTCTCCGAACTGGTCGAGGGGATGGGGAAACTAATTACGATCTCGATCCCCAAGCATGTGACGATGCGCTATGAACTGGATGACGCTGTACCTCTGATCGATGCTGATATTGCACAAATCCAGCAGGTGGTACTCAATTTGATCACCAATGCAGCAGAAGCAATCGGCGAGGAGAGAGGCATCATTACGCTGGCCACTGGAAGGGTCTCTGTTGATGCGACTTATCTCTCCGGCATCATTGGCAGTGAACATATGCAGCCCGGCGAATATGCCTGTCTTGAGGTCTCCGATACTGGTTGCGGCATGACGCCTGAGATACAGAAGAAGATTTTTGATCCATTCTTTACTACCAAGTTCTCCGGCCGAGGTTTGGGGATGAGCGCGATGCTCGGCATTGTGCGTGGTCATAAGGGGGGCATGCGTATCTATTCGGAGCCGGGGCAGGGCACATCCATCAAGGTTGCCTTTCCGATCTCAAAACAGAGTCAGATCGATTTACACCGTGATGATACGCAGCAAGCGCAGTCGTTGGCGACAGGCGCAGCGCTGGTAATCGATGATGAGCCGCATATTCGCGAAGTGGCGGTAGCGATGCTGGAGGATATTGGTTTTGCGCCGGTCTATAAGGCCGAGGATGGTGCTGAAGGGGTTGAGTGCTATCGGGCACATCGGGATGAGATTGAAGTGGTATTGCTCGATATGACAATGCCACGTATGAATGGTGAGTCCTGTTTCCGGGAATTGCGCAAAATCGACCCTGATGTGCGTGTGATTCTCTCCTCCGGTTATAACGAGCAGGATGCTACCAACCGCTTTGTCGGCAAGGGGCTGGCTGGGTTCATACAGAAGCCCTATGCGCCCAATCTGTTGGCGGCCAAAGTGGATGAGGCGCTACGCAGGGATTGATGCCGCCCGGGTCTGTTGAGCGGCAATGAATTCCCAACCTGACAGGCATTGAGATATGCTTGCTATTGTTGATGAGAACTCCTGTATTGGAGATTGAGAGGGCGAGCCATTACCGGCCGAGAAACATGCCGGGACGATGGATGCCTTTTGGACGTTTTTCAACAACCAAATATAACTCATCGGAGTTGCACTTGGGCGTTGGGTGCTCAAATTGTTCTATAGATTGCGGACTTCAGCTTTGCAATCGGTTATCGTAATTGTCCCTTTATAGGCCGCCTAGCGCTCTACCCGAACATCTTGTAAAAAATATGCTACGGGCAGAGACTGTCTGCATGAGAGGAGCTTTCGATGACACTGTCCATGTTACTGGCGGAGGATAATCCCGTGATCCATGCCATCATGGCCGATCTTCTGCGCAGTGAAGGCCATCATGTCGAGGTGGCCCGCAACGGCGTTGAGGCCGTCGAAAAGCTCCATGCTGCGACGAACTTCGACCTGTTCCTGCTGGATCTGTACCTGCCCCGTCTGAGTGGCCTGGAAGTACTCAAAGAATTGCGCAAGCTCGATCGTTATCACGCAACCCCTGTACTGATGCTCAGCGGAGACCATTCTGATGAATCCCGTCAGGAATGCCTGGCCGCGGGAGCCAGCGATTATCTGCTCAAGCCGCTGCCCCCTGTCACCCTGCTGGATCTGGTCGCACAATACAACCGCGCGGAAAATTCTGCCCCCGGGCACCCGACGCACGGAGATGCCGTACTCATCGACGATGGCGTTATCCAGGACTTGGCCATTGCCCTGGCTTCAGAAAAAAAACTGCAGCGCATCGTCCATAATTTTATCTGCACCACCCGCTCCCAGCTTCACGAGTTGCAACAGGACGATGTCCGTCAGGATCAACAAAAGCTCCGCGCCATTCTGCACAGCATGAAAGGCTCGGCCGGCATGTTCGGCGCAGAGCTGTTGGTGCTGCAGTGCCGCAAGCTGGAAGACATGGCGTTACCGCAACTGACGGCAGCCCTGCCGCAGCTGACCGAACTGGTCGAGAAAACGATTCAGCGGCTGGAGCAGCGCATGCAACAGCATATTATCTAGACGCGATACCATGCATCCGGATCAATGGCGAAAGCAGGCCATGCAACGGGCAAGCCAAATTTCTCCCGACGAAATGCTCAGGCGGCGAGCGCAGGCCGAACGCTTTTATCGTGAGCAGGGCATCACGCCAGATGCCGACACACTGGCCGACCATGAACTGTTTATTCAAGGCAAAATGACACTGGAAGAATACCAACGCTATCTTACCATAAAACATGCTCCTGACAGCCCATAGGCTATCGCCGGCAACTGTTTGAGATGGGGCTTCCCCCCTGCCCGATCCGTTGGGGAGACACAAACCTCTCACAGCGGCCATGATGCACATCCGCCCACTCCGACACCGCGCAATCAATAACTGCCACCGCACAGGTCGGCATTGGCTCCGCCTGGTCGCCGCATAAATGGTAAAACAGATGACTGACACCCGGATTATGTGCAATCACGGCCAGCGTCCCGATATCTGATGCTGTCGCACGAATGGCCTGCAACAAGGCCGCAGCACTGGCCAAATACAGCGCCTCCTCCCATTGCACGACCGGCCTGTCGCCGGCAAATTGCGCCAATACAAGCGCTGCCGTCTGCCGCGTCCGGCGGGCCGGACTACACAATACCCGCTGCGGTTTCCAGCCCTGTTCGGCCAGATATCGCCCCATTACCAATGCATCATGCTCGCCGCGCGCATTGAGCGGACGGTCATAATCTCTCGCCCCGGCATCGGCCCAGTCGGATTTGGCATGGCGTATAATCATCAGGCGCTTCATGTATTCCCTCCCGCCACGCTCAGGCTGCCACGGCACCGCCTCACACGCCATCCTCCGACCACCGCAGATGCCCCTGCCACAAACGGCCCTGTTTCCCGCCACACAGGCTTACAAAAAATCAGGCAAATGTTCCCGGACTTCCTCCTCGGACATTGCCGCCAGCCCGCAGGCCTTTTCGCTGACAATCAACCGCACCAGTTCACGGCCGAACTTTCTGCGCAACAGGCCGAGGAACTCCGGGCTGGCCAGCACATGCAGGCGCTCCATTGCCAGCGCGCAACGACGCTGATCCATTTCTCTGGCCAGCCTCGCAGCAAAAACTTCCGCTTCATGCGCTTTTGGCGCGACAGCCGTCCCCATTGCATGCCGGCCCATGCCGCTGCTATCAAAAGCCTTGCCGGGTAAATCCGTCGTTAATTCCTGTTCATGCATTCTTGCCGGCGGATGCTGCCAGCTCTCCTGTAACATCAACGGACCTGTACGCGAATTGCTGATGAACAGCCTGGCCCGGCTTTTATCCGCGACCAACACCCCGGTTACTGCCATGATACACTCCTGTTCCCATGTTCTGCGTTCAGGCAATTGCCTCTATCTCTATTGTAGCAAATCGCGGATTTTGCCGATGCCATGCGCAATGCGATATTTCATGCTATGATCGCACCCCGTCCAAGCAGGGAGTTTGTCGTCATGATTCAGGAACTTAGCGAAGAGAACGATTCTTTTGCCCATATGCTGATGCGGCTGGAGCCGCTACGTTTTTGCCTGATGGTGGGCATCCCCTTTGTCGCCACATTCAGTGAAATTAATTTCAGCCTGAAAAACACCCTGCTGGGCACCATCGAATTCGTCATGGCGCTGTCGTTAAGCGCACTGCTGTGGGTCGTCTGGCAGCGCGGCAGCAACCAGGCACTGGCGCATATTTTTCTGACGCATGCCGCCTTGCTGTTCGGCCTGCTGTTCTTTCTCGGCGGCTTCAGCGACATCGGATTTATCTGGAGCCTGGGGTTTCCGTTCATTGCCTGCATTGTCACGGACTCCGTTATCGGCGGCATCTGGGCCGGTGCCTATTTTCTGGGCATTCTGATTGCCGGATTTTTTATCGGTGATTCACTCAGCCATTCCACCGGCGAACTGATTTATATCGGCCTGGCCTATTCGGCCATGACGCTGGTGGCCTATTGTGCATCCATCCGGCGCGAACTTCAGGAAGAAATGTTTGCGAAGATGAAGGCCCGCATCGAACACCTGGAGCAACAGGCTGGGGGCTGAGCAAGGCCGGAGCATGTCGGTCACACATATTGCCGGTGTCGCCATGATCATTCTGAATGAACGCCGGGAACTCCTGTTGCTGTTGCGTGAACAACGCCCGGACATCACCTTTCCGGGCCACTGGACACTGCCCGGCGGTCATATCCGGGCACATGAGACAGCCGAACATGCCGCATACCGGGAAATGCGGGAGGAAACCGGTCTGTCCGTCAGGCTGAGCCCCTGGATTGTTTACCGACGCTACGATGATGATCAGACGCTTGTCCACCAATCCCTGTACTACGGCACCGCCCGTCATGATACTCCCGTGCGGTTGGGAGAGGAAACGGACTATGCCTGGGTTCCCTTCGACAGGCTGAACCGCTATCGCATCGGATTCGGTTTTCTGCTACCTGTACTGCGCTTTTTCCGCGAGCGCCCGGATCTTGCGTGACTTTTGCTTTTTCTTTCTGTTAATCTGCCGAATGTTTCCGGCATGGGCCTGATACATCCATGCTGCGAAAAACCTACCGGAGGAACCAATGATACGCCGGCTGTTTTCCATCACCCTGTGTTTGCTGCTTCCCGCCCTGGCAGGAGCTGAAGAAGCAATGTCCAAAACGCAAGCCATGCAGCATATGGCCAAGGCGCCGGATATCGATTTCGAGCATCTGCGGGACCCGTTCGAATCCTATCTGGCCGTCATGCGCCAGCAGGCGCAGCAGCGCAGCCAGCAGTGGCAGTCCGACCATACCCGTGAACCGCTGGAAGCCTTTGATCTGTCCACCCTGAAGCTGGTGGCCATTTTCAGCATGGGCAACAAACGGGTAGCCATGGTGGAGGACTCCACCGGCAAGGGCTACGTCGTGCATCCCGGCAGCTATATGGGCACCAACAGCGGGCGCGTCAGCAAAATCACCAAAGAGTCTCTGGTTCTGATCGAAAAAAGCGTCGCCCCCACCGGAGAAATCGTCAACCGGGAAGTCACGCTGACCCTGAAGGAAGTTAACGAACCCGAATAACCATGAGCAAACCGCTTTCCAAAACCAAAATTCGCAAATTTTTCGAACATCTGCAGGCCGCCAACCCCGAGCCGGAAACGGAACTGCGCTACAACTCTCCGTTTGAATTGCTCGTTGCCGTTATTCTTTCCGCCCAGTCCACCGATGTCGGCGTCAACAAGGCAACGGACAAACTCTTTGCCGTCGCCAATACCCCGGCCGGCATGCTGCAACTGGGCGAAGAAGGCCTGAAGCGTTATATCTCCAGCCTCGGCCTGTATAACAACAAGGCCAGAAACATTATTGCCGCCTGCGAAATTCTGCAACGCGACTTCAACGGAGAAGTGCCACGTGAACGCAAGGCACTGGAATCACTGCCCGGCGTCGGCCGCAAAACCGCCAATGTCGTGCTTAATGTGCTGTTTGATCAGCCGACCGTGGCCGTAGATACGCATATTTTCCGCGTCGCCAACCGCACCGGCCTGGCCAGCGGCAAAACCCCGCGCCAGGTGGAAGATGGTCTGATGCGGGTGATTCCCAAAGCCTATCTCCGCCATGCCCATCACTGGCTGGTGTTGCACGGACGTTATATCTGCACCGCCCGCAAGCCCAAATGCGCGGAATGTCCGGTCATCCATGAATGCAACTGGCCGGAGAAACCATTACCAATCCGCTGACAAACCGGGCAGGCGCTGCAACCGGCGGCCTGCTGCGCTATCAGTTCCGGCACCTGCTGGCGCTGCTACTGCTGATGCTGGCGATCCGCGTTGCCATTGCCGTCTGGCCCGACATGCTGCAGGGATCGTTTTGGGGGCTGAACAGCCGTATCTGGCTGTGGCTGGCCATCGCCATTCCCGTACTGCATCAGGTCTATGTCATGCTGACCTGGCGTCTGGAACTCTACCACCGAAGCCTGACCCGCCGGCTGGGCCTGCAACGGGCCTTCCGCCTCTATGCCATTGGTTTTTCCCTGCTTTTCGGCGGCCGCTTTCTCTTCATCCTGCTATTGGCCATCAGCAATCGAAACACATGGCAGGTGGACCCGACAATCGCCTATGGCCTTGCCCTGCTGATCACACCGCCGGTTCTATATCTCGCCTATTCGGTCAAAACCTATTTCACCGTGGAACGCGCCTTCGGCATGGACCACTTCGATCCGGATTATCGCGAACCGTTTGTGAAACAGGGCATCTTCCGCTACACCGATAACGGCATGTACATTTTCGGTCTGCTGGCCCTTTATCTGCCGGGACTGTTGCTGTTTTCCAAAGCAGCGCTGCTGGTCGCACTGTTCAACCATCTCTATATCTGGGTGCACTATTATTGCACCGAGCGCCCGGACATGATCACGATTTACGGCAAAACACCGTAGCTTCCGTCTGTTTTTGACGGATGCAGCCGCCTGTCCGATTCTATTCCCCCTGATGCGCCCTGATTGATCCGAAAAACGGAGGCGTGCCCTGCTGTGGCAGAGGGGCAGCCCGGCTTTTTGTGATCGCGAATGGATGGCGCGGGGGTGCGCATACAGGCAAGCCAGGCACCGCGAAATGCACAGTGTCACATTGCAAAAAGCCATCCATACCGACCCAAGTCCTTCACGTTACTCAAATTGTCCCTGTCTCGGCGCATGGTCATCATGAAAAATCCGGGCTAGCCTTGGCCGATGAAAATTTTTCGTTCCTGGAAAACGGTGCCCGAGGCCTTTCGCGGCGGTGCCGTCACGGTCGGCAATTTCGACGGCGTGCATCTGGGCCATGAACAGATCATCGCCGAAACGCGCGGCCATGCGCTGGATGTGGGCGGGCCGGCGCTGGCCGTGACCTTCGAGCCGCATCCGCGGGCCATCCTGTTTCCGAACGAGGCCCCCCGGCGCCTGTGCCATCTGCATGAGCGGCTCGAACTGCTCAAGCAGTGCGGCCTGGACGGCGTGCTGCTGCTGCATTTCAATCATCAGATTGCCGCCTGGTCGGCCGGGCAGTTTATCCGCCGGCTGCATCAGGCGCTCGGCTTTGCCCATATCCATGCCGGCTACGATTTTGCCTTCGGCCACGACCGGCAGGGCGATGCCGATCTGCTGCGGCGCATGGGCGACGAACTGGGCTTCACGGTCAGCGTGGCCGAAGCCTTCGAGCTGGATGCGGCCGTCGTATCCTCCAGCCGCATTCGTTCGGCCGTCGAGGCGGCTGATTTCCGGCTCGTGGAGCGCCTGCTTGGGCGCCCGTACAGCATCTCGGGCCATGTCGGCAGCGGCGACAAGCGCGGCCGTCAGCTGGGCTTTCCGACCGCCAACCTGAATGTGAAGGATCTGGCCCACCCGCCGGTCGGCATTTATGCCGTCATTGCCGAAACGCGGCACCGGCGCTGGCATGGCGCCGCCTATTTCGGCTATCGCCCGACCTTTCAGGGACGCGATCTGATGCTGGAGACCCATGTCTTCGACGATCAGCCGGATCTGTACAAGCAACGACTGAAGGTCACCTTCGTCGAGCGCGTGCGCGAGGATCGCGCGTTCCGGTCGGCCGAGGCGCTGGCACGCCAGATCCGCAAGGATTGCGATATGGCGCGCGCCATCCTTGCACGGCGGGACAATCCCTGATTTTTTTCCTATGCTTCGCAGCCATTCGATGACTACGGGAGCCTGATGTGTCCGACAAGGAAGTTTTTGATTACCGTTCGACGGTCTTTCTACCCAAAACCGATTTCCCCATGCGCGGCAATCTGCCGCAAAACGAGCCCAAGCGGTTGGCGGCCTGGGATGAGCAGGCGCTCTATGCCCGACTGCGCGCAGCGCGCAGGGATGCGCCGAAATTCATCCTGCACGATGGCCCGCCCTATGCCAATGGCCATATCCATATCGGCCATGCCGTCAACAAGGTGCTGAAGGATATCGTTGTCCGCTCCCGCTCGATGATGGGCTTCGATGCACCGTACGTGCCCGGCTGGGACTGCCATGGCCTGCCCATTGAGCTGAAGGTTGAGGAAGCCTTCAAAAAGAAGAAGAAAAAGAAGGAAGACATCAGCGATGCCGAATTCCGTCGGGCCTGCCGCGACTATGCGCAGCAGCAACTCGATATCCAGCGCGAGGAATTCCGACGCCTGGGCGTCATCGGCGACTGGGAACATCCCTATATCACGATGGATTATGCCTTTGAGGCCGGCACCGTGCGCGAAATCGGACGTTTTCTGGCCAATGGCAGCCTTTATAAGGGCGCCAAGCCCGTGCACTGGTGCGTATCCTGCGCCACCGCCCTGGCCGAGGCCGAAGTCGAATACGAGGATCACACCTCGCACTCGATTTATGTCAAATTCCCGGCCGGGGAAGACTTAACGCGTATCGACCCGGCGCTGCAGGGCCGGGTGGCCATCGTCATCTGGACGACAACACCGTG
>WFNX01000114.1 GCA_015488375.1 Mariprofundaceae bacterium | reverse complement strand
TACATGCCCATGATGCCGGCAAAGAAATCATCGCTGAAGCTGTAACCGGCTGCCAGATTCAGCATGCTCATGTCCATGGACACAGGTGCCGCCATGAACTTGCCGGTCGGCATACCCATCATCACCGGCATGCCCAGCACCGATGCCGTATCGACATCCTGAGTACCGGTGCGCAGACCGGACATATGCATGAACATCGGTTGGATCTTGAAACGAAACTCGTGGGTTTCCGGAATGCCGCCACCCGGAATATTCATCGGCATATTGCCACCGCATTTCCCACAACATAAGCCCACATAAGCCTGGGCTGCCGGCAATGCCGCGAACAGCATCGCCAGAAACATGATTATTCTGATCATATTCTCTCCTGAAATTCTGATATTAAATCCCACGGCGGAAGGCACGGAATGCCCGTAGCAATCCGACCGTTAAAAAAGCAATGGATTAAAAATCAGCTGAATTCAGGAGGAGGATCGTCATGATGCGGATTTGCCGGCGTCAGACTGAGCTGCCACGGCATATCTGCCAGCGGTGTGTGTGCCACCGTAAACAGGAGGTCGCTGCTGACAGAATGCGGACTGAACTGGTGCGGCAGGGAATCGACATTATGATGGCAACCACAGCCGCATTCGAGAAAGCAATCCTGCGCATCAATATCATGCTGGTTGCCGACCATCGGCATCGCCTGGCCGCTTAATTCACACATTGTGGCACTTGCCTCATGCGCAGGCATATCACATGATGCTGCAACAGCCGGCGCACTGCTGACAAACAACAGCGTGAAACACAGGAAAACAGCCGCCAGTTTACGCATCATTGAGGAACTGTAGTAAAAAGATATTCCTGATGCAAGTTTATATGCAATGCGTCAGATTTCCCTGTTGCATGCGACCATTGCGCATGGAGGTCACGATGATCAAACACATGTTGATGTTCTGCCTTGCCCTGCTTGTCTTCACCATGCCGGCCGATGCCGGCGATTTCCGCTGGGTGGATGACCAGGGCGTGTTGCACTCGCTGCAGGAATATCGGGGTGAACCCGTACTGTTACACTTCTGGGCCTCATGGTGCCCGCCATGCCGGGCTGAAATGCCGGCACTGTCCAGCTGGATACATGAGCATCCCGACATCCCGATCATTGCCGTATCGCTGGATCGCTCACCGGCTGCGGCCATGGCCCTGATGCAACGGCAGGAACATCCGTTGCCGGTGCTGATGACCGACAGCCGTGAAGCCACCCGCATGGGAGTGCGCGGCCTGCCGACAACGATGATTATTGATGCCAGTGGGCAACCGCAGCAAACGTATATCGGCGCACAGAACTGGCAAAACGAAAAATTTCTGCAACAATTGCGCTCAGGACTGCACCGGTAAGTGCAGTCTTTTTATTCCGGGTCAACGACCCGAACTGGAGGAACCATGCACCGGCTTGCCTTGATTCTCGGGCTGTTGATTGCCCCCACCCTGCTGCTGGCCGAACCGGCCGCCGCACCTAAGGATATTGAACAACAGATCCGCAAAGCCATCCCCGATCTGCCCATCAAGGCCATTCGTGTATCGCCGATCAAGGGCCTGTATGAGGTTCAGGCCGGCAGTAACCTTTACTACTCCGACCGGGAAGGGAAACACCTGATTGTCAGCGGCCATATCATTGATACGGCCGAACATCGCGACCTGACCGGCGAGCGTCTGGAAGACATCAATCGCATCGACTGGAGTATTCTGCCGCTGGATAAGGCCATCGTCTCCGGCGATCTCAAGGCCAGCACCCGCATGGCCGTGTTTACCGACCCGGACTGCCCATTCTGCAGGGATCTGGAACACAAACTGAAGGATCTAAAAGGCGTCAAGGTCTACACCTTCCTGTATCCGCTGGCACAACTGCATCCGGATGCACCGCGCAAGGCCGAAGCCATCTGGTGCAGCAAGGACCGCCATCGCGCCCTGCTGAAAACCATGGTGGACGATGTCGATCCCGGCCATGCCACCTGCGCCAACCCGCTGGATGAAATCGGCAAGCTGGGTGACAAACTCGGCATCAGCGGTACACCGACGCTGATCAGCGGTGACGGACGCCGCCTGGCCGGCGCACCCAAAACCCTGCAAGGCCTTGAAGCCTGGCTGCATCGTCAATAAACCTTCGGAGAATACCATGCGCGAACACAGAGCCGAGGACCAGCTTCGGCCGGTCAGCATCGACACCTCATTCAACCGTTATGCGGAAGGCTCCGCCCTGATCAGTTTCGGCCATACGCGCGTGCTGTGCACGGCCAGTGTCGAAAACAAACAACCGCCGTTTCTGCGCGGCACCGAACAAGGCTGGGTCACGGCTGAATACGGCATGCTGCCGCGGGCCACGCATACGCGCGGCGGTCGTGAAGCCGCGCGCGGTAAACAGGGCGGCCGCACCGTGGAAATCCAGCGCCTGATCGGCCGCTCGCTGCGCGCCGTGGTCGATCTCGACCGGCTTGGCCCGCGCACGATTGCACTGGACTGCGATGTGCTGCAGGCCGATGGCGGCACGCGCACGGCAGCCATTACCGGCGCCTGGGTCGCGCTGCGCATTGCCGTCAACCGCCTGCTCGAAGACGGTGAGCTGGAAATCGACCCGGTGATCGGCCAGGTCGCCGCCGTCAGCTGCGGATTCGTACAGGGCAAGGCCCTGGCCGACCTGCAGTATTCCGAGGACAGCCAGGCGGAAATGGACGCCAATTTTGTCATGACGCCGGAAGGCGGCGTGATTGAAGTCCAGGCCACGGCCGAAGACAAACCGCTGGCTTGGGAGCAATTCATGCAGCTCAAGCAACTGGCCGATCAGGCGATCAGGGAACTGGCACAACATCAGCAGGAGGCCGTAGAAGGCGCATGAAGCTGGTTATCGCCAGTAATAATGCGAAAAAACGCGCCGAAATCGCCGCGATTCTCACGCACCCCGGTCTCGAACCGGTGCCGGCAGCCGAGACCCGTTTTGTCGATGTCGTCGAAGACGGCCTGACTTTCGCCGAGAACGCGCGCAAAAAGGCCGAGGCCTTTGCCATGGCCAACGGCATGCCGGCCCTGGCCGATGATTCCGGGCTGTGTGTCGAGGCCCTGAACGGTGCACCGGGGGTATATTCCAGCCGCTATGCCGGCGAACATGCCAGCGATGAGGACAATTACCGCAAACTGCTGGCCGAGATGCGCAGTATCAGCGACCGACGCGCTTCTTTCGTCTGCGCGCTGCACCTGGCTTTTCCGGATGGATGCCCGCCGCTCACCGCCTGTGGCCGGGTCGATGGCGAAATCCTTGCGCAGCCATGCGGCCACCAAGGCTTCGGTTATGATCCCGTCTTCTTCTGCCCGGAACTGGACAAGCCGTTTGCGCTGGCCACGCCGGAGGAAAAGGCCTCGGTATCCCACCGTGGCCGCGCCCTGCGACAGCTTCTGAACATCCTGCAGGCCTATGTCTGAGCCATTCGATGCCGCTTGCACGGCCTGTCCGCGCCTGGCCGGCTTCCTGGCCGATATCCGGCAATCGCATCCGACCTATCATGCCGCACCGGTTGCCGCCTTCGGCGATGATACCCCGCGCCTGCTCATTATCGGGCTAGCGCCGGGCATGCACGGCGCCAACAAAACCGGGCGCCCCTTCACCGGCGACTTTGCCGGGATTTTATTATATCGCACACTGTTCGAACTCGGCCTGAGCAACCGTCCTGATGCCCTCTCCGCCGACGACGGGCTCAGGCTGCATGGCATACGCATCACCAATGCCGTCAAATGCCTGCCACCGCAAAACAAGCCGACAACGGCGGAAATCCGGCAATGCAATCCGTTCCTGCAACAGGAGATCGCCGGCCTGCCGCAGGACTGCCGGCTGCTGGCACTGGGAAAAATCGCCCATGATGCCGTATTGCGCGCCTGCAGACTTAAATTATCGGCCTTCCCGTTTGCCCATGCTGCCCGCCATACGCTGCCCGGCGGACGCCGGCTGTTCGATTCCTATCACTGTTCCCGCTATAACACGCAAACCAGACGCCTGACCGAAACCATGTTTCGCGAGGTGCTGCAGGCAGCCATCAAATCGTAGCGTTTTCCGCCTTGAACCGTTTCATCGCCTGACGAATCTTGTTCGGGTATTTCTTTCGGCCCAGCGAACCATTATAGGCTGCCAGCGCACGATCCAGTGAATGATAACGATCCAGATAATGACGCAGAATGGCACAGCCATAGCGGATATTGGTTTCCACATTCAGCAGATTATCATCTTTTGAGCCCAGCTGCTCTTTCCAGAACGGCATCACCTGCATCAGGCCAATAGCACCGACATTGCTGACGGCGAAGTGATCGAAACGTGATTCCACGGCAATAACGCTCAGAATCAGTTCCGGTGACAAATCAAAACGCTTGCTGTAATGATATACCCAGCGGGCAATCACTTCGGCCTCGGAATCATCCGATACCCATGGCCGAATGGTGTGACTGAGATCCTTGATCCATACCTGCTGCTCATAATCCACATCTTCCGACCTGGCATCCGGTTTAAGCATCTGTTTCAGGGATTCCTTTTCTTCCGGCTTCAGATCCAGCACACCGACATTGCGTTCAACCATCTGCAATGCCGTCGTCGTTTCGGTCAAATGCTGTTTATCTTCAGACGTGCTCATGATCCAGAACGGCAGGCTGACAAGAAAGCCCGCCACCAGCACAGCCGCCAGCAATGCCTTCGGCGACATGCCTCGCAAACGGATGCTTAATTCAGATGCGTTCAGTTGCCTGCTCCCAGTAATTGCAGGACCCGTTCCGTCACCCCTTCAACGGCACAGGACTCCCGCGTTTGCCCGCGCAGGCCGATTTCCACTTCCCCCCGGGCCAGGCTGCGGTCACCCACGACCAGTTGTATCGGAAAGCCCATCAACTCGGCATCCCTGAACTTCACTCCCGGCCGCTCCTTGCGCTCATCCCACAGCACATCCACACCGGCATCCGTCAACGCACGGTATAATTGCTGCGACACTTCATGGACGGCATCCGATTGTCCCATCGAAATCAGTACCAACTGGAATGGAGCGACCGGTATCGGCCAGGCGATGCCGTTATCATCATGGCATTGTTCAACAATGGCGGCCACCAGTCGCGACACGCCAATGCCATAGCAGCCCATTGTGGCAATCGCACGCCGGCCATCACTGGCCTGAAAGAGAACGTCCATCGGTTCGGTGTAGCAGGTTCCCAGCGCAAACACATGCCCCACCTCGATACCGCGCGACAGGGCAAGCACGCCTTCACAATGCGGACAGCGGTCACCATTCTTTACCTCGCGCAAATCGGCAACACGGGCATCGGGTACATCGCGGTCCATATCCAGGCCGACCACATGGGTATCAGGTCGGTTGGCGCCGGCTACCAGACCACAGGCACCCTGCAAGGAACGATCCACCCACACCGGGCACTGCAGGCCAACCGGCCCGACAAAGCCGCTGACAGCACCGACAGCATTGATCTCCTGATCACCGGCCAGTTCCACGCTGGCTGCATCCAGCGCATGCGCCAGCTTGATTTCCTGCAGCTGATCATCGCCACGTACGCAGGCCGCCACGATTTCACTGCGGCCATCATCACAGAGCACCCGATACATCAGTGTTTTGACCAGCAGCGATGGCGCGACCCCCAGAAATGATGCCACTTCATCGGCCGCTGTTACATTCGGCGTATTCACTTCACTCAGTTCATCCGCCTCACCACTGAGGCAATCGCGTACACCCACGGCCTTCTCCACATTGGCGGCATAATCACATGCCGAACAATGCGCAATCACATCCTCGCCCGATTCCGCCAGCACATGGAATTCATGCGAATCGCGACCGCCGATGGAGCCGGTATCCGCCTCCACGGCCCGGAACGTCAGACCCAGACGCGTAAAGATGCGACCATAGGCCTCAAACATATTGCGATATTCCCTGGCCAGACATTCATCATCCGCATGAAACGAGTAAGCATCTTTCATAACGAATTCACGCCCGCGCATTAACCCGAAACGAGGCCTGATTTCATCGCGAAATTTGGCCTGAATCTGATACAGCGTCATCGGCAACTGCTTGTATGAGCGCAACTCCCTGGCCACCAGATCGCAAATCACTTCCTCATGCGTCGGCCCCAGACAGGACGAATGCTGATGCCGGTCTGCAAAACGCAGCAGTTCCGGCCCGTATTTGTCCCAGCGGCCGGACTGTTGCCATAATTCAGCCGGTTGCACCATCGGCATCAGCAATTCCTGCGCACCGGCACGATCCATTTCCTCGCGCACAATCGCCTCGATCCGGCGCAGCACGCGCAGGCCCAGCGGCAGAAAATCATAGACGCCGGAAGTCACACGCCGCACATAGCCGGCACGCAATAACAGGCGATGGGAAACAATATCGGCATCGGCCGGATCATCTCGCAGAGTCGGAGCAAATAATCGGGAATAACGCATGCGCGACATCATACAGCCCGGGCAGGCTTTGCGGTAGCTTCATGACGAATGTTTTGAATTTCAGTCACCTTCAACTAGACTGGGAGATGGGAGAACTTCATGTCAGAAACACTTGTACGGTACACATGCCTAATCAAAGCAACCCCCTGAAAGCCAGACTGAACAGCTGGTTGTTCGACATTCGCAAACCTGCCGGCAGGCGCCTGAATCTGGCGCTGATGTCACTGATCATTATCAGCGTGCTGCTGGGCATGGCCGGCACGGTAGACAGCATGGAGCAGTGGCATGATCTTTTTGCCACACTTGAGATTCTGGTCACGGGCATCTTCGCCGTTGAATACCTGTTGCGCCTGTATGCGGCCCGTCATCCGCTATCCTATGCCTTCAGCATTTACGGGCTGATTGATCTGGCGGCGATTCTGCCGCTGTTTGTTCTCGGCGATGCCAATACCGCCATGCGCATGCTGCGTATTTTCCGCATGCTGAAACTGATCCGCTATCTGCGAGCCATGCATCTGTTCGTTTCCTCATTACGCGATGTTTACGATATCATGCTCGTGGTCACCTCAAGCATCCTGATCATCGTGCTCGTTGCCGGCAATCTGATCCTGCTGCTCGAACCCTCGCTGCTGAAGAACGCCTTTGAAGGTTGCTGGTGGGCCCTGGTCACAATGACCACCGTAGGCTATGGCGACATCGTGCCGCACAGCGCCGCCGGTCAGATTCTGGCCTCCATTCTGATGATTCTGGGCTTGGCCATGTTCGCTATGCTCACCGGCACCATCTCGGTCAAGATCGCCCATACGCTTTCCTATCATCGCGAATGTCTGCATTGCGAGCGGAAGATTGCCCAGGAATTCGTCTATTGTCCGTTCTGCGGCAAATCGCAGTTGCATGATCTGGCCAGTGAAAATGATGAGGCCAAAAAACAGCGTCTCAAATCAACCGCAGACACATCCTAGGGCATCAAGCAGGCGCGTATGGATGCCGTCAAATCCGCCGTTGGACAATATCAGCACATCATCCCCGGCCTGCGCATGCGCACATACATCGTCAATCACGGCCTGCACATCCCGGCGCACCCGTGCATGCGCGCCGATTGCCTGACAGACAGCCTCCGTATCCAGCAACTGATGCGGCGGCAGTTGCCGCGCCGCAGGCGGCACAAACAGCACCTCATCGGCCGCGGCAAAGCAGGCCGGCAGGCGCTGTTGATGAATGCGCGTGCGCATCGTGTTCGAGCGCGGCTCAACAATCACCCATAAGCGCCCCCGGCCGTGCATACTGGCCTTCACTGCCTCCACAACACCGCGAATCGCGGTCGGGTGATGGGCAAAATCGTCAAACACGCGTACACCACCGGCCGTTCCAACCAGCGTCATGCGCCGGCGAATGCCTGAGAACGAAGCCAGGGCCTCTGCGATGCGGACAAACGGCACGCCATGCGCGTGCGTAGCCGCCGCCACCGCACAGGCATTGGCAACATGATGCACACCAATCATACCCCAGCTAACCTGCATGACTTCCCGCCCCTGATAAAACAGGCGAAACGATGAGCCGTCCGGAGCATCCGTCTGCCATTGCCAGGGTGCATCGGCATGCCCGCGGCGTGCAAAGCCCACCACATGCGACCAGCAGCCACGCGCCAGCACGTTCTGCACCTCAGCATCATCGGCATTGGCAATGATATGGCCATCGGCCGGCACGGTACGCAGCAGATACTGAAACTGGCGCCTGATCGCCTCCAGATCGGGAAAAATATCGGCATGATCATATTCCAGATTATTGATGATCAGCGTGCGTGCATGGTAATGCAGAAATTTGCTGCGCTTGTCAAAAAAGGCCGTGTCATACTCGTCCCCCTCAAGCACGAACACCTCGCCACGGCCCAGCCGTGCACCACCGCCGAAATCTTCCGGCACACCGCCGATCATAAACCCCGGCGCCGCTCCCGCCTGCTCCAGCACCCATGCCGCCAGACTGGCCGTTGTGGTTTTACCGTGCGTGCCGGAAACGACCAGTGCATGGCGTCCCGGCAGGATATGGTCACCGACAAACTGGGCCCCGGAGATATACGGGATGCCGCGCTCCAGCATGGCCTCGACCTCCGCATTGCCGCGCGACAGGGCATTGCCAACCACAACCAGCTCCGGCGCATCATCGAGATTGGCCGCATCAAACGGCGCAATGGCGATGCCCTGCTCCTGCAGGTAATCGGACATGGGCGGATAAATGCCGGTATCGGACCCCGTTACCCGCCAGCCGCTTTCCCTGGCCAGCACGGCAATGGCCGCCATGGCCGTGCCGCAGATACCGAGAATATGCAGATGTTTTTGCTGTTTCGTCATCATGTGGATTGAACCATAAAGAACATGAAAGGCAAGACGAAAAGCAATGTGTTCAGCAGCGCTCCCGGCCACCCGGAATGAGGCCCGGGCTATTACCGGGCACAACGCAATAAAAATGATACAAGTGCCTGAAAATCATGAAAATTGATTTATCGACATAACCTCTTTAATGTTTCAGATAATGATTATACGTATGATGGCATGGAGCATTGCGGGAATCATGTTGATTCCTCTCACCGCATTGGCGGGGAGCGATGCCGCAGATACATGGCTGAATCGCGGATGGCGATATATCGACCAATATCAATATCAGCAAGCCCTGACCGCATGGCAGGAGGGCATCAACCGGCAGCCCGACCATCGTCTTTTCCCCGTGCTGGGCGTCTATGCCGAATTCGACAACGCACTGGCTCAGTTAAAACGAATCGGTGAAGCGCAAAAAGCCTTCATCATTCGCCGGCAACAACACCAACCCCTGTTTTATGTCCTCAGCGCCCGAAATACACCCACACAGCGCGAAGCACGCAGCAAACAGCTCGCCGACCTGATGCGGATCGCCAACATTGATCCGCCCTTGCTTGCCAATATGGCCCGACGTTTCAAATCAACATCGCCATCCATTCAGGAAATCCATCGACAGGCCGTCACCCTGGCACGACAGGGACATTACACACAGGCTCTCAACATGCTTGCGCCCTATGCCGCAACGCCTGAGAAATTCCCGAGAATTGCCATTGATACAATGGTTATTCTCAACTGGAACAAACAATATGCCGATGCAATTCATGCGTTTGAACAGCGGCCTGCCGGGCTGGATGTTCCGCATTATCTGCGATTTGCCATAGGCGATTCCTATTTTCACCTTGGTCGCTTCAGCCAGGCACTGGCCATGCTTTCCGCCATCCCGGAACAGGCGGCCGAGTTTGACAGGGCCATGCATGAAAAACTGCAGATACTGATTGCCCTGCAACGCTTTGATGAAGCCTGGGCATTACTTCCAAAGGCGCCCCGAACAGCGGTTGCGACGCAGATATTCCTGGCCATGGCAAGCAAACATTTCGACAGCGGCTTTGACATCTGGCTGCGCCAGCTGACGCCCGCAGCCGACAGCAACGCCATCGTCACCGCCCTCAGACAACAACTGGACACCCTGTCACCAGCGCAACAGCAGCATCTCACCGATCAGCTCAAAGCCCGGACGAAAACACAGGACGCCCGACAATTATTGCATTATCTGTTATGGCTGAGCTGGCTCAATGACCCTCGCGACAGACAATTAACCCCGGATGCAACTGCCCTCGCACAGCGATACTCCGGTGAACAATTGTCGCACATCGGCTGGGTACTGTACCATGCCGGGCGCTATATGCAGGCAGAGCAGGTTTTCCTGGCTGCGCATATGCAGCAACCGGATCATTTCAGGGGCGCGCTGGGGCTGGCCTACAGCAAGCTGCAAAACGGCAGGATCGTCGAAGCTGAAAACCTCCTGAAGCAATGGCAGGACACTCATGCCGACAATGCGGAATACCTCTATGCCCTGGCCTTTCTGCGGGAGAGACAGGAAGATTACTGGGGCGCGGTGCAGGCCTACGAAGGCATTCTCGCGCAACATCCGCGGGATAATGTTGCGCGCAAACTCCAGCTGACAGCACTTGCATCCCTGGGCGCTGCTTCACAGGCCCTGGAAGAAGCCAGGCACTGGCTGCCTGACGACAAGGCATTCCATCATTCACTCAAAAATCGTCAGGCTGTTGCCCGCCTGCACTGGGATGAGGCTCCCGATGCGCTGCGCATACTGGAACCATTGCTGAAAAAGCAATTCCGGGGTGCCCGTTTCGATCATATCCCGGCACTGATCAGCAACGATCAGGCTACCGCCGCCGTACAGGCCTATGAACAATTACTTGCGGACGGCATCAAGCCTCCGCTGTGGCTGCAGCAAATCGCTGCCGGTGCCTATCTGACCGCCGAACAAAGAGAAACCGCCCTGCACCTGTATAACCACGTCCTGGAAAGCTGGCCCAAATCATTTGAGGCGCGAATCGGGAAATTCTATTGCCTCGTCGAACTGCAGCGCTGGCAGGAGGCTGAACGCATTCTGCAGGCGCTGGAAGACGAACATCTGCCCTGGTCCTTCGGCCGTTTCCCCAACGAACGGCTCAACCCCCGGCGCATGACCGTTGCCATGGCCCGCGCCTATTGGCTTACCGGCCAGCAACGTTACCCTGAGGCCGAAATCTATCTGCAGCAACTGCATGCCTCGGCCCCGGGCAATATTGATATTCGCGAAGCGCTGGCCAGTCTGCATCAGCAACGTGGCTGGCATCGCCAGGCCTTGCGCGAATACAAAATCATTGCCGCCATGCAGGCACGCGATGTGGTTCCACCTTCCACACTGGGCCTGAGCGAAGCCATGAATGCCACCGAGCATAAGGAACAGGCCCGTCTATTACTGCAAAGCGAACAGACCCTTCACCCGCACACGCCACAGGTCATACGCCTGCGACGCCATTATGTTGTTGAAACCATGCATGCTCTGGAAGTGGGCGGGCGTTATGAGAACAGTCAGGATGGCGCTCAGGACCGGCTGGCCTATGCGCGATACATTCACCCTCTGGGATTGCACACGCAACTGTTTGTCGAAACCATGCTGCGACGCAGTTCACAGGGAGCGCTATTTGCCCGCTTTGATCGCTTCGGACTGGGTTTTGATCACCGCTTCAATCACAGCTGGCGTATTCGCGAAACATTATCAGGCGATTATGTTCGCGGCGGAGATGTCGGCCTGCGCAGTGAGCTGTACTGGAATCCGGATGACTACTGGCAGGTTCAGGTATTTTACGATTCATTCGTCAGCGACGTTCCATTACGTGCCCGGGTCTTTGACATCACCTCCGACCAGGTCGGCGGCGCCATTACCTATCGCTGGAGTGACTGGCGTGAAGCGGGTATATCCATGGCACGTTCCGGTTTTTCCGACGGCAACCGGCGCATTGAAGGTACCTTGTATTACGGCCAGAATATCCTCGCCCGCCATGACTGGCGCCTGCATCTGTCCGGCAATTTTTATGCATCCAGCACCTCTCTGCCCAACCGCCCCTATTTCAGCCCTGATCGGGATGCCAGCCTCGCAGTGACATTCATGATCGAACACAATTTCTGGCATCGTTATGAACATATCACTGGCAAATATGAGCGCTGGTTCACCCATCGGCTGTACCTGACCGGTGGCTCTTACTGGCAGCACGGATTTGGCAGCGGGCTGATCAGCTCCCTGCGCTATGAACAGGACATCGCATTTTCCGATACCCATCACCTGATATGGGGCATTAACTGGGGGCGTCGCCCCTATGATGGTACGCAGGTCGGAAGCTATACCGTTGACGGTCATTACAGGTGGGATTTCTGATGTCGATGCGCAAACTGTTGTTTCTTGTATTCCTGTTTCTGTTGCTGCCGAACCAGGCCACCGCCGAGGCCTTTGATGTGCCGCCGGCACCATTCGGCAACAATCAGTTTCTGGTCCTGTGCTACCATGCCATTCCGGTAACCGGCAAGGAAAATGACCCCTATACCATTTCCCAACGCGAATTCGCCCAGCAGGTCGAATACCTGAGAACCCACGGTTATCATTTCATCTCGCTGCAACAAATTTTCGATGCCCATGCCGGCAAATCAAAACTCCCCGACCAGGCCATTCTGCTGACCTTCGACGATGCCTATATTTCCTACCATGACTTCGTCGTACCCTTTCTGGCACGGCAGCACATCCCTTCAGTTGTCGCCGTAATCGGCCGCTTTGTCGATCACCCGCCCGCCAAGTTGCCGGAACCGATCATGAACTGGCAACAAATCAGGGAGGTCGCCAAAAACCCGTATGTTGAGGTGGTTTCCCACACCTATAATCTGCACCGGGCCATTCAGTACAACCCGATCGGCAATGTAGGCGCCGCAGTCAATATCCTGGCCTACGATCCGGCCCGCAAGCGCTATGAAAGCGAAGCCGAATACCGCCAGCGTCTTGAACAGGACTTTGAGCAACAGCAAACTCTGTTCATCCAGAAGCTCGGCTTCACGCCCCGCGCCCTGGTCTGGCCTTATGGTCGTCATACGGCCATTTCGGAAGCCATTGCCAAAAAATACGGTATGCAGGCAACCTTTACCCTGGAATGGGGCTTCAATGATGCGCGAGAGCTCACATCACTGCACAGAACAATGATTGAAACCTTTCCTGTTGAAGACACCGTCGAGGACTCCATGACGGACTTTATCATCAATATCCGTCAGCCCGAATGGCAATCCCGGATCATTCGTGCCGCCCAGCTGGATCTTGACCTGATCTATGATGCGCACTCACTGGCACAGACGGATAAAAATCTGGGGCGCCTGATTGACCGACTGGTTCGCATGGGGGTGAACCGCGTTTATCTTCAGGCATTCGCCGACCCCGATGGTGACGGCAACGTCGAAAGCGTATATTTTGCCAATCGGCACCTGCCTGTCGTTGCCGATATCTTCAGCCATGCAGCGCACCAGATTGCCATTCGCGGCATTGAGGTCTTCGCCTGGATGCCCACACTGGCTGTAACCTTTCCGGATCAGGCATTTAATGCGCAAAACAGGGTGCTTGAAAAACGCGATGGCCGGATTCGTCAGGCCAGCTCATGGTATCATCGCCTGAGTCCTTTTTCCGGGGCGGCCCGCCAGCGTATGCAGGAAATCTACGAAGATCTTGCTGCGCATGCCCAAGTCGACGGCATCCTGTTTCAGGATGATGCCTATTTAAATGATTTCGAGGATTACCACCCGCTGGCGCTGCAGGCTTACCGGAAACATTTTGGTGCGGACTTTCAACCGACCAATGATACCAGGAATCATCAGGAAGCATTGCGCTGGGCCCGCTTTAAAAGCCAGGCCATCACGGACTTTATCGAGGGACTCAAGGAAGCCGTGCGGAAATACCGTCCGGTCGCCCGCTTTGCCCGCAATCTCTATGCGACTGTACTGACCGACCCTGATTCCGAGGCCTGGTTTGCCCAGAACTTCGAAGACTATCTGCAGCACTACGATGAAATCGTCGTCATGGCATATCCGGAAATGGAAGAACAGGCGCAGGCCGGGCCGTGGCTGGAAAAGCTGGTACAGCACGTTCGCCGCTATCCGGGTGCAATGAAAAAGACGGTTTTCAAACTGCAAACCTATGACTGGAAACAACAACAATGGATTGACAGCGACATTATTCTCGATCGTATGCGCACGATTCTCGCCGCCGGCGGCATCCACCTTGGCTACTATCCCGACAATGTCTTCACGGACAACCCGAAAGAACAACGCATTCGCCTGGAAATGTCCCTGAATACCATCCCGCGAACGCCCTAACCGAGCCGGCCCATGCATGATCTCCTGCTGATAATTGCCAACTTTGTTTTTCTCTATCCGCTGTTCATGAGTTTTGTCTGGATCATTGGCGCCTTTGTGTTTTTCATGGGGCGGGAACGGGGAGATAAAAATCCGCCGAAACTGGATCATCACCCCATGTTTTCCATTCTGGTTCCTGCGCACAATGAAAGAGAGCAGATCGAAGAAACCATCAACCGCCTGCTGGAACTGAATTATCCGGACTATGAAATAGTCGTTGCCGATGATGGAAGCACCGATGGTACCACTGACATTCTGCACCATCTGACACAAAAGCATGACCGGCTCAGAGCCATTTATATGCGCATCAACAGCGGCAAAGGCGCCGCCCTGAATGCGGCCTGTGCCATATCCAACGGACGTTATATTCTGTGCATTGATGCCGATGCACAACTGGAACCCGATGCCCTGTTATGGATGGCGTGGCATTTTAATAACTTCCCCCGTGTCGGGGCTGTTACCGGCAATCCACGCGTACTCAATCGCACAACCTTACTTGCCAAAATACAAACGGGAGAATTCGCCACCATTATCGGCCTGATCAAACGAGCCCAGCGCGTGCTGGGGAAAGTGCTGACGGTTTCCGGTGTCATTGCCGCTTTCCGCAAGGAAGCCATTACCAGCATCGGTCTGTGGGATCCGCATATGGCCACCGATGACATTGATATTACCTGGCGACTGGAGAAGGCTTTCTGGGACATTCGCTATGAACCCCGTGCCATTGTCTGGGTGCTGGTTCCGGAAACACTGGAAGGCTTGTGGCGGCAGCGATTGCGCTGGTCTGTCGGAGGCGTGGAAGTACTGAAAAAGAACCTGGATATCTGGAAAGACTGGCGTCAACGCCGGTTATGGCCCGTCTTCATTGAGTATGTGACAAGCATCATCTGGGCATATTGCTTCTGGCTTGTCACAGCCATCTGGAGTCTGCAGTTCATCTTTGGTGCCATGGAGGGCTTCACGTTTGCGCCCCCCTTTCCACCCATGTGGTCCGGCGCATTGCTGGCACTGGTATGTCTGCTGATGTTTGTTGCCAGCCTCGCACTGGATAGCCGCTACGAGAAGCACATGATTCGCTATCTGTTCTGGGTCATATGGTACCCGATGATTTACTGGTTGATTAGCGCAACCACGGTTGCCGTGGCCTTCGCCAAAGTCATGTTGCGTAAAAAAGGCGTACATGGACAAGGAGTGTGGGAAAGCCCTGATCGTGGCATTCGCACAAGACACGGATGAATTCACCCATCGAAATTATTCATGAACCCCGGGCAAAAAGCTGGCTGCGCCGACTGACCGAAGCAGGGATTACCGGGCTGGCCTGGGGAACATGGTTTTACCTGCTGATGCCCATCGTCAATATCATTATGTGGCTGCTTTCCGGTGAAATTATCTTTACCCGTCTGTTTTCCGAACAAGGCCTGGCCATATTCTTTGAGCTGGTTCAGCAAATGGGCATCATCATTATTTGTTGTCTGGTCATTATTCAGGGCTGGTCATATTACAACTATTTCCGGTTTGGCAAAAAAACCGGCGCAAGAGCATGCAACTGGGTGCGGAAGAAGAACGGCTCCTGGCCCAATTCCATGACATGGATCAACAGCTTCTGCATCAGTTGCGCAGCAAAAAGGAAATTGTCTGGCCCCCCATGGCAACGACCGAAATTGAAGTCGAGCCCTGGGTTGAGCGCAAACGGCGCAAGCTGGCAGGCCATGAAGTCACGGAATTGCTGGAAGAGCATCATATTCATCTGGCGCGCTTTCATGATATCCATCCGCAAGGCGAACCCTCAATTGCCTTGTCCATTATGGTGGTTGTGTTCGGCATTTACGCCACCGCCCTGCTCGTGGTATTGCTACTGGATTGATCAAACAGGACAAACCGCATAAATCAGGGCATATTTTCGCCATGCCTAGCAAAATCCTGCCGCATGTGATGATTGAAACAGGCCGTAATCCGCAGCATTGCATTATCTGGTTACATGGTCTGGGTGCCGATGGTCATGATTTCGAACCGATTGTCCCGCAACTGGGACTTGATCCGTCCCTGCCGGTTCGCTTTGTATTTCCTCATGCACCGGCCATACCGGTCACCATCAATGGCGGCTATGTCATGCCGGCCTGGTATGATATTCGCCAGACAGATATCGGCCTTGCCCATGATGCGCAAGGCATCGAGGCATCGGCAAAGGCCATTCGCCTACTTGTCGAACAACAACACATGCAGGGCATCGCCACGCGCAACATCATGCTTGCCGGTTTCTCCCAGGGAGCCGCCATGGCGCTGCATATCGGCCTGCGCATGGATCAGCCGCTGGCAGGCATCATTGCCCTGTCCGGTTATTTGCTGTTGCCCGAGAGCCTGCCGGATGCCATCCATCCCGCGGCCCGGCAAACCCCGATCTTCATGGCGCATGGTATTGACGATCCCGTGGTACCATTCGCACTGGGAGATGCGGCACAGCGTCAGTTACGCAGTCAGGGCTTTCAGGTGGAATGGCACAGCTATCCGATGGAACATCAGGTGTGCATGGAAGAAATCCG
>WFNX01000113.1 GCA_015488375.1 Mariprofundaceae bacterium | reverse complement strand
GGCCTTGACCACGCGAATACCGGCCACGGTTTCTTCCATCAGGCTGGTCAGCTCACCCATCGATACCTGACCGTCCAGGGTGGCATGGCGCATCTTGCGGCCGAAACGGGCGATGGGGTAGACAATGGCCGGAAACACCAGAATGGCGATCAACGCCAGCGTCCAGTCCTGAATAAAAATCACGCCGACCAGAAACACAATGGAAATGGCATCGCGCATCAATGCCGTCACGGCCGTGCTTACCGCAGACTGCACCAGCGTGACATCATAGCTGATACGTGCCAGCAACTCGCCGGTTTTGCGATGGGCAAAAAAGCTCAGGGACTGATCGGTAAGAAAGCCATACAGCAGATTGCGCAAATCAAAAATCACCCGCTGGCCGATATAGCCCATCAGATACGCCTGGCCGTAATAGGCAAAGCCCTTGATGAAATACAGACCGACGATAAAGGCCGGAATCAGATAAATCATTTCCCGGCTTTGGCCGGTCAGCGCCTCATCCAGTGCCGGTTTCAGTGCCCAGGCCAGCGCTGCCGTACAGGCCGCCAGCACGACCATGCAGGCCACGGCAATGGCAAGCCGTCCACGGTACGGCCTCAGGAATCCCAGCAGACGGCGATAAATCGAAACGTTCATAAGACCGTGCTGCCATGCTTCAGTGAGGCCTGCTTGCCCAGCCTGCCCATCTGCTCAAAAAACTGCCGACTGGCATCAAACAGGGCGGAAGCCAGCCGCTGCTGATGGCTGGCATCGCGCAGCTTGCGTTCACGTTCGGGGTTGGAGATATAATCCAGTTCCACCAGCACGCTGGGAATCTCCAGAGCGCCAAGCACGACGAAACGCGCCCGTTTGGGTATACCGTATTTGACCGGGCCGGTCTTTTTAAGGCGT
This sequence comes from Mariprofundaceae bacterium, assembly GCA_015488375.1. GTDB lineage: Bacteria > Pseudomonadota > Zetaproteobacteria > Mariprofundales > Mariprofundaceae > J005. Next base: position 12,125 of record WFNX01000113.1, on the reverse strand, counting down.
GCGAGCATTTTCTCGGCCAGAATCTGTGACGAATTCAGCGCATCGCGACGAAACATATCGCCGAGAATCTTGCTGACCATCGGATCATCCACCTCATCCAGCGGCGCACCGCCAATTTCATCGGCGGCGTTTTCCTTGGCGGCCAGTGCCTGCGCAGCCTTATCCGTTGTCGCACCGCGTTCTGACAATGTATAGACACTGCAACCCTTGACGCTGCGTATGCGCACCGAATCGGCATGAATACTGATCATCATATCGGCATGGGCCGCCCGGGCCAGACGCACCCGTTTACCGAGTGGCACAAAATAATCGCCCTTGCGAATCAACACGGCCCGCATGCCCTGTTGCCGGTCAATCAATGACGCCAGTTTCTTCGCCACCGCCAGCGTTACCGTTTTCTCCTTCAGGCCGCGTGGCCCGATGGCCCCCGGGTCTTCACCGCCATGCCCCGCATCCACGGCAACGATGATATCGCGGCTGCGCCGCTTGTCCGAAGCGATGATCGCCGCCTTTTGCTCCGTTTCCGGACGCAACAGATCGACGACCAGACGATTGGGCTTGCCCTGCATCGGCTTGAGCAGAAACGTGCGCGGCTTCACCTGCTCTTTCACATCAATGACCAGGCGCAGAACACCTTTGGCAGGCGTGCCATAGCGCACGGCCTGAATCACCGGGTCCGGCAATTTGAGTTTGGCCGGACTGGCTTTCAGTCGGGCATGCTCAATATCAATAACGACCCGCTCCGGATCATGCAGCCGAAACACCTGGTATTTGACGGAGCGGGTCAGATCCAGCACCAGCCGGGAATGGTCGGGAGCCGTCCACAGACGCATATCCTGGATGCTCGCCTCCGTTGCCCGGGCGGATAACGGCATCGCGCCCAGCACGACCGACAATAATATCATAATCCGAAGCATCGATTTCATTTTGAGCAATCATCGCCCGCTGGACATCTATTGCAAGCCCCGTTCATGTCTCCCGGGAAAGACGACGCAGCAAATCCCGGCGGGAAACCACGCGATCGATGAACAGGATACCGTCCAGATGATCGATTTCATGCTGCATGACCCGCGCCTCAAAGCCACGGCTCTGCAGCACATGCCGGTTTCCGTCAATATCCTGATAGCGCACCTCCACCTCCACGGCGCGCGGCACCATGCCCACCCAGTCGGGCACCGACAAACAGCCTTCGCGCCCGACACGCTCACCTGTGCAGGCGGTGATTTCAGGATTAATCATGAGCAGTCGCCCGTGATTGCGGCACGGCCGCATGCTGTTGCGACAGTCAATGATGACCATGCGTCGGAAGATGCCGATTTGCGGCGCCGCAATACCGACAGCTCCCGGCCCTTCACCCAGCGCCTGCTGCAATCGTGCCACTGTATCGGCCAGGGACTCACCAAACATCTCAACCGCCTGTGAGGCCTGGCGCAACCGTTTGTCCGGGTACGTCAGAATCGTGACGGACACCGGCTACAGGACAGCCTCGTCCAGATGATGCACCTCGACATCCACACCCAGCCGTTCGGATACCTCCGCCAGTGCCCGCCTGACGCCCTCGATATCGCCGGCCGCAAAGACTTCCAGCACCATGATATAGGTACGCGCCTCACCTTCGCCGCGTACCTGCGTCGAAACATCAACGATCGAAACACCCCGTTCAGCCAGCATATTGGACACTTCGTAAACAATGCCCAGACGATCCGCGCCATGCACGGTGACAATACAATCCGGTTCAAGGGTTTCCCGTTCCACTTCATCGGCGCTCAACGCCTGCGACTGGATGGTCAGGCCGGTGCGCTGTTCGAGTTCGGCCAGGGCGGCTTTTAATTCCACCAGTCCGCTGCCTTCAGGCAGGCGCACGATCAGCATCATCGTAAAGCGCCCGCGCAATGCCGTCATGGAGGAATCCTCGATATTGGCCGAAAGATGCAGCATGGCCTCGGCCACATCGCGGACAATGCCCGGCCGATCATGGCCGGAAATGGAAAGTAGCGCGTAAGTCATCTGAAGCCTCCCTGTTTCATCATGCCGACAGTCTGAACAGCACGATGCCGTTAGGGAAGCCCGAAAGATTCAGCCGACGGAAAAGGAAATGCCGCAGCCGCATTCCCCGGTCTTGTTCGGATTCTCGTAAACAAAGGAGGAGGAAAGCAGATCCTGCTGAAAATCAATGCGCAGTCCTTTCAGGGCCACTTCATACGATTCGCGATCGATATACAATGCCCCATGCTCCAGCGGCAGACACAAATCATCGGCAGCCGGCGCATCGGTATAATCAAGTACATATTCATAACCCGAGCAGCCGGCCTGACGCACGCTCAGACGCATGCCGCGATGTGCACCATCCTGCAGCAACGCATGCATCCGCGCCCGCGCAGCCTCTGTCAGTTGAATATCCACGTTCATCTTCACTCCTTTTCAGGCCGCCATGCCGGCCATGGCCTGTAAACGCCGACGTGCCTGAACCAGCGCCGCCACCAGCGCCGTACCATCCTCGTAACGGTTTCCCGGCCCGAAACTGACGCGAATCGCACTGCGCGCCAGTTCCCGCTTGATACCCATGCTCATCAGCACATGCGACGGATCACGTTTGCCGGATGAACAGGCCGAGCCTGAAGCCACGGCAAAACCGGCCAGATCCAGTTGCATCAGCAACGTCTCACCATCCAGACCGGGCACGGAAAACATGCTCGTGTTGGCAACACGCACGGCATCCCAGGCAAAAATGCGCGCATCGGGAATCTGCTGCAGCAGTGTTTCCTCGAAAGAATCCCGCATGGCCGCCGTGGCTGAAAAATCCACATGTTCGAGTGCTGCGGCAAATGCCGCAATCCCGGGCACATTCTCCGTACCGGAACGACGCTTGCGTTCCTGGCCGCCACCCGGCGCCAGTTCCGGCAATTTGATACCGCGCCGGATGACCAGCGCCCCCACACCGCGCGGCCCGCCGATCTTGTGCGCCGAAAGTGCGACAAAATCAGCGCCCAGCGCATCCACATCAAGCGCCATCTTGCCCAAGCCCTGCACCGCATCAATCAGCATCGGAATACCGCGCTGCCGGCAATATTCCGCCACCTGCCGGACCGGCTGCACGGCACCGGTTTCATTATTAGCCAGCATCATGCATACCAGCCGCGTTTCATCATCGATCTGCGCGATCATGGCCGCAGCACGCACACAGCCATCGTCTTCAGGGCGCACCCGCCGGAGGCTCCAGCCCGCCGCCCGATGCGCATCGTCATCCCAGCGTGCCAATGGCTGCAATACGGCAGGATGCTCGATGGCCGTGGTGACGATATTGCCGGGGGGCGTCTGTCTCAGCACGCCCTGCACGGCCATATTGTCGGCCTCGGTACCGCCGGAAGTAAACACGATACTGCCCGGCTCGGCATGAATCGCCGCCGCAATGCTTTCGCGTGCATTTTCCAGCACCCTGCGCGCATCGCGTCCGGCCCAGTGCAGACTGGACGGATTCCCCGGCAGGCTGCGCGCCGCCTCGACATAGGCTTCCACGGCTGCCGCCTGCATCGGCGCTGTGGCATTATAATCAAGATACCGCTGCAATCTTCGCGTCCACCCTCACCGCCTCAGGCGATTCAAGGTAATCCGACACATCCATCAGCTCAACCCGGTCGAGAAATACCTCGCCATCGCTGACCTGCTGAATCGTCACCGCATCAAGAAAACGGTAGATATGCTGACCCAGCGCTTCCCATAGCTGATGCGTATCGCAGCGATTTCCGCGATGACAGCCGCGAATCCCGTTCTCGCACATCGTCGTATGCACCGGTTCATTAACCGCGCGAATAACTTCAGCCACGGTGATTTCCGACGGATCCCGGGCCATCGTATAGCCGCCGCCCGGCCCGCGCACGGAATTCACCAGCCCGCCTTCACGCAAACGGCGAAACAGCTGTTCCAGATAGGAAAGCGAAATAAACTGACGCTCGGAAATGGCCGCCAGTGTTACCGGCCCGCCCTGTTGTTGCTTGGTCAGATCGACCATCGCTGATACGGCATACCTGCCCTTACTCGTTAAACGCATCACGACCTCCTGAGTCCAAAGACCCTATAAACAGGTCGGATATTATAAATCATACTGTTTTAGTCAAGTATTACGGATTAAGGCAGCGCAGCTGGCTTAAATACCGCCACCGCCCAGGAAGCGTTCGAGCTTTTTCTGCTCCTCTTCCATATCCCGTTCCAGTTGCTCATCCACCTCGGCGGTCGCACCAGTCGGCCGCGGATGGAAGGCATCGATACGGGCATTCACGTCATCGATCATTTTCAGCACATGTTCCAGAGCCTCCGCCACCGGATTGGCCAGCAGATGATGATCCAGATTGATGCGCCCGTTCTCAATCAGCGATTCCGTGGAACTGACAATCGTGCCCGGAATACCAACCACCGTCGAATGCTGCGGCACATCACGCAAGACCACGGAATTGGCGCCAATGCGCGACTGCTCGCCAATCGTAATCGCGCCCAGCACCTTGGCGCCGGCACCCACAATCACACCGTCCTCCAGCGTAGGGTGGCGCTTGGTTCTCTCCCAGGTTGTACCGCCCAGCGTCACGCCATGGTAAAGCGTCACATCGTCCCCGATTTCCGTCGTCTCGCCGATGACAATGCCCATGCCGTGATCGATGAAAAAACGGCGTCCGATTTTCGCACCCGGATGAATCTCGATGCCGGTCAGCCAGCGCATCAGATGCGAGACAAAACGCCCGGCCCATTTGAAATGATGCACCCACAGGTAATGTGCAATACGGTAGCCCCAGATGGCATGCACACCGGGATAGCAGGTCAGCACCTCCCAGGCCGAACGCGTGGCCGGATCACGATCAAATGCGGTACGGATATCTTCCCGGATCAGCTCAAACATGGGCCAATACTATCACAAATTTCCGCAAGTGCTGCTGTTGGCGCCGCCACGCTCCACAGGGCCGACTGCTGCAAATGCGCATGCACCCACTGCCGCACCTCATCCGGCGACACCTGCCGGATGCGTTCCACCCATTGCACGGGCGAACAGATCTCCGCCTCATCCAGTCTGCCCCCGAGATAGAGCATCTGCCCCTCGACCGAATCCATGCCCATGCGAAACTGAATGGACAATTGCTGTACGGCCCGCGCGAATTCATCGGCATCAAAGCGATCGGCAAAGCTTTCAAGCACCTCCCGCAAGACCCTCGCCGACTCCACGGCATGCGCCGGCGCACAGCCGCACATGATGGTCCATGTTCCCTGATCGCTGAGCATGCTCAGATGCGAGGTAATGCTATAGGCCAGCCCCCGTTTTTCGCGAATTTCGCGAAACAGGCGTGAACTCATGCCGCCACCGAGCATCTGATTGGCCAGCCAGGCCAGCGGACGCGCATCTGAGGCGGCATGGATGCCCGGATAGGATAGTACAAGATGCGCCTGTTCCCCTTCGCGCGGCAACTTCTGCAGGCCGGAGTGCATGGCAATACGTTGCCGCTTGCGCTGCCCTGCCTCGCTGCGCCAGTCGATCGCGGCGACGGCCCGCACCAGCGCGTCATGATCGATATTGCCCGCTGCGGCAATCAACAGATTGGGCGCGGCATAATGCTGCTGCAGATAGGCGCGCAAATCCGCCACCTGCATCTGCGCTAATGAATCATGTGTGCCGAGGATGTTGCGCCCCAATGCCTCGCCCGGAAACAGACCGGCCACATGCTGGTCCATGACCCATTCTTCCGGGCTGTCCTCCACCATGGCCATTTCAGAAAAAATCACTTCCCTCTCCCGCTGCCATTCCTGCTCCGGCAGGGCCGGGCGACAAACCATGGCGGCGAGCAGGGACAGGGCTTCCGGCCAGTGCTCGTGCAGCACCTGCATATGGAAGCAGGTACGTTCGCGCGAGGTATAGGCATTGGCATGGCCGCCCAGTTCATCCAGCCGGGCGGACAAGGCATGCACATCCATCTCTTCGGTACCCTTGAACAGCATATGTTCCAGTGCATGGCTGATGCCATGCTGCCGGCCCTGTTCATCGCGACTGCCGATATCGATAAAAATGCCGATGGCCACGCTTTGTGCTTCGGGCATCGCATGCGTGACCACCAGCGGGCCATCCGTCAGCCGGGTTTCGCGGGCATATTCAGCCATCGATCACCCCTGCAAGGAAAACGGGCGCCCGTCAGGGCACCCGTTTCCACACTCCATCCACCAATGTGACGGCATCAGTCTTCCGTCGGCTCGTCGAGCAATGCCTTCATGGACAAACGAATGCGACCATTGCGGTCCACTTCCAGCACTTTCACGCGTACCGTCTGGCCTTCGGACAATTCGTCGCTGACCTTCTCGACACGATGATGGGCAATCTGCGAGATATGCACCAGTCCGTCCGTATTGCCGAGAATGCGTACAAATGCGCCGAAATCCATGATCTTGACGACCTTGCCTTCGTACACCTTGCCGACTTCCACTTCCGCCACGATGTCCTCGATCATCTTCTTCGCCGCTTCGCCGGCCTCGCCGGTCACGGCAAAGATCTTGATCGTACCGTCATCCTCGATATCCACCTTGGCGCCGGTTTCCTCGACAATGCCGCGAATCACCTTGCCGCCGGAACCGATCACTTCACGAATCTTGTCCGCCTTGATCTTCATCGTAAACATGCGCGGCGCATGATCCGCGATGCTGCCCCGTGGTGCATCAATGCATTTGGCCATTTCATCAAGAATATGCATGCGGCCTGCATTGGCCTGGGCCAGTGCTTCCTTCATGATATCACGCGTCAGGCCACCGATCTTGATGTCCAGCTGCAGCGTCGTGATGCCATCACGGGTGCCGGCCACCTTGAAGTCCATATCGCCCAGATGATCCTCATCTCCGAGAATATCGGTCAATACGGCATAGCCGTCTTTTTCCAGAATCAGACCCATGGCCACACCGGCCACGGCCGATTTCACCGGCACACCGGCATCCATCAATGCCAGCGAGGTGCCGCATACCGAAGCCATCGATGACGATCCGTTCGATTCGGTGATTTCCGATACCGCACGAATGGCATAACCGAAATCTTCCATCGACGGAATCACGGCTTCCACACCGCGACGGGCCAGACGTCCATGGCCGATCTCACGACGGCCCGGAGGGCCCATGCGCCGTGCTTCACCCACGGAATACGGCGGGAAATTGTAATGCAGCATGAAACGCTGCTTGGCAACGCCTTCCAGCGACTCGGTCAGCTGCATATCCGACTCGGTACCCAGCGTGATCGTCACCAGCGCCTGCGTTTCCCCACGCGTGAACAGTGCGGAACCATGCGTGCGCGGCAAAACGCCGACCTGACAATCAATGGCGCGAACCTCATCGGTTCTGCGACCATCAATACGCGGATTGCCTGCAATAATCGAACGGCGTACAACCTGCTTTTCCAGGTTCTTCATGGCCGACGACACATCATTGGAGGGGAACTCGCCCGGTGCTTCTTCGGTACCGGCCAGCTTTTCCTGTGCGGCGGCACGAATCGCTTCCAGACGTGCTGAACGGGTGGATTTATCAACAATCGCATAGGCCTCGCGAACCTCGGCCTCAAAGGCCTCGTTGACCGCAGCCTGCACATCCTCGCTGCCGGCCAGTTCCACACTAAGCTTTTCCTTGCCGGCCAGCCGAACCAGTTCCTCGATCGCATCGATAACCGGCTGATACCCCTGCTGACCGAAATCGATGGCGTCCAGCATTTGCTCTTCGGACAATTCCCTGGCTTCGGATTCAATCATCAGCACCGCATCGCGGGTTCCGGCAACGACCAGATCCAGCTCGGACTCCTCCAGCTGCGCATAGGTCGGATTAAGGACGAACTCGCCATCAATCAGACCGACACGGGAGGCCGCAATCGGCTCGGCAAACGGCACATCGGAAATCGACAGGGCCGCGGATACGCCATTGATGGCCACGATATCCGGATTGGTTTCCTCATCGGCTGAAATGACCGTCGCGATCACCTGTGTTTCATGGAAGTAGCCCTTGGGGAACAGCGGACGGATCGGCCGATCAATCAGACGGCTGGTCAGCGTTTCCTTCTCTGAAGGACGTCCTTCACGCTTAATAAAGCCGCCGAGAAAACGGCCGGCAGCATACGTTTTTTCCTGATAATGAACAGTCAGCGGCATGAAATCCACGCCCTGCAATGGCTGCTTGGCTGCCGTCGCGGCAACATGAACCACGACATCGCCGACCTGCGCCAGTACCGAGCCGCCGGCCTGGCGTGCAATGCGTCCTGTTTCAAATGAGATGGTGCGGCCGCCCACATCGGCCCGGGTTTTCTTGATATCAAACATATTTTTTCCTTTTTCGCACATGCCCTTGGCGTGGTCCTAACGCGGAAAAGAAAAACGGCGGCCCCTGCCGGAGCCGCCGAAGATATGTTAGCGACGCAACCCCAGGCTTTCGATAAGCGTGCGGTAGCGATTAAAATCCTTGTTCTTCAGATAATTCAGAAGATTTCTGCGGCGGCCAACCATTTTCAGCAGGCCACGGCGGGAATGATGATCCTTATGATGAGACTTGAAATGTCCCTGCAACTGATTGATGCGCTCTGTGAGCAATGCAATCTGCACTTCCGGCGAACCGGTATCGCCCTCATTGCGGCGGTATTTTTCGATTATCGCGTTTTTTTCTTCCAGCGCCAAAGACATGAACGTATTTACCTCTTGGTTTCTTTCCTTCTTTTCGGGCGGCGAACGATAGCGATACATTTTCAAGCATGCAAACGTTTATTTGCATGCCGGATATCATTCAATTGCTCAGCTGCACCGATATGCCGGTCGCCTCGATTTGCCGCGCCAGCTTCTGCATCCATGTCGCGTCCGGCGCACGCACATGCGTCGCCTCGCGCTGCATGGAGGGCCGGGCCAGCCCATAGAGCAACACCCCTCTGAGCGGCACGCCGATTTGTCTGAAGCGGCGCAACAGTGCCAGGTAGGCATCGATTTCATGTGCCGGCGGCAACGCACCATCCCAGGCGATCATACAGGTCTGTATCCAGGTCGGGCATAATTCCGCAGCCTGCCTGACCTGCTCGTACAGGCGTTCGGCATCCAGTTGCACACCGTTGATGCGCCGGATTGCGGCCTCATCGGCCGCATCCACCTTGATCCAGACCTCACCCCCGGCCATCTGCATGCACTTCAGGGCATGCTGTACACGAACCTTGCCCATATAACTGCCATTGGTAATCAAACGTAACGGCACGCGAACATCGAAGCGGTGCATGACGTCGATAATGCCTTGCACAATCACATCAAACTCCCGACAACTGGTCGGTTCGCCATTGCCGGATATCGCCACATCACACAACCGGCGCATATCCGGCGGCACATGCTCCGCCAGAAAATCCCCCTGCGTGATGGCGGCAAGCATTGTGGTCAGTTCCTGCTCCAGCTGTTCTCCATCAATCCCGGGCGCGGAGCCGCGCACAAGATTCGGCACCTGACAATAGGCGCAATGCCAGTTGCAGGCATTGTTCGGATTCAGGTTTATCCCCACCGACACGCCGCCGGCGCGCCGTGATACCACCGGATAGACATAGCGCATGCCGGCCACATCCCGGTCATGGTTCGCCACATCCAGCATCCCCCGTTTCATGCCAAGATCAGACATCATCCAGCACCGAACCCATGGCGGCAATCAGCTGATCCAGTTGCGCATCATCGAGGATATACGGCGGCATCGTATACAACAGGCGCCCGAACGGGCGCAGCCATACGCCCCGGGCAACAAGTCGCTGCTGCACGCGCGCCACATCGACAGGCCGGGTCATTTCCAGCACGCCGATGGCCCCCAGCACGCGCACATCATGCACCGCCGCATGCGCGCGATATGGTTCCAGACCTTCGCGCAAACGCTGTTCAATATGCCGCACCCGCGCCTGCCAGGGCGATGCCAGCAACAGATCAATACTCGCTCCCGCCACGGCACAGGCCAGCGGATTGGCCATAAAGGTCGGGCCGTGCATGAGCACGCCGGCTCCGTCGGCATGAATTCCCTGACAAACGCGGCCGGTGGTCAGTGTGGCGGCCAGCGTCATATAACCGCCGGTCAATGCCTTGCCGACACAGAGGATATCGGGCGCAACATCGGCATGTTCGGCGGCAAACATGCAGCCCGTACGGCCAAAGCCGGTGGCAATTTCATCGATAATCAGCAACACATCATAATCATCGCACAAACGTCGCACCTGACGCAGAAATTCCGGCGCATAGATACGCATGCCGCCGGCCCCCTGCACGATCGGCTCCAGAATCACGGCAGCCAGCGTATGATGATGCGCCTCGATCTGTTGCCGGAACGAGGCAATCTGCGCCTCATCCCATTCGGCATCACATTGCGCCGTCGGCGCATCGGCAAACAGCTGCTGCGGCAGAAACGAAGCAAACAGATGATGCATGCCGGAAACCGGATCGCAGACACTCATGGCGCCAAACGTATCACCGTGATAACCGTGACGAATGGTCAGGAAGCGATGCTTCTGCGTTTGCCCCTGCGCCTGCCAGTATTGCAGCGCCATTTTCAAAGCCACTTCCACGGATACGGAGCCGGAATCGGCAAAAAACACGTATTGCATATCGCCCGGCGTGATGGACAGCAAACGTTGCGCCAGTTCCGCGGCAGGACGATGTGTCAGCCCGCCGAACATCACATGCGCCATACGTTCACTTTGCGCCCGCAGGGCCGCGTTCAGCTCCGGTACATGATAGCCATGAATCGCACACCACCATGAGGCCATGCCGTCAATGAGCCGGCGTCCGTCTTCCAGTTCAAGCCAAGCCCCTTCGGCACGATGCACCGCATAAGCCGGTACCGGTTGCAGCATCGAGGCATAGGGATGCCAGACATGCTCGCGCTCAAAGCGTTGCCAGTCGTCCATTACAGGCGCCCGCGCATCACCAGATCCAGCGCCAGCCGTTCGACAATGACCGGGTTTTCCTCCAGCGCAGCCCCCTTAAGCTGCTTCTCGGCGGTAACAATGCGCTCCACGGCCCTGACCAGTTCAGGCCCCGCCCATTGCCCGGCCTCCCGGTCGACGCGCGTTCTGGCCTCGCCAAACACGCCTGCCGCCTGCAAGGCATTACGATGCCGCTGACTGCGGAACCAGCGGTACATCAACAACTGCTGCATGCGCGTGCCCAGCCAGGAAATCATCTGCACCTCGGTGATCCCCTCTTCGTATAACAGGGCGCGCGTCAGCGACAAGGCTCCGGCATCACGCATGGCCACGGCATGGCACCAGTCCTCCAGCGCCTCCGGGCTTTTCTCGCCCAGCAGCGCCATCACCACAGCCAGTGTCAGCGGTGTCTCTTCATTACCGCGATACCATTGCAGGCGTTCAATCAGTTGTCGTGCAGCCTCGCGCATACCGAACAGACGCTCGCCGGCATAGGCCAGCGCATCAGCCTCCAGCGTAACACCCGCCGCATGACATTGCCGGGCCAGCCAGCGTGTGAACCCCTGCTGATCGGGAAAACGAAATCGGCAGGCGGCAATATGCCCGGCAGCCAGCAGCTTCTTGTGCAACGCCTTTTTCCACGACATGGCAGGCGCACAGATGATCAGCCGGTGCGGCGCCTCCACCTCCGCCGTCAGCGCCAGCAAGCGCTCACCCTGTTTCGGCGTTGCCGCCTCCGCATTGCGGATCAATGCATGGCAGCAATGCGATCCGAACAGGCCGGTATTGCGCATTTCCATCTGAATCCGGTCGAGTTCCGAAATATCCACACGCAGACGCAGAACCTCCTGCCCATGCTCTGCCAGCAATTGTTCCGCCGCCTCAAGCAATGCATCCCGATCTTCGCCATGCAGATAACAAACAGGGGACGGCGCCGACAGCAAACGATCGGGATTCACTTCCATGTCAGAATCCCGATTGCAGTCTCGCCCAGATATCCCGCAGACATTGACGCTGCAAATCCTCTTCCAGCCGCGCACGCGAGGCCTCAATGCTCGCCGGGCCGCCGGCCACAAAAATATCACCGCTGCTGGTGACAGTGCCACTGTCCCAAACGGCCTTGTGATCTTTTTCCACAGTCAGATGTCCACGAATGGTCATACGATATTGCGTGGCAATGCCCGCCTTGTCATAAGCCGAAGGG
>WFNX01000112.1 GCA_015488375.1 Mariprofundaceae bacterium | reverse complement strand
ATCTCGTAACGATACTTCGTCGTCCACACAACATGATATTTACAATCCCAAACAGTGTGGCTGCCACGCTTATAGTCCTGCATACCTCACAACGCTACCTCTCCATCGCCTAAAGGCGAGGGGTTTACTGATCCCCTATCGGGGACTCTAAAAGACTGATAGCGGCCATACCTGCCCTGCCCTCTCTGAACAAGTAAGTAAGGGACATGAACCCGGCACCACCACTTGCAGAAGTGAAATCAGCAAACGAATATCGGGACATGTTTCAACTACATCCCCGACTTGCACAGGATACGTTCCGACTGGGTGACTGGCCATTGTGCCGATTACTGCTGATGAATGACGTGCGTTTCCCCTGGCTGATTCTGGTACCACGTCAAAAACAGGTCAGCGAAATCTCGGAATTAGCAGCCAGACAGCAGCAACTGCTAATGACAGAAATCATGGCCGCCGAACGTGTGCTTCGCACCGCTGTTCCTGTCGACAAGATCAATATCGGCGCACTGGGCAATATCGTGCCACAACTGCATGTGCATATCGTGGCACGGCAACATAATGATGCTGCCTGGCCCGCACCTGTCTGGGGCCATGGTGCAGCCATACCTTACAACAAAACCCAACGCCAACGCATCATGCCCAAACTGCAACAGGCCATTGACAGAATCACATGGTGAATAATCTGCCCGTCGGCATTATGGATTCCGGTATCGGTGGCATGACGGTAGCCAGAGAAATCCGCAAGTTACTGCCACATGAATCGCTGATCTACCTGGCTGACCAGGAAATGCTGCCCTATGGCAATAAAAGCGCAAACCAGATTTGCCTGCGCATGCAGGCATTATGCGCCTGGATGCAACAACGTTATCATATTAAGGCACTGGTCATTGCCTGCAACACCGCCACAGCCGCTGCTGCACATACTCTGCGCAGCAGGCTGCCGATTCCCGTCATCGGCATGGAGCCCGCAGTCAAGCCAGCCGCACGGGTCACGCGCAACCGGCGCATCGGCATACTGGCAACAGAAGGCACGCTAAAAAGCGCCCGTTTTGCCGGCCTTCTGAAAACCTTTGCCCAAGGACTGCATGTGAGCACACAACCCTGCCCGGGGCTGGTCGAGGCCATCGAAACCGGTCATCTCTCACAGATTGAATCATTATTACGGCAATACATTCAGCCACTACAGCATCGGCAGGTGGATACCATCGTACTTGGTTGTACTCATTATCCACTGGTACGCGATCTCATCGCGAAGATTGCCGGTGACGATATCCGGTTGATCGATACGGGGCAGGCTGTGGCCCAACACACAGCACATCTGCTGATGCAGCATAACCTGCTACACCCCCTCACAGGCACCGGAACGTTGACTGTCGCCACAACAGCATCCGCAAACAGCCTGCAATCATTGCTGCCACGGCTGTTCCCAGATATGGCGATCAATCACGTTACGTCATTACAGCCGGATCCGCCACCTCGTCTGTAACCGCCTCAAAGGCTTCCAGCTGGTTAGGTGCGGAGAACCATTCCTTCGGCGTTTTTGCAGCCCGCAGATGTGCCTGCCGGAAGGCATCCGAACGGGCCCAGTCCTGAAAAGCCTCCCTCGATTCCCATAACGTCATGACGATATACTGTTCGCCGGCTCCCTCCACCGGACGCAACACGCTGTTGCGGATAAACCCGGGAACCTGTTTCAGCAGACTCTCGCGTTCCCTGAAACGCTGCTCGAAAGCTTCACGAAACTCATCATGCAGCGAAAAGCGATTCATCGTGACAAACATCAGTCACGCTCATCCAGCGGAATATAGGGGGCCGCATGGCCGCCGACATAAATCTGTTTGGGCCGGTAAATACGCCCCTTGCCCAGCTGTTCCTTCCAGTGTGCCAGCCAGCCGGCCACCCGCGCCACCGCAAAAATCGGCGTAAACAGATCGGTTGGTATGCCCAGCTTGCGGTAAACAATACCGGAGTAAAAATCGACATTCGGACACACGCCCTTGGCCCCAAGCGTCTGCCGTGACAGCTCCTCAATACGGCTGGCGATTTCATAGGTCGGATCGCTGCCCATTTTCTCCGTCAGCCTGACATACAATTGCTGCAACAGCGTTGCCCGCGGATCTTTTGTCTTATACACGCGATGTCCCAGCCCCGGAATTTTTTCCTTGCGCTCAAGCTTGCGGTGCAGGTAATCCTCAACGCGATCCACGCCACCGATTTCGTCCAGCATCCGCAGTACATCCTCATTGGCTCCGCCATGCAGCGGGCCGGACAGGGCGCCGATCGCCGCACTGATACAGGTGTACGGATCGGCACGCGTCGATGCCGTCACCATGGTCGAGAACGTACTGGCATTCATCGTATGCTCGGCATGAACGATCAGGGCCACATCCATAATGCGCTCGGTCAGGGGAAACGGCTCGTCGCCGGTGAGCATATAATAGAAATTCGCCGCATGGGACAAATCATCACGGGGCGCAATCGGATCATCGCCATGCCGCATGCGCGCATGCGCGGCCACCAGTGTCGGCAATTTGGCGATCAGGTTGATGCACACATCCCGCGCCGTATCATCATCCAGGGTACCGTCCAGGGAATGCGGCAGGGGATAAAACATTCCCAGCACCGCCACCGTGGCCTGCAGGGCATCCATCGGGTGGGCGCTTTCGGGAAAATGTTTCATGATATCGCGAATGCGGAACTTGATGCGCCGATGATGACGCAGGCGCGAATCGAAATCCTCCAGTTGCTCGCGGTTTGGCAAATGGCCGAACAACAGCAAATAGGCCGTTTCCTCGAATGACGACTTTTCCGCCAGTTCCTCGATATCGATCCCCCGATATTCGAGGTGTCCACGCTGGCCATCCACATAGGAAATGGCCGATTCGGCTACCGGGATGCCGGCAAGACCGGGTGAATAACACGGGATTTCGCCGCTTGTCTGTTGTTTATCCTGCATGACATAAAACTCCTGACGTTCTTTCAACCGGCAGCATTATAGCAAACGAAACCGGCAGCGCCTCCCCCAAACCCCTGCAGCCACGAAATACCATGGTTCCGCGAACAAACGCGTCAGCCACCCAGCGGATGATTGCGATTGACCAGATCATGCAGGCGTGCCCTGGCCACATGCGTGTAAATCTCCGTTGTTGTTACATTGGCATGCCCGAGCAACATTTGCACAACGCGCAGATCCGCGCCATGGCCCAGCAGATGGGTAGCAAAGGCATGGCGCAACGTATGCGGCGACGGCAAGGGCCGAATCCCCGCACACTGAGCATAATGCCTGATACGCAGCCAGAAGTTCTGCCGCGTCATGGCCTGCCCCTGACGGCCCGGGAAAAGAAACATCGATAAAGGCTGTCTCGGCCGCACCTCCAGCCAGGTATCCAGCCAGCCGGCAGCTTCCTCGCCAAACGGCACCAGCCGCTCCTTGTCGCCCTTCCCGATCACGCGTAACAGACCGGCAGCACGATCGACACTGGCAAGCCGCAGGCCCACCAGTTCACTGACACGCAAACCGGTCGCATACAAAAGCTCCAGCATACAGCGATCCCGCAGGCCTGTCGGCTGCGTCACATCCGGCGCATTGAGCAGGGCTTCCACATCCCGCTCACTCATCAGCTTTGGCAACGGCCTGCTTTTGCGCATGGATGGCAGATGATGTGCCGGATGATCAGTGCGTTCGCCCTGCTCCAGCAGGAAGGAAAACCATGTCGCCAGCGCACTGCGACGGCGGCGAATCGTGGCCTGACTCATGCCTTCACGCATCAGTGCGGCCAGATAATCGAGCACATCGCCATGGCTGGCATGAAAGATATCGCTGTCCTGCTGCCTGAAAAACCGATGAGCATGCAGCAAATCGGAGCGATAGCTGCAGCGCGTCGCCCGCGACCAGCCACGCAACATCGACAGGCGATCCAGCATGCCTTCCAGCCGGGCTTCATCCACATCTGTCTGAGGTAAATCAGGATTAGTCATGATCCGGCTGTTGCCCCTGCAACAGTGCCCGGCCACGGGCAAGCAAGGATTCCAGTGAATCGGCCCAGGCATCAAAGCTCTTGCGCGTCTGCACATGATCCGGCCCCAGCATATCGCGCAACAGGATCGTCCATGCCCGATTCCAGCTCAGGCGCCGTTCAAGCAGCATGTCATCGTCCTGCTTCGCCAGCTCGCAAAACAATTCACAGGCCTCGGACACCGGCAATAATTCCACGCGCGCAACCTGCATCAGCATATGCGCACTGTGATCCAGCAATGATACAGCCGTGTCACGCTCTCCTGCCTGCAGTGCTTCTTGCAGCGCGCGCGTAAAAAAACCGTGCAATGCGGTAAATGCAGAGTCCCGCAAGACATGGCGCTGTACCTCATCCAGCGTGCGCATATAGGTTGTCAGTGATTCCTGCATCAGGCGGTTGAAATGAAACATCCCCGCCTGCTCCGAATCCGCGATATAGGAATGGCGCGCCACATACTGCAGAAATTCCGTTTGTGTCCAGGTGCGGATCACCCCCTGGCATTGCAGCGCATAAACCAGCGGCCAGTTAAAATGCACCGCCAGGCTGAGCACCAGATGCAATGAAAGCTCATCGCGATTCATGTATTTGAAAAAACGGTTCATCAGCTCTTTCGGCGTCAGTCCCAGATGCTTCCCGGGATCAAAGTCCGCGCCGCGGGCTTCCAGCGTATTCAGACAGATATCCAGATAAAACGGATGATAGGTCGGCTCCTGGTGTGACTGTGTTTCCCGGCAGGCCTCCTTGATTTCGCGGGCATGGCGCGAAATCATCTCTGCCAGCGATGTCCGCCCGTCGGCACGATAATGTGCACAGGCCGCAGCCAGATACTGATCGGCAAAATGCGCGCTGAAGCCGCGCAGATGCATATGTCTGATACAATCACTGTTCCAGCGCTGCGTATCTGCCGGATCATCATAAGCCGACCAGTCCGTGGGCTCGCGCCCCAGCAAAACCATCGCCGCCCGCGTTGCAAAGGCCTCATCCAGCAACAGACTGGCAGCGAATGATTCGACGAACTGCTGTTCGATTTTGCCGGATAAGCGCTCATATCCGTCCACAACCAGCAATAGCGGGCGATCCAGTTCCAGCAGCAGCAAACCCAGATCCTCTGCCATCAGTTGCGGCAACAGCAATTCGATATCGCCGGTTGTCCAGTCATCGATTTCCGCCAGCTCGACCCCCAGTTGCTGCATCAGTGTTTTCTCACGTGCCGAATCCCGCACATAGGCCAGGGCCGAGTTCAGCACTGCGCCGATCGGCAATGACTGAATAATATTGCCTACGCCGCCCAGCAGGCCGGAAAGCATGCTGTCCTTGCGCGCAATGCGGTCGATAAACTGCTGGATCGGGCCGTCATTGAACGGGATTTTTTCATGCGCCTTTTCCAGATACTTCAGGTACACATAATCAAACGCCAGCAGGGGTTCCTGTAGCTGCTGATGAATCTGCATACGCATAAACCAGAAGAACTCGACCACGCTCATCGCCTCGGCCCTGTCCGAATCGATGTCCAGATGCACCACATGCGTGCGGTGCGCCGGATAGCGTTCACAGAATTCATCCCAGACCCAGCGCAGCAGCGTGCTCTTGCCCACACCGCCAATGCCATACACGCTGACAACCGGCCATTGTGGCGCCCGCTCCTGCGCTTCCAGGGCTTCCAGAAATTCCATCAGGAAGCGGCGCTCATCATCGCGATTGGTGCGCAGTTGCCGAACGCGCTGTTGCCGCGCCGCCTGCCGCGCCGCAACATCACGCCTGAACTTTCGTTTGCCGGCCATTTACTGCTCCTGCGACTGATTCAGGCCAAGCGCGTCGCGCATGGCGGAAAGTTCCGAGGAGCACTGATTAAGGATATTTTCCAGCAGCAGCGTCTGTTTATATAATGTCAGATGCGTGCGTACCCGGGCTTTGACAATTGCCGGCTGGACCGGCTTGGTCAGATAATCCACGGCGCCCAGCTCCAGCCCCCGGACCTCATCCCCGACCTCGCTCATGGCCGTCACAAAAATCACCGGAATGCGGCGCGTATGCTCATCCGCTTTCAGGCGTCGGCATACCTCATAACCATCCATGCCGGGCATCATGATATCCAGCAATATCAGCTGTGGCTGTGGTTCGCGCCGGCACAGCTCCAGGGCCTTTTCACCGCTGGTTGCCACTTTCAGCTGATAATCATGCATGAGTATCGCGCGCAAGATATCGATATTCTCCGGCGTATCGTCCACAATCAGCACCGTTGGCCGTTGGTCCTGCATCAGTTGTCCTCCCCGTTTCGCCCGTTTTCTTCTTCATTCGCCTGGCGTATCCGCTGCCGAATACGCGCCAGCACATCCAGTGCAGCATCAAAATCATAGCTGCGCACATGCTGTTCCAGACCGGATAACTCCGCCATAGCCGCCGAAGACATCAACTGCTCACGCAAGGCCGGCAATTCATCCACAACATGCGCATCGGCATGCTCCAATAAATGCTGGAGGCGCTGCAACGCTTCCAGCAGGGATTGCCCGTCCACCGCAGTGGCCACAGGCATCTGCACCTGATGCTGTGCCAGCCAGTGCCGCAGCGCTTGCAGCAGCGTCTCCAACGCTGTTTGCAAGCCTTCCATATCCCTCTTCTCCGGCTCCCTGCCGGCCCGAACCTCCGCCTCAATGCCCGCCGCCTGGTCGGCGATGGCTTCGGCGCCGATATTGGCGGCCACGCCCTTGAGGGTATGCAATAAACGCTGCAGGGCATCCATATCACCATTCGCCATGGCCTGCCGCAGATGACCAGCCGTTTCTGCCTGATTCACCACAAAACGGCCCAGCACATCCATATAGGCGCGCATATCATCAGCACAGCGATGCAGCCCTGCCCGGGCATCCAGCCCGGCAATCTCCGGCAACTCAATATGCCCGCTGTCATTCCCCGGCTCTGTGACAGCAGTCATATTCCGTTCCGCCGGCATAATCCACTGCGCCATGACACGGTAAAGTTCGGTCGGTGAAATCGGCTTGCCGACATGAGCATTCATGCCCGCGTCCAGACAGCGTTGCCGCTCATCTGCCATGGCATTGGCTGTCACGGCAATAATCGGCAATTGCGCAAAGCGCTCCTGCCGACGAATCAGGCGAGTGGCCTGCAAGCCGTCCAGCCCCGACATCTGGACATCCATCAGCACCGCATCATATTCCCTTGCCTCCAATGCCGGCAAAACATCGCGCCCGTCGGCCACGATGTCCGCCTGTACGCCGGCCTTTTTCAGCAGTCCGATAATCACCTGCTGGTTCACATCATTATCTTCGGCCACCAGTACCCTGGCGCCGCGTAAGTGCGGTGGCGCCTGCAGGACCGAAGCATGCATGCGCGACGACAGCCATTGCCGGTCCATCTCAATACCAAATACCTCATGCACGGCCTCAAACAAATGCTGCGGCAGTACCGGCCGATTCAGCCAGCCATCAATGCCAAGAGTCGCGCCCTGCAAACGCAGACTGTCCACGGCCATGGCTGCCACCATAATGATCTTAGGCTGCTCCGGCAGTGCCAGCTCACGCACATGCCGAACCAGCGCCAGACTATCCATATCCGGCATATGCGCATCAACAAGCAGCAGCGCCGGGCACGGGGCGTCATCCTGCTGCAGTCGTGCCAGCGCCGCATCGGCGCTGTCCGCCACCTCAGCCGGCAAGCCGAATGCCTGCAAAAAGCCCTGCAACACTTCGCCGGCCCGGGCATTATCATCCACCACCAGCGCCTGCCGCTCACATAACGTCTCAGGAAATAAAAACGGCGTCTGCCCGGCATCGGCCTGCGCAAAACGGGCCGTAAATGAAAAGCAGCTTCCCTTGCCCGGCTCGCTTTCCACGCGAATATCACCCCCCATCAGGTCAACCAGTTGCCGGCAAATGGCCAGCCCCAGGCCTGTTCCGCCATATTTTCGCGTGGTCGATGTATCGGCCTGCGAAAAAGCGGAAAACACCCGTTGTATCTGTTCATCATCCATGCCGATGCCGGTATCCGTAACGGAAAAACGAAGCGTCAACCCATCGTCATCACGCGCAATACATTCGACGGCGACAGTAATCTGCCCCTGCTCGGTAAATTTCACCGCATTATTGATCAGGTTGGCCAATACCTGCCCCAGACGCAACGGATCTCCGATAAGGAGGAGAGGCATGTTCGGATCATAATCAACCAGAAAATCCAGTCCTTTCTCACTGATCTTGATGCCCAGCACACCGGTCAGCTGATCCAGCAACTCCGCCAGATTGAATTCCGTCTGCTCCAGCTCCATATGGCCGGCCTCGATTTTGGAAAAATCGAGAATATCGTTGATGATGCTCAACAGGGCCTCGGCTGCGGCAAGAATCTTGTTCAGATAATCCCGTTGCTGTCGATTCAGTTCCGTTTCCATCAATAAATGCGATAATCCGATGACGGCATTCAACGGCGTGCGAATCTCGTGGCTCATATTGGCCAGAAAATCGCTTTTCGCCCGGTTGGCGGCCATGGCCTGATCCCTGGCCTCGGCCAGTTCGCGCGTGCGTTCAGCGACCTTTTCTTCCAGCTTCTCGTAAAAGGCACGCAAACTCTTGCCCATTTCCTCAAGACTGGCTGTGAGCACGCCGATTTCATCATCCGTGCGAATACTGATATGCGGGTCCGCCGCAAAATTGCCGCGCGCCAGTTCACGTGAAAAATGCACCAGCTTCAATACCGGCCGGGTCCAGCGACCGGCCAGGAACACCATAACCGCCGAGCCGACAAGCAGAAAGGCCAGGGCAGAAAGCACGGCCTGATAAATCATATGACGGATTTCCTGTTCGATATAGGCGCGGGATTCTTTCAGTTCCTGATTAAGCCTGTCCAGCTCAAAACCCAGACGCAGGGCACCCCAGTATTCGCCATTGATTTCCAGCGGCACGATCTTTTCCAGAAACGCATGCCCTTCAACCGCGAACTCATGCACCGTTTCCCGCCGCTGGCTGCGGGCAAATTTGCCGGCCTCCCCGACAAGGATTTCCTTCCGCAAAGCCCGGCTGAGATCCGTGCCGAATGCAATCACCGGCGTATTGCCGCGCATCAGGGTCACATAGCGCAGTTCATCAAAATCACGTACAGCATTCTGAATATACTTGCGCACCGGAGCCTGATCGAAGGCCCCGATCATTTCCTGAATCCGCGCCGCCATTTTTTCCGACAACCGGTCCGCCACGGACAAGCGAATTTCCCGGATGAACGTGGTATGACGGGATAACGCACTTTCGAGGCTTTGTTGCTGATTACGGATCTGCAATGCCGTCAGCATCGAAACCAGCGCCACGATCAGCGTCAGCGTTGCCGCCATGAGCTTGAAGCGGATTCCCCGATGGATTTTTACCGCATCATCCGGAGCCTCTGTTGCCATGCTTCACAGCCTATCCGCCCCTCGCCATTACGGCAAACAAATCGGTGCGTTATTTTTGCCACTGGCAAGCCTCGACAGCGAAAGTTTTCATTTTTGGCAACAGAGCTATGAACCGCCAACAAAAAAGCCCGCAAGCATTATACTTACGGGCCTTTGTGAGTCCTGTCCGGACTGTCTAATGGTACCGAGGACTGGAGTCGAACCAGCACTTCCATAAGGAAACTAGCACCTGAAGCTAGCGCGTCTACCAATTCCGCCACCTCGGCATTAGCCTGCGTCGCACATGACTGCAGGGGCGCGCAATCATAGAATGGAGCAATATCGTGTCAAGAAAGAAAAAGACCGGTTCTGAAAAGGACAAATGGCTGAAAAAAACTTCCGGGCGAAAATCGCCGGGACGAACGGATGCGCGACGACAAAAAGGGCGCAAAACAACATCTTCCGGGGGTTCTCCCTGGGCCAGGGCCGGTAAAAAGCCGAACCCTTGCTGGATCGGCATCGTTTCCGCCCACCCGGACGGGTTCGGCTTTGTCGATGTCGCCGAACGGGACAAGGGCATTTTTATTCCGCGCGAGGAAATGCGCGAGCTGATGCATGGCGACAAGGTTGAAGTTCGCCTTGTGCATCGGCGCGGCCGCGAATCAGGAGAGGTTGTCCGCATCATTGAGCATGCACCTTCCATTATCGTTGCCCAGCTGGTCGCAAAACAGGGCGTCATCATGGCCGAACCACGCTCGCGCCGCATGCCGCAGGCCATCCTTGTCCACAAACAGGATACGCTGGATGCACACGACGGCGACTGGGTACGCCTGAATATTCAACGTGGCAGCAATCCGCCGCGCGGCAAGGTCATCGAGGTTCTCGGCCGCGATATGCAGCCGGAACAACTGATCGATCTGATTATTGCCGAACAGCAATTACCGGAATCCTTCCCCGATGCCGTCCTGCATGAGGCGGCGCAGTTTGCTGCCGAGGTCAATCCCGGGCAGTGGCCGCAGCGCACCGATCTGCGCCATATCTCTTTTGTGACCATTGATGGTGCCGATGCACGCGACTTTGACGATGCCATCTGCGTGCATGCCCGCGGTGAAGGCTTTGAAGCATGGGTGGCCATTGCCGATGTGGCCGAATATGTGCGCCCGGGCTCGGCACTGGATAAGGAAGCACTGGCGCGCGGTAACTCTTTCTATTTTCCCGATCGCGTGATTCCGATGCTGCCGGAATCCCTGTCCAATGGCCTGTGTTCCATCAATCCGCATGTACCACGCCTGGCCATGGCCGTACGCCTGCGTTTTGATGCCAATGGCATCTGCCGTTCCACGCGCATTTATGAGGCGATCATCGAATCACGTGCGCGCCTGACCTACACGCAGGCTTCGGAATGGCTGGAGCAGCGTAACAGCGATGCCATTGCGGATGCCGACATCCGCCGGATGTTGGACGATGCCATGCGTCTGCACCATAAACTCGCCAAACGCCGCAGTCTGCGTGGCGCTCTGGATCTGGATGTACCGGAAGTACGCGCTGTGCTGCATGAAGGGCGACTTGGCGGCATGGTCCCCGGCGAACGCAATATTGCCCATCACCTGATCGAGGAAATGATGCTGGCCGCCAATACCGCTGTCGCCGAATGGTTTGAACGCCAGCAGTGTCCGCTGCTTTACCGTGTTCACGCCGCACCCGAACGCGAGGCCATCGAGTCCCTGAACCGATTCCTGGCACCCTTCGGCGTCACAATCCCCCTGCCGCGTGGCAAGGGCAAGGTAAAACCGGGCGATGTACAGGATGTACTGGAGCGCTCAGAGGGCAAGATTTACAGCCATGTCCTGCACCGACTGGTGCTGCGCTCAATGCAGCAGGCCAAGTATACACCGCATAATGAAGGGCATTTCGGGCTGGCCTATCGTCATTATTGCCATTTCACCAGCCCCATCCGCCGCTACGCCGACCTGACCGTACATCGACGCCTGAAAGCGTTGTTACGCAAAGAAAACCCGGATGCCGTACAGCCGGCCGACACGCTGGCGGAAATTGGCGAACATGTTTCCGTACAGGAACGCAAACAGCAGCGTACCGAATGGGATGTTCAGGCC
Source organism: Mariprofundaceae bacterium (assembly GCA_015488375.1). Classification (GTDB taxonomy): domain Bacteria; phylum Pseudomonadota; class Zetaproteobacteria; order Mariprofundales; family Mariprofundaceae; genus J005. Next base: position 7,932 of record WFNX01000112.1, on the reverse strand, counting down.
ATGCTGGCCGCGCTCTATCATCAGAAGGATGTCGGCAAAACGATGCAGGCGGTTATCTCCGGCATGTCCAAACGACGCCTGTTTGTCGAACTGGCCGACACCCTGGCCGAAGCCTCATTACCCCTGGAGGCGCTCGGCCATGAGTTCACGCTGGACGAATCCATGCACCGACTGTTCGCCCGGCACGGGCAGGCCAGTTTCGGTCTCGGTGATACCATTGAAGTCCGCATCGACAGCACCGACCCGATCCGCGGACTGATCAATGTGTCCTTTATTTCCGCCAGAACTCCGGTACCAGCAGCACAATGAAGGAATAGATCTCCAGACGACCGAGTATCATCGCAAACATCAACACGCCTTTGCCGGCATCGGGAATGCCGGCAAAGTTCGATGCGGGCCCCACCCCGCCAAAGCCCGGGCCGGTATTGGTCAGGCAGGCCGCAGCAGCGGAAAGCGCGGTCATCATATCCACGCCGGTCAGCGCAAGCAGGATGGCAATAATGGCGTAACTGACCAGATACAGGGCAAAGAAGCCCCACAATGCCCCGACCAGGGTGGGCGACAGATTCTGCCCCCCCAGTTTGACCTGAATCACGCCCTGCGGATGAATCAGCCGGCGAATCTCGCGCTTGCCCTGCCGGAACAGCAGCAACACCCGCACCACCTTCATGCCGCCGCCGGTCGATCCGGCGCAGGCGCCAACGAACATGGCGGTTAACAGCAACAGCGTGGCCGCCGGCGGCCACAGGCTGTAATCACTGACGGCAAAGCCTGTCGTTGTGGCAATGGATACGGTATTGAATATCCCTTCCATGACCGTTCCCTTGCCCGAAAGCACGGCAATACCGCCGACAACGATAATCAGGAAAGCGAACCATTTGAAATAGGCGCGAAACTCATCATCACGGAAATAGACCCGGGGAGAAAATCCATTACGCAGGGAGGAAAAATGCAGCGTGAAATTAACCCCGGCCATAAGCATGAACATGACCATCAAACCACGGATAATATCCGATTCGAAATAACCGATACTAGCATCATGGGTCGAGAAACCACCAATGGCCATGGTACACATCGCATGATTGATCGCATCAAACGGCGTCATGCCGGCCAGCCACAAGGCAACCGCGGCCACCAGCGTCATGCCCAGATACAGATACCATAGCACCTTCGCCGTTTCGGTCACCCGCGCGGTAATCTTGTCTTTCACCGGCCCGGGAGCCTCGGCCTTGAACAATTGCATACCTCCCACTCCCAGCAGCGGCATGATCGCAATGGCCAGTACGATAATTCCCATGCCACCCAGCCACTCCTGCATCGAACGCCAGAACAGGATCGACGGCGGCATATGATCCAGACCGGAGAGCACCGTTGCACCGGTCGTCGTCAGCCCTGAGGTGGATTCGAACAGGGCATCAAACAGACTATGGCACACACCCGTGGTCAGAAACGGAATTGCCCCGAACAGTGATAATATCAGCCAGGCTAGGGCCACAATCAGAAAGCCGTCCTTGTGACTCAGGCGCTCGGGCGCATGCCCGCCCCAGTGCATCCCCAGCACGCCCAGCAACACCACCATCATGCCGGCCATGACAAACTGCATCACATGTCCGCTCTGATAATAAATGGCCACAAATACGGGAACAATCATGCTGATACCGAAAAAAACGGTCAGAATCCCCAGGGTCCAGACAATACCGCGCCAGTGCATCGATCAGAAAAATTCCAGCTGGACTTCGAACAGGCGCTCCACGGCCTTGGCCGAGGCACGCCGGGTCACGATAATCACGATATCGTGCGGCTGAATTTGCGTCTCGCCGGTGGGAACAATCACTTCATCCTGGCGCACCACCGCGCCGATCACCGTATCCGGCGGCAGGCGAAGCGAATACAAAGGGTCAGCCGTAATCGGGGTTGTCTCCAGTGCTTCCGCCTCCAGCACTTCCAGCTCTCCGCCGCCCAGCGAGGAAACGCTGAGTACACGCCCGCGCCGCACATGGCGCAAAATCGATGCCACCGTCGTCAAACGCGGGGAAACGGTCACATCCAGGCCGATTTCGCGCACCAGTTCACCATAAATGGAACGATTGATCAGCGTCACGATGTGCGGAACCTTGTATTTCTTGGCAATCAGACTGGCCAGAATATTGGTTTCATCATCATTGGTCAGCGCCAGAAAATCATCCATCTTGTCGATGGCCTCGGTCTCCAGCAGCGACTGGTCAATCGCATCGCCGTGAATCACCACGGACGTGGAAAGATGCTCGGCCAGCCATTCCGCACGCTTGGCATTATACTCGATCAGCTTGACCGAAATACCCATCGCCTCCAGTTCACGCGCAACGATATAGCCCACATTGCCGCCACCGATCATCATCACGCTGTTCTTGTCACAACTTTCAATATCGCGACCGATGCAATGCAGGAAACCCTCAACATCATCGCAACTGATGGCCACATAAATAGCATCTCCGGCCAGCAGCACGGTTTTCGCCTCCGGCACTTTCCATTTGCGATTATGTTCATGCGCCACCACATAAACGCGGATATCGCCCAGCACTTCCTCGATTTCTTCCAGCGCAATACCGGCCAGCGGACTTTTCGGTACAATGGGCAGGCCCAGCAATTGCACCTTGCCACCGGCAAAATCCATTGCATCAGCGGCCGACGACACCTGGAACCGTTTCAGCACCGCTTTTGCCGCCTCCGTTTCCGGCGAAATGATGCGATCGATGGGCAACTCATCCCGCCCGAACAGTTTCTCCGCCTGGGCATAATCCATCTCGCGAATGCGCGCCATTTTGGTCGGCAGACGAAACAGCGAATGCGCCACCTGGCAGGCCAGCATATTCACCTCATCATTCGTCGTTGCCGCAATCAGCAGATCCGCCTGATCCGCACCGGCCCGCGCCAGTACGGACGGGTGCGATGCCTGCCCCAACACCGTGCGTACATCCATGGAGTCAGAAACCAGTTCCAGCCGTTCCGGATCATTATCAATCACCGAGACATTATTCCCTTCATTCGACAGATAACGGGCGATATGGAAGCCGACCTCCCCCGCCCCCAGAATCAGAATATTCATGTTCCCTTCCTCGCCGGTATTGTCAGACCAAAGCTTTTCATCTTGCGATGCAGCTGGCTGCGCTCCATGCCAATAGCGGCTGCCGTCCGACTGATGTTCCAGTCGTTAACTTGCAGATGATGCAACAGGTATTTGCGCTCGAATTCCTCGCGCGCCGCATGAAAACCCTCGTTCAGATCAACGCCGGGTTCAGCAGCCTGACTGCCGGACGGCATATGATCCAGCGGCAACATATTGTCGATATCCACCAATTGGCCGGGCATCAGGATATGACAGCGTTCAATATAATTGCGCAGTTCACGCACATTACCCGGCCAGTTGTAGTGCATCATGCGCTCGATCACCGAATCACTGAACTGCACCGGCTCTCCTCCCAGGCTTGCCACCTGATCCATGGCCAGCGCCTGCACCAGTTGCGGAATATCATCGCTGCGCTCACGCAATGAGGGTATCCGAATGGATACAACGTTCAGGCGATAATAAAAATCTTCCCGCAATCGTCCCGCCTTCATTTCCTCTTCCGGATTTTTCGTCGTTGCCGCCAGCAATCGGACATCCGCCTGAAACGAGGCGGGGCTCCCCAGCCGCTGCACCACGCGTTCCTGCAAAATACGCAGCACCTTGGCCTGCGCCGGCAGGGGAAGATCGGCCACTTCGTCAATAAACAGGCTGCCCTGATGCGCCATTTCAAAACAACCACGCTGGGTATGCAGCGCCCCGGGGAAGGCGCCCTTTTCATGTCCGAACAATTCGGAGTCCATCCGCCCTTCAGGCACGCTGGCACTGTTCAGTTCAATAAACGGACCATCCTGTCGTTTCGACAGATGATGCACCATTGAAGCCGCAATGGTTTTACCTGTCCCATGTTCCCCGCTGATCAGTACCGGCGCATCGGACACAGCCACCCGCTGAATCATTGCCCGCACCTGCCGGATCGCCGCGCTCTGCCCTGTCAGCTCCTGGTATGTGCTGTGCGTATTTTCTTTCAGATTGCGATTTTCCTGTTCCAGACGACGCATTTCCAGGGCATTGCGCACCAGAATCAGCATATGTTCAAACGAGACCGGCTTCTCCACAAAGTCATAGGCGCCTTCACGCGTCGCCCGCACCGCCGTATCAATCGTGGCATGGCCGGACATCATAATCACCGGAATCGTCTCATCGAGTTGCCGCAACCGGGACAAGGTTTCCAGCCCGTCGATGCCCGGCATCCAGATATCCAGCAGCACGCAGTCCACGCTATGCTTGCGCAGTTTGGCCACGGCCTCCTCACCTGAGGCTGCAAGGTGAATGACGAACCCTTCATCCTCGAACAAACCCTGCAATGACTCGCGAATCGGCTGCTCGTCATCAACAATCATAATGCGATTGCTCATATCTCCTCCAACAGCATAGGCTCACGGGGTAACCTGAAACGGAAATGCGTCGGCTGACGGGCGGAGAGCAATGTCAGCTGCCCGCCATGATCCTCGGCAATTCTGCGTGCAATGGCCAGCCCCAAGCCGGAGCCACCCGATTTGGTTGAAAAATATGCTTCAAATACATGCTCCTGCATATCTTCCGGAATACCGGGGCCATTGTCTTCCACATGCCATTCCAGCCACTCATCGCTCACCCGCACATACAACAGGACTTCGCCTCCTTCGGCGGAAGCGGCGACAGCATTATCCAGCAGATTGATCAGCACCTGTCGCACCTGGTCCGCATCGCAATAACAATCGACATGCTCCTCCGGCATGCTGATGCGCACCTGCCTGTATGCATTAAACAGCTCGCGCATATCCCGCATGATATCAGCCACCGGCACCTTGCTGATTTTCGGCTTGGGCATGCGCGCCAGCGAAGAAAAATCAGCAATCAGTCGTTGCAGACGTTCCACCTGGGTAATAATCGCATGCGTGCATGAATCAAACACGTCATGGGCGTCCACCTGCTTGCGAAAACGGCGCTGCAGGCGTTCGGCCGACAATTTGATCGGCGTCAGCGGGTTCTTGATCTCGTGCGCCAGACGCTGGGCCACCTCCGCCCAGGCCTGACTGCGCTGGGCATTGGCCAGCTCGGTAATATCGTCCACCATAATCAGTTCACCGGAAAATTCGGCCATGCCTGACAATTTCAACCGGGCACCACGTACCAGAATATGCGTAATACCATGCTCGCCGGATAACTCGAACTGTTGCTGCACACCGGACAGCTTCTGCGTCTTCATCTGTTCATAAAACTCTGCCAGGAACCCCGGTTGATTGCGGCAATTCTCCAGCAACGAACTGCCCGGCAACCAGTGTTTCGTTTCAGGCAAGATATCATGCAGCGACTGATTCAACAGGCGAATGGTCCCCCGGGCATCCACCAGCAACACCCCGGTATGCAGATTGGCCAGCAGGGTCTCCAGAATATATTGCCGCTGCCGGCTGTTGGCCAGCGCCTCGGTCAAATCCAGCTGTGCCTGCTCAATCGCACGGGCGTTCTGTTTCAGGCGCCCGGCCATCTGGTTAAACGAACGCGCCAGCGACCCCAGTTCATCCTGCGAGGACTCGGGAATCGCCACATCCAGATCACCCTCGGTAACCCGATGCAGGGCGGCTGCCAGCTCGCCAATCGGTGCCGTCAGTCGCCGGGCGAACAACAACGCCACCAGACTGGCAAGGATGACCACGATCAGGGTCACAAACAGCATCGCATTGGCGAACAGGTCCTTGATCATCTGACGATTATGCTCCAGCGCCCGGTAACTCTGATAATCGGCCTCTACCAGACGCGCACTGCGAATCACCCCCTCAGGCAGTTTCAGTTCCACCCGCATCAGGCCGACCCCTCCCTTCCGGGTGGGAATGGGGGCATAACCGATGGCTTTTTCCACCCCGCCTTCGGCCACGATCTTGGTCGCCACATTACCCAGGCGCATGGTCAGCTTTGCCGCTTCACTCAACGGCTCGGAATGCAGCTCTATCAATCCGCTCTCACGCACATCGGCAACCAGCCGTTCATTGATATCAAACAACTGGATACGGTCCCAGCCTTCTATGCGCAGGATTTGCAACAAACGCTCGTCAGCCATACCAAAGGCCGCATGTGCATCGACGGATTGTTGCAGGACGGGGTCATCGACATAGCTGCGCAGTCCGCGCTTCATATCAATATCGATACGATCATAAAAGCCCTGCGCCAGTTTCAGCGCACGATCCAGCAAGGTATCCACACGCAGATCAAACCAGACATCCATGCCGCGCTCCACCATCTGACTGGCTGAAAGCTGAATGACCAGCGATGGCAGCATCAGCATTCCCACCATGGCGATCACCAGCTTGGCCCGCAAGCGTGAACCGGCACGCGGCTCCCCGCGCCGCAGCAGCAGGCGCATGCCGTACTGCAGCAATACCAGCGACAGGACAATCAGTATAACCTCATTGATCCAGACAACAATCAGACCACGCGCTAATGCATCAGGCCATAACAGCACCGCCAGCGAGATCAGTGCGGCGGCCATCAACAACGGCAGAAAGCGCATCAGATCAAAGCGCATTACGGCTCCTGAAAAGATGCACTCGCAGAAAAATCATCCGCCTGCAGGATGCGATTCCACCATTTTTCCATGCTGGTTCCTTCATAGGACTGCAGCGAGACATCCAGTTCATAACGTTCGCCCTGCTGCAGCAGACTGCGATCGACGACCGGATAGCGCTCAAGATGCGTCAGAAAATGTACGGCGGCATCCAGTGAAGCCACCTGACGACTGATGCCGGCGGCCTGATCTTCAAGGGTCCAGCGATGGGATAACAGATCCGGAATCACGCGTCGCGCCACCGTAATGCTGGCAATGCCCTCATCCAGCCAGTAGCGCCGGAAACGATGCACGGAGAGCTTCCACACAACAGAAAGCGCAATCCCCGATTGCAGCATGTCCTTGATATGCTCCGGCCCGACCGGCCAGCCCACCGAGCAATAAACAACCTGCGCATCCTTGCTGACCTGCACGGCCTCATCCGCAAGGGCACTGCCGCTATAAAACAGGCATAATGCAGCCCATAGCATCAACGCATGTCTGCTGGATCTCGTGAACATCAGCCTTCCTCGCATCCGGATCATCCGGCAGCAGTGTAACAGCAAAAGGCTGAAATTCGACCGAAACACGGCCCCTTCATGCATGAGCATTCACCCGATAGACATTCATCGCCCGTTTTTTGCCGCGGAAATGTTTTTCTCCCAGCGGATCGAGATATTCCGCCCGCAGGTTTTCAGGCAACTCCCGCCATACCGCAGCCGTTGCCAGAGCCTGAAAGCCGCCGGCCAGACCACACAGCCTTGCGGCTGTATTCACAACATCGCCAATCAACGCGAATTCACGCCGCATATCATCACCGACAATTCCAAACCACACAGACCCGCAATGCAGACCAAAGCCGACCTGGCAGCGAAACGGAAGCTCCGTCTGATCCGGCAAATCGCGCATAATTTGCCGGACACAGGCGATGGCGCGTTGCGCCTTGTCCTCACCCGAGAAACAGGCCAGCAGGCCATCGCCAAGAAACTTGTTAATACTGCCGCCAAAACGATGAATCAGCCTTGCCTGTATGGTCATGCTGGCATGCAATGCACGATACACCTGTTGCGCCGGATATTGCTCGACCAGCTCCGTGAAACCACGCATATCACTGAACAGGATCAACATCTGTTCTTCCAGCACCAGCTCATCCGGCAGGTTCTGCCGGTAATCGCGGAGCAGCTTCAGCGTCTCCGGCGGCAGGAACATCTGGATCGACGGTTTCTTCTGCGCAGTGGGCATGCATCCTCTCCCTTCAGGTTCCGCCAGTATGACGGTTCCCATGTATCCTGCAAACAGCTACATT
>WFNX01000111.1 GCA_015488375.1 Mariprofundaceae bacterium | reverse complement strand
CTGTCGGCCCGGGCCTTGCCGGTGGATGTGATGATCTGGCCGGAAGCGGCCGTGCCGTTTTATCTTTCCCTGTCGCCATCCTGGCGGCAATGGTTATATCAGCAGGCCGATGGCTGGCAGGCGGATTTTCTCTTTGGCGGGCTGAAGCTGCTGGATGCGGACAGACGGCGTGCGCAAAATGGCCTTTATCTGCGCGCGCAGGGCGAAATCCGCGGCTTTGCCGCCAAACAGCATCTGGTTCCGTTTGGCGAATATGTGCCGTCATGGTTGCCATGGCTGCACAAGCTGGTGCCTGATATCGGGGATTTTCAGGCCGGTGATGACAGCGGTGTATTGACGGGCAAGGCAGGCCATTTCGGAGCCCTGATCTGTTATGAATCCATATTCCCCGAACAGGCGAGGGCTCGCGTGGCGGCCGGGGCGGATGTGCTGGTGGTGGTGACCAACGATGCCTGGTACGGCCATAGCCCCGCGGCCTGGCAGCATTTTCAGGCGGCACGCGTGCGCGCGGTGGAAAACGGGCGCTATGTGTTGCGTGCCGGAAATACAGGGGTTTCCGCCATTATCGGGCCCGATGGCGCCGTGCAGCATACGATGCCATGGTGGACGGCGGGCAGCGTTCGGGGTACATATCGCCTGTCCGGCGCGGTTACGCCCTATCAATATTTCGGGGACGGGCTCATGTGGCTTGTGCTGGCGGTCGGAGGTGTGATGTACTGGCGTTTGAGAAGGGTATCATGAGCAAAAGGATTACAGTAATCGGTGGCGGTTCCTGGGGCACGGCGCTGGCCATGGTTCTGGCCCGCGCCGGTCAGCGGGTGGCGCTGGTGACCCATAGCGAAGCGCAGGCGGCAATCCTGAACGGCGAGCGTCAGAATCGGGCATATCTGCCGGATATCATGTTTCCGGAGAGGTTGCAGGCAACCGGCGATCTGCAACAGGCGCTGGATGGCGCGGAGGCCTGTGTGCTGGCTATGCCCTGTTCGGCCGTACCTTCCGTTTTGCCGGCACTGGCCGGCGATTATCCGGTTATTGTGGCCTGCAAGGGGTTGAACCCGGAGACCCTGCAACGTCCGGACCAGTTGCTGGAGTCCGCCATTGCGCGGTCGCGTATCGTGTTGCTCTCCGGTCCCTCGTTTGCGCTGGAAGTGGCGCGCGGGCAACCAACCGCAATTACGATGGCCAGTGATGATATTGCCATGGCGGCGCATGCGGCGTCTTTTTTCGATGATACGAATTTCCGTATTTATACCTGTGATGATGTGATTGGTGTGGCCATGGGCGGCGCCCTGAAAAATGTGATCGCCATTGCCGCCGGCATTGCCGAAGGGCTGGGGCTGGGACATAACTCGATGGCCGCGGTCGTTACGCGCGGGTTGTCGGAAATGGCGCGCATTGCCTGTGCCGTGGGCGGACGCAACGAAACCCTGATGGGCCTGTCCGGCATCGGCGATCTGGTGCTGACATGTACCGGCGCATTATCGCGTAATCGGCGCCTGGGCATGCTGCTGGCCGAGGGTCTGGATGTGGCGACGGCCGAGCAGCGCATCGGGCAGGCCGTGGAAGGTGTGCGCACGGCCGATGCCGTGGATCGACTGGCCCGGCAGATGGCGCTGGATGTTCCTCTGATGCAGTCCGTGGCGCAGGTGTTGCGTGGCGATATGGCCATTGCCGAGGCCGTATGCTCCCTGATGAATCGTCCGGAACGCAGGGAATTCGAATGAAGGACGAGGATTTGTTTGCCGAGGCGATGCGCAAGGTGCAGCCGATGCGTGCGCCCGCCCGGGTTACCCCGCGCGGCAAGCCGCCGCGGCCGGACAAGGTGGTGCGTGTCTCGCAGGCCACTGTGGTCAGGACGGCCACCCCGGTGGCGGATGTGCGGCCGCAGCCGGGGCAGGAGCCGTGGGTGTTGCTGGCCGATGGCGTGTCACGCGAGCAGTTGAAAAAACTGGCGGCAGGTCAGCCGCCGGTGGCCATGGAGCTCGATCTGCACGGCATGACCCGTGACGAAGCACTTGCAATGCTGATGCAGAAGGTCAAGGCTCTGCAGGCAGGTTCAGGTCGTGTATTGTGCATTATTCATGGCCGGGGACGCCATTCGCAGGGGCGGCCGGTGCTGAAAGAGGCAGTGTACCACTGGTTGCGCGAAGGGCCCTGTGCCGCTCAGGTGCTGGCGGTGGTGCCGCAGCGAGGCACCGGCGGTGGTTCCTGCCTGGTGTTGTTGCGCAGGCAAAAGGTCTGATTGCACAGGCCTGATGAGAGGAGGTTCCGGATGTTGAACAGGAAACCATTTGTGCGGGCTTGTCTGATGGCGCTGCTACTGGCCTGGCCACTGGCGCTGCAGGCTGCTGATGTGCCGCCTCCGCCGGCTGCCGTGGATGATTCTCCGCAGGCCAGGGAAACCATCGATGCGGCCGAAACGCCGCCGAACCTGAACCAGGAGTTTGAGCATCTGAAAGATGATGAACGCGTGGAAATCTATTCCTACAAGCGTGATGATGGGGCAACGGTTGAGGAATACTCGGTACAGGGTCGTGTTTACATGATCAAGGTGCAGCCCAAGGGAGGGCTCCCGCCCTATTATCTCTATGACGATAATGGTGACGGGGTGTTTGAAAAACGCTTGCCGGGCGGCTACAAGCGACCGTCGCCACCCATGTGGGTGATCAAACGCTTCTGAGCACCGTTCCTCGATTAATTCTGATTACGGATCTCGGACGTGTGTCCGAGCGCATCCTGCTGGAGAAAACTGCAGCGGCGCTGGCCGGCGGCGTCGATGCCGTATTATTACGTGAGCGGCAACTGGATGCGGCGCATATGCTGGCACTGGCGGCACGGCTACGAGAGCTGACGACCCGGGCCGATGCGCAATTGTTCGTGCATACGCAGGCCGATATTGCCCATGCCGTGGGCGCCGATGGCGTGCATGTATCGCGTCATGATATTGCCACGATTCCGCAAATACGCCG
>WFNX01000110.1 GCA_015488375.1 Mariprofundaceae bacterium | reverse complement strand
TTTCATGGATGCCCTGCAGCAACGCATTCAGTCCGGCGGGCAGCCTTCATGAAGGTGCCATGCTGTTAATCAGCGGTTTATCCGGTGCCGGCAAAAGCACCGTGCTGCATGCCCTGGAAGACCAGGGGTTCTTCTGTACCGACAATCTACCGCTGGAGATGATTCATGACTGGGCCGAATATATGTTTCGGCGTCAGCAACCGGCCGCGCTGTGCATTGATGCACGCAGCTGTCGTGATCCGCAGGCCTTCCGCGACGCCTATGCAGCCATTTTGCAATCGGCCAATGACTGGTTTCTGCTGTTTGTCGAGGCCTCGGATGAAGCCTTGCAGCGCCGCTACTCTGTCGTGAAACGCCGTCACCCCTTTGCGCTTGATGCCAATCTGCTTGACAGTATCGCACGCGAACGCAAGGCCATGGAGCCGATCCGGGAAATGGCTGATCTGGTGCTCGACAGTTCCAATCTGACGCCGTATGCACTGGCCGCCAAGGCGGAAAACTTCTGGCAGAGGAAACACACCGCCGGCAAGGGCATTTTCGTTACCATCACCTCGTTCAGCTATCGCTACGGTATTCCGACCGATGCCGATATGGTCGTCGATGTGCGGTTTCTGCCCAACCCTCATTATGATCCCGAACTGGCCCCGCTGACCGGCAAGGACCAGGCCGTTATCGAGTATTTTCAGCGTCAGTCAGACATGCACAAGGCCGAAAGGCTGCTGAATAAATGGCTGGCTTTCGCCTGGCCGCGCATGCAACAGGAACGCAAGCAATATTTCACCCTGGCCTTCGGCTGCAGCGGCGGCCGGCATCGTTCGGTCTATCTGGCCGAACGCGCCGCCGACTGGCTGCGTCAACACGGGGTGGAGCCTGCGCTGCACCATCGTGAACTCGATCGCATCTTCACCACCCCGCCATCCTCCGCCTCGCAGGGAACAACATGATCGGAATCGTGCTCGTCGGGCATACGCATATTGCCAGCGAAATGCTGGAAGCCGCCGAACATGTCCTCGGCCCCCAGGCGTTGATCACGGCCATCGACACCGGCCCTGAACAAAACCCCCGGGCCCTGGCCGAGGCGCTGGATCAGGCCTTCCATCGCTGCGATGTCGGTGACGGCATCCTGCTGCTGACCGATATGTTTGGCGGCACCCCCTGCAATATTGCCCTGAGCACGGCCGCCAGACATGCGCATGTGGAAGTCGTTTCCGGGTTTAATCTTCCCCTGCTGATCAAGGCGCTGAGCCTGCGCAGCCAGACCGGAGACCTGAACCGGCTGGCTCGTCAGGTCGTGACATCCGGGCGGCAATATATCTGTCAGCCATCAACACTGTCGCCAAAGCCGGAGCAAACGGACCATGCCTGAACAGCAGGTACAGATCGTCAATAAACTGGGGCTGCATGCCCGTGCCTCGGCCAAACTGGCCGCAACCGCCAGCCGTTTCTCCGCCGAGGTCACGCTGATCAGGGATGATATCGCCGTGAATGCCAAATCCATCATGGGCATCATGATGCTGGCCGCAACCCGTGGCAGCATGCTGCGCATTCGCACCGAGGGCGATGATGCCGAGCAGGCCATGCAGGCCCTGGTCCAGCTGATTGAAGATCGTTTCGGAGAAGATGAATGAATGTGCCGGTGCTGAAAGCGGCCGGCAAAAGTACCGGCATTGCCATCGGACGCATCCAGAAGCTGACCCGGGGCCGAATTCCGATTCCGGAAAAAAACATCCGGCCCGACGAGGTTGCCGATGAAGTCGAGCGCCTTAAACAGGGTATCAGACATTCCCTTGATGAACTGAATCTTGAGTGCGAACAGCTCGAACAACTGGAAATTCTTGACCCCCTGCTCATTCTCGAAGTGCATCGCATGCTGCTGAGCGATCCGGAACTGACCGACAAGACCATCGCCTCAATCGAACAAAACCTGATCAACGCGGAATGGGCTCTGCGACAGCAAATCGACCGCATCAAAACGATCTTTGCCACCATTGAAGACCCGTATCTTCGTGAACGCAGTGATGATATCGAACAGGTCGGTGCACGTATTATCCGCCATTTACAGGGGCACGAGCCTGATCACGAACGCATCGCCGGCACTTCAGACACGATTCTCATTGCCGACGACTTCAATCCTGTTGATGTGGTCAAGTTCTGGCGCCAGGGAGCGGTGGGACTGGTCGCCGAACAGGGCGGCATGAATGCACACAATATCATTGTAGCCCGAGGCATTGGCCTGCCGATGCTGGTCGGTGTCAGCGACATCCTGAGCCGCGCCCGCGACGGTGATATCATGATTCTGGATGCCGAACTCGGCACATGGACCCTCAACCCGCAGGCACAGGACATTCGCAAATATGAACTGTTCTGCGATGCCCTGCATATCGTCGAGCAGGATTTGCAGGCCTATGCCTCCCGCCCTTCCACCAGCGAAGACGGTCATGCCATGGCCCTGCAGGCCAATCTGGAATTTGTCGATGAAATCAGCATGTTGCAACAAGTCGGTGCTGAAGGCATCGGCCTGTTTCGCAGCGAATTCATGTTCATGAATGCCCGCCAGCTGCCGGACCCCGCCACCCAGGCCCGCTGTTACGAACGCCTGCTTCAGGCCACCGACGGTGGTCCGGTAACGGTACGCCTGCTCGATATCGGCGGCGACAAACCGCTTTTGTTCCGTGAAATTACCGGCCATGAATATACCGGCGCCAACCCGGCGCTGGGCCTGCGCGGTATTCGCCTGCTGCGGCAATGGCCGAAAATCCTGCAACAGCAGCTCAACGGCATTTTGCTGGCCAGCCAGAGCGGCATGATTCAGCTGCTGGTGCCCATGGTAGCCTCCAGCGAGGAGATCGAACTGGTGCGTGAGATGTGCGAGCAGATTTGTCGCCATCAGGGGCTGGCGTTCAATATTCGCATCGGCACCATGATTGAGGTGCCCGCAGCCGTCATGATTGCCGACGAACTCGCAAAGGTCAGCGACTTTTTCTCAATCGGCACCAATGACCTGATTCAATATACACTGGCCACTGATCGCAGCGATGAAGAAACCGACCACATTTATGGCTCCGGCCATCCGGCCATTCTGAAAATGCTGGAATATACGGTTCGCGCGGCGAAACGGCAGGGCATTCCGGTCACGGTATGCGGAGAACTGGCGGCTGACGATAACTGGACGGAAACATTCCTCAATCTCGATATCCATGCCCTGTCCATGAGCACCCATAATATTCTCCCCATTCGCAAACATCTGGCCAAACTGCGCTATCAGCCGATACTCTGATTTCCTTTGCCCATTGCCGGCAGTCTGTTTACCCTTGCCGCCCTAAAGGTTAACCGGAGGTTGAAGCATGAGATACGACTGGAGCGTGGATGAAATTACCGAACTGTTTGCATTGCCCTTCAACGACCTGATTTACCGCGCCCAGCAATGCCATCGCGCCCATTTCGATGCCAATGAGGTGCAGTTATCCACACTGTTGTCGATCAAAACCGGGGGCTGCCCGGAAGATTGCAAATACTGCCCCCAGTCTTCCCGCTACCAGACCGACCTGGAATCCGAACTGCTGATGAAAAAAGACGAGGTCATTGCCGCTGCGCAACGTGCCAAGGCCAATGGCGCATCGCGCTTCTGCATCGGCGCGGCATGGCGCGAACCCAAAGGCCGGGCCTTTGAGATGGTGCTGGAGATGATTCGTGCGATCAAGGATATGGATATGGAAGCCTGTGCCACGCTGGGCATGCTCGACGCCGATCAGGCCGCGCGCCTGAAAGATGCCGGACTGGATTATTACAATCATAACCTGGACAGCGACCCGGAATTTTACCGTGAAATTATCAGCACCCGCAGTTACGATGACCGACTGGACACCCTGCGTCATGTGCGTGCCGCGGGCATGAGCATTTGCTGCGGCGGCATTGTCGGCATGGGCGAAAGCCGTCGTCATCGCGCCGGTCTGATTGCGCAGCTGGCACGGATGCAGCCGCATCCGGAATCGGTCCCGATCAATATGCTGGTCAAGGTGCCGGGCACACCCTTGCAGGATGTTGAAGCGCTGGATCCCTTCGAATTTATTCGCACCATCGCCATTGCGCGCATCACCATGCCGGCTTCACATGTGCGCCTGTCCGCCGGTCGCGAGGCCATGTCTGAAGAAATGCAGGCCCTGTGTTTCCTGGCCGGTGCCAACTCGATTTTCTATGGCGAGAAACTGCTGACGACGGATAATCAGGCTGCCGATCAGGATCGCATACTGTTTGAAAAACTGGGCATCCGCCCGCAACAGCAGCATACGCCATCCTCGCGCCGCATGGTCAATGCCTAGCGTGGACCAAGCAGCTGCCGGACTTTCCGCACCTCGGTCGTCGGCTCATGGCACTGAAAGTTCTCGCAGATATAGGCCGTGGCCTTGTCGTGCAGGGGGCGGTATGGCCGTGTAAACGGAATCCGTTCCGCATCCCGCCGCAAGACCACTGTATTGGGTCGGAAGTGCTGCCGGATCAGCGCTAATATGGCCGGGCCATTACCCTGATCCAGAGGCCCGGCGAGTACGATTTCACGCGCCGGTGTCTCGGCCAGCAACAAGGCCGACAGCATATGCAGCATACCTTCCGGCACCTGCCTTGCCTCGACGGCAAAGCGCGCCATCACATCAGCCGCCTGCTGTTCAACGCTGCTGTCGGCCGTCAATCGCGCCAGCCGCAACAGATTATGCATGGCCACGGCATTGCCCGAAGGCAATGCGCCGTCAAAACGCTCCATAGGGCGGGCAATCAGCCCGTCATGCTCCGACGTCAGATAGAAGCCACCGTCTGCGGCCGCAAAATCATGCAGCATGCGCGTATTCAGCCGTTGCGCCTGCTCAAGCCAGTGCGCATCCAGTGTGCTTTCATACAGCTCCAGCAGCCCCCAGACCATAAAGGCATAATCATCCAGTTTACCACCCACAGCGGCTTCGCCCCGGTACCAGCGGTGCAACAAATGCCCCTCATGCTGCATCTCGTGCAGGACGAAACGCGCGGCTGCCGCGGCCGCATCAATCAATTCAGGTTGCCCGAAAATACGCCCGGCCCCGGCCAGTGCTGCAATCGCCAGTCCGTTCCAGTCGGCAAGAATTTTCTCATCGCGAAACGGCCGCGGACGCCGCTCGCGCGCTTCCCGCCAGCGTGCACGGAGCTCTGGCCAGTCCAGCGCAGCCAGTCGCGCCGGCTGCTGCAGATACAAGACGCTGGCGCCAGTGTAACTGCGCGTGGCTTCATCGCGGTAATTGCCCTGTGCGCGAATATCAAAGGCCTGCAACAGAGCCTCCGCCTGTTTGCCGAACAACGCCCGAACTTCCGCCTCGCGCCATACATAGAAGGTACCCTCCTCACCCTCCGAGTCCGCATCCTCGGCCGTAAAAAAGCCCCCTTTCTCATGGTGCATATCGCGCAATAAATAGGTGGCGATATCCAGCCCTGTCTGACGCAATTCGGGCTGCTGCGTCAGCTGCCAGGCCTCGGCATAGCTCATAAGCAACAGGGCCTGGTCATAAAGCATTTTCTCAAAATGCGGCAGGCGCCACTCCCTGTCCGTGGCATAACGATGGAATCCCCCGCCCAGATGATCGTGGATGCCGCCCAGGCGCATCTTTTGCAGCGTCTGCACCACCATCTCAATGCCTTCCGGCTGTTGTTGCAACACGGCATACCGCAACAGAAACATGAGCTTGTGTGGTGAAGGAAACTTCGGGGCATCGCCGAAACCGCCCCAGTCCCGATCAAATCGCTCCCGCAGGGCGGCAAAGCCGGCATCCACCCATGCCCTATCTGCATGCCCCCTGCCCGCCGGGTGGCCCTGACCGCGGAGCGACGCCGTCAGTGTCGCGGCCGCACGTTCAATTTTCTGTCGATCATTGCGCCACAGCTCACCGATGCGATCGGCCAGCGTCATCAACCCCATGCGCCCGAAACGATCCTCCTTCGGCAGATAGGTAAAGGCATAAAACGGCTGCTTCTCCGGTGTCAGCAAAACATTCAGCGGCCAGCCGCCACTGCCGTTCAGGCGCTGTGCCGCCTGCATATACAGCGCATCAATATCCGGACGTTCCTCGCGATCCACCTTGATACAGACAAAGTTGCGATTCAGCACCTCGGCAACGGCGACATCGGCAAAGGACTCCTCCTCCATCACATGGCACCAGTGACAGGTGGAATAGCCAATCGACAGCAACACAGGCCTGTTCTGCAGGCGCGCCAGGGCAAACGCCTCCTCCCCCCAGGGATGCCAGTCCACCGGATTATGCGCATGCTGTTGCAGATACGGACTGGCCTCATGGATCAGGGCATTGCTATGGCCTGTTGCTTGTGTCATCGATACCTCCGCTGCAGACAATGACAGTGGCCATAGCAGCAGCCACCACCAGTATTTCAAGAGGGTTCGGCCAGCGCAAAAGATAACGAATGGCCCGGCTCTTCATCCAGGCAGAATACTGAATGCCAGCAACAATCGGCGGTGCTGTGCTGTGGCAACAACAGCACATCGCCGGCCTGCAGGGTCAGCCCCCAGCCATGCTCAATCAGTTGACGGGTAAAGGCCGGGGTATGATTGAGCAACAGTTCAAGCTCCTCCTGATCCCCGGATTCCAGCATGTCGGCCAGAGCCTCCGTTGCGGTTGGCAGGTCCCGGAAACGGGCATCCGGTGCAGCGGACGCTGCACCGGCCTGGCGGACAAATTGCCCGATTTCCTGCAACAATGCCGCACGGGGCAGGGCCAGCCATGCCGTCCGCCCGTGTAATTGCGCATAGATAACACCATGATGGCCATGTTCCACGTCCTGATGGAATTGCGCACCACCCTGCGGGGCATTGGAATAAATAATGCGTTCGACAAATTCCGGTCGAAAGCCCAGCAATGTCTGCAAAAGATCCAGCAACGGTGCATGATCGGTGATCACCGCACATTCGGGAAACACGCGCCCGGCCAGTTCCGCCGCCAGACGCTCGCGCAACGGATCATCCTCCTGATTTTTGAACATCTCCATGCCATAGGAAAAACGGAAGCGAATGGAATCATCTTCATCGAAAAAGGACAGACAGGAGACTTTCATCCACAAATCCTCGGCAAACAATTCGCCGGACTTCACGGCATCGAAAGCGATTTTCTCGATCTCCTGCGCATCATGGCCCGAATGAACGGTGGCCAGCAATTCGAAATCGGGTTGCAACCGTTGTTGATAGACCGCCTCATCGAGAATATCAACACAACTTTCACCCTGCCGCACCCGTCGCATAATCGTCAGGGCATCGGCAATGGCCTCGACATACTCCGGCACGGCGGACAACAACAATCCGGGCAAGCGCACCGCATGGCTGCGCTGCCAGGCATCCCTGATGACCGCGATATCGGGCATGGCTGGCGATGCCGCTGGCGTAACCCGTCCATGCACAGTGCCCCGGCGCTGCAACAGCACGCCAGCATGCCTGGCAACATCCGTCAGCCAGCGCATCCGTTGTCACCCTGCAAATCATGTTGGCCGTGTATCATGCGAGCAGACTCCCGCATATCTCCGGCATCATCAAGCATGGCGTACTGTTGCTCAAATTTCCGCTTAAGCCGACGCGCCGCCTGCGTATATGCCTCCATGCTGTTCCAGGTATGCGCGGGATGCAAAATTGCTGTATCCACGCCAGGGCAGGCACGTGGAATATGCAGGCCGAAAACATCATCAGTATCGTATTCCACATCGTTAAGCGCACCATCGAGAGCCGCATTCAGCACGGCTCGTGTCACATCAATATCCATGCGTTCCCCGACCCCGTAAGGCCCGCCGCTCCAGCCGGTATTGATCAGCCAGCAATTGACATGCTGCCGGCGCAGCTTTTCGCCCAGCATCCGGGCATAAACCCTGGGATGACGCGCCATAAACGGCGCACCGAAGCAGGGAGAGAACGTTGCTTCCGGCTCACTCACACCGGCCTCGGTGCCGGCAACCTTGGCGGAATAGCCCAGCAGGAAGAAATACATGGCCTGCGTCGGCGTCAACCGGGCAATCGGCGGCAACACCCCGAAGGCATCGGCGGTCAGCATCACCACATTGCCCGGCTGTGCGGCCACACCGGGATACACGGCATTGGCGATAGCCTGAATCGGATAAGCCGCCCGGGTGTTTTCCGTCAGAGAGGCATCATCGAAATTCACGCGACGCGTCAGCGTGTCAAAACACACATTTTCCAGAATTGTCCCGAAACGCTCTGTTGCGGCATAAATCAGCGGCTCCTTCTCTCTGGACAGACCAATCACCTTGGCATAGCAGCCACCTTCAAAATTGAACACATCATGATGACTCCAGCCATGTTCATCGTCTCCGATCAGACGGCGACGCGGGTCAGAGGACAATGTCGTTTTACCCGTGCCGGAAAGGCCGAAGAAAATTGCCACATCCCCCTTCTCGCCAACGTTCGCCGAGGCATGCATCGGCAGCACGTCCTCTTCGGGCAACAGATAATTCATGATCGTGAAAATCGATTTCTTGATTTCGCCGGCATACGCCGTGCCGCCGATCAGCACCAGCCGGCGTGCCAGATGCAGGATCACAAAGGCCTCCGAGTGCGTACCATCCTGACTGGGCATGGCATGAAAATGCGGGACGTGCAGCACAGTAAACTCAGGCTCACGAACACCGATATCGCGTCCCAGATCAACCGGACGCACAAACATGGTGCGCGCGAACAGCGCATGCCAGGCATCCTGCGTGATAACCCGCACCGGCTTCTCGAACTGCGAATCCGCTCCTACCAGACAATCCTCAACATAGACCTGCTGACCTTCCAGATAACGGCATACGCGCCGGTACAGATTATCAAATTTCTGTTCGGAAAAGGCACGGTTGAATTCGCCCCACCATACCTTGTCATGACTGGTCGCATCATCGACAATGAATTTGTCCTTGACGGCCCGGCCGGTGAAATGCCCCGTACGCACAACCAACGCGCCCATATGCGCCAGATGCCCTTCCCGGTTGCGAATCACATGTTCATACAGCCTGGGCGAAGGAAGATCCCAGAAAATATCTTCCAGATTGCAAACGCCCATTTCCGCCAGTGCTTCCCTGATCGCGTTGTCGAATGGCATGCCGGCCTCCCTGTCAGTTTGCAGGATTTTACCGCAAACCGGTCATGCGGGAAACCGCATCCGATATTGCATTGCCAGAACGCTGCAAAACTGAAAGGCTTGCTGCCAATCCGGGGACAGGCATGCATCGCCAATGCCGCCCTGCTATCAAGGTGGATCTGAATGCGCTGGTTTCTTTATTTGCTCATCCTGCTTTGCAACGGCTGTCTGGCCGGCGCTGCAGCAGGCACAGCCGCCGGCACGGTGGCCGGTGCCACCGTTGGCGCAGCCATCGGCGTCACTACGGAAATTATCAAGGCGCCTTTTACCATTGGCGGTGCGATTATCGATTCCGTCAGCGATGACGACGAAGAGGAAGACGAGGACGAATAACACCTCCGTCGCAGCAGGCAAACTGATCCAACTGCTGCGCGATGGTATATAATCCTTGTATGAAAGCTGCCATGCGCCAACCCGCCACATGGATCATGACCATCGCGACCCTGTTTGCCATCTGCGGCATAAGCCCTGCCCTGGCGGCAGCCGAAACAGGCTATACAGAAACCATCTCCGTCCTGCAAAGCCTTTATCGCAATGAAGTTCTGGCGCGCCATCGCTACCTGGCCTTTGCCGATGCGGCCCTGCATGAAGGGCACCGAAATATCGCGCATATGTTCTCCGCCCTGGCGGACTCCGAGGACGTCCATGCGCGCAACTTCAAACGCATTCTGTTGTCCCTGGACAGCCCGCCGGCAGACGTGTCGGTGGCGAATATCCACACCGGCAGCACGCAGGAGAACCTGAAATATGCCACGGATGTGGAACTGGCCGAAATTGATCGCGAATACCCGGCCTATATCCGGCGCATCAGCCCGGAAGCGCACGAGGAATCCATCCGCTATATCCGTTATGCCTGGTCCGCCGAAAGACAGCATCGGGAACTGATCCGGGACATCCAGAGTGGTACCGGCATGTTTTTCGGCATGCTGCTGGAGCATTTCCGTAAAAATACTCAACGCTATTTCGTGAATCAAAACTGTGGCGCCACGGTAACCGAACTGCCCGGGAAGCAATGTCCGATCTGCCACTCATCGATTGATACCTACCGGGAAATCCCCCGCCCCTGAACCGGCAACAGCGCATCGCAGGCTCGTGCCAGAAAATCCATATGATCCACGCCAAAAAACATTTCCGGGCGGCGACCGGGCGCATGCAAAATGAATGTCGGCGCACCGAAAGCGCCGGCCTCCAGGGCCTGCCGGGTATACCGCTCAAAACCCTCATTCTGCTGTTTCAGCCAATGGCCGGGCAAATGGTTAAGGGCAAATATCTGCGCCAGCCAGTCATCACGGGAAACATCCACCTGCCCGCGCCATAATGCATTGAAGACCGCCATGCCGAACACACTGCGCTCTGCCTGTGGCAAGGCGCCGGCCACGCGCAATGCCGGCCGGCTGTCAAAGCTTCCCGGACGAATCATCTTCAGCGGAACATCCAGATAGGCGGCCCATCGTTTGAGATCCCGCAAGGCATAACGCGCCTTGTTCCTGACCATGACGGGAGACACATTGCCGGATAACTTGATCAGGCGCGGCAGATTGACCGGCAACCAGTTAAATTCACAATGATGGCGAGCGGAGAACGTCTGAAGCTGCGTACTCGCCAGATAGCTGTACGGGCTGATGAAATCAAAATAAAAATCGACACTCACAGGCTGCATCAAACAAGCATATCAGCACCGCCACAGTGCGGGAAGCCCCGCCCCTCAGGGCGGATACATGGTATGCCAGCGTTCAAGCTGACAACGCATGCGCTGCACATGCCCGCCATGCCAATAGGAACGGCTGCAGCGCGGACAATGATAAACAGCATGGTGTTCCTCCTGCACATAGGCGGGTACAAACGCCCCGCGGGCAGGCCCCGGCAACAATTCGCTATTGCAACGCAGACGACGCGAAAAAGGGCGATACAGCCAGTCAGGACGAAGTTCGCCAGCCAACTGCAACACCCATGTCTCCAGCTGGTTCCCGTGCAACAACAGCACACGGCCATCGGCGCCTTTCATTTCCGATATTTTCCGATCGCGGGTAAGCAGAATCCGCCCCTCGCCCTTTGCCTGTGCCAGCAGCGCACGATCCGCGATACCCGCGGCAGCCATATCGGTATCATAACCGGCAGCACGCAGCCATTTCCCCAGTCGCAGCAGCATTTCATCACAGATAAAGCGTAACATGTTCGTCGCGCTACCTCCACCAACATCGCTTCCTGCGGCCGGGGGAAGCAACCATCCCAGCTATTTCTGAATCAACACCAGATAACGGTTGTTGTCCGTCGGCTCCACGGACAGCACCTGAAACCCCTGCTCCTCACAGGAGCGCGGCACATTCTCCAGCGGCTCGCCCTCATTGAGCAGGACTTCCAGCTGTTCGCCCGGCTCCATCCGGGCAAGTTGCAGCTTGACCTTCACAAACGTCATCGGACAGGTCTCACTGGTGATATCAAGAAAGTGTTTCATCGCTCATCCCGTTAAATAAAAATGATATGGGCTTTTTCAGATTCGTTAAGAAAGGTCGCCACGCCAACCACGGACTGCACATCATCAATCAGATCATCCTTGCTGATACCGAGAATATGCATCGACATTTCGCAAGCGAAAAAACGAATGCCCAGTGCACTGGCCGCCTCCATCAACTCATCAAGTTGTGCCACATTGTTTTTACGCATCATGCCGCTCATCAGTTTCGGGCTGGCGCCGGCGAAATTCAGGCGCGATAACGGCAGATTGCTGCGCCCGCCCATCAGCCAGTTGAATACGCGCGACAGAAAATCCTTGCCGATCGCCTTGCGCCCGCGTTCCTTTTTCAACGCATTCAGCCCCCAGAACGTAAAAAACATCGTCACCTTGCGGTTCGTGGCCGCTGCCCCCGTGGCAATCGTATAGGCGGCCAGCAACTTGTCGAACTCGCCTGAAAAACAGACAATGGAAATATCTTGCTTATCATTAACCTGCTGATTCATGCAGCCCTCCTGATCGGCAACGGCATGTCACGCCGCAAAATCAGGCAAGGTTACCTTCATTGCCGGATATGCGGAAGCAGAGAGCCGGCAACATTTCACCGCAGATACACGGGGTCAGGTCTTGCCTGATGTACCATCGGTGTTTCCGGAGAACAGCTTCATTGCCCGGAACACATCCTCGGCATGGAAACTGGAGCGAACCAGCGGGCCGCAGGCGACCATGCCGAAACCCTTTTTCTCGGCCAGGTATTTCAGATCCTCGAATTCTTCTGGCGTCCAGTATTTCATCACCGGATGATGTTTGACCGACGGGCGCAGATATTGACCGATCGTCAGGATATCGACGCCGGCCTCGCGCATATCATCAAGCACCTGCAACACCTCATCGCGCTCTTCGCCCAGCCCCAGCATGATGCCCGACTTGGTAACCACGCGCGCATCCAGATCCTTGGCCCGCTGCAACAGGCGCAGGCTGGTAAAATAGCGCGCACCGGGACGCACGGAGCGATACAGGCGCGGCACGGTTTCCAGATTATGGTTAAAGATTTCCGGCGCTGCGGCAATGACCGTTTCCAGGCAGCTTGATGGCTTGCGCTGAAAATCCGGCGTCAGAACTTCCACTGTTGCCGCCGGCAAACGCGCATGCACGGCCCGAATCGTCGCCGCATAATGCGCCGCGCCGCCATCGGGCAGATCGTCGCGATCCACCGAAGTGATCACGACATGCTTCAGCTTCATGGCCGCCGCCGCTTCGGCCAGTTGCTCCGGCTCATTGGCATCCAGCGGGTCCGGGCGCCCCGTTTCCACATCGCAAAATGCGCAGGTGCGCGTACACACGCGGCCGAGGATCATGAACGTGGCCGAGCCGTGCTTCCAGCATTCGCCGATATTCGGGCAGCTGGCTTCCTCGCAAACGGTATTCAGCTTCTTGTCGCGCATCAGGCGCACCAGCTCACGATATTCGGCGGACATCGGCGCGCGCACCTTCAGCCATGCGGGCTTGCCGGTCATGCTTTCGCCCGCTTCAGAAGTCTGGATGGGGATGATCTTTCTGCTCATGGGCGCATGCTAACGCCATAGCAGAGGAAATTCAGTGTTCTTTCAGACCGTACGTGGCGCAAACAGAATCACGGCCGCCCCGCACAGACACAGGAATGCTCCGCCCAGATCCCAGCGATCCGGCTGCTGGCCTTCAATCCACCATAACCAGCACAATGAACTGATGATATAAATACCACCATACGCTGCATAGGCACGACCGGCGAAATCCACATTCGACCGCGTCAACAGCCAGGCAAACAGCACCAGACTGGCAACCCCCGGCAACAGCCATGCCACATGACCACCACCCCGCAACCAGTGCCAGAAGGCAAAACAGCCGGCGATTTCCGCCACAGCCGCTGCCACATACAGCGCCAGCGTGCTCATCTGATACGCCTAACGGATCGACTGACGCCGCTTGCGCACGGCTTCAGCCAGCACATGCAGCAAATCCGCCGAATCCTCCCAGCCCAGACAGGCATCGGTGATACTGATGCCGTAATCCGGCTTCCGCCCCGGCACAACGTCCTGACGCCCCGGCTTGAGATGGCTTTCAATCATCACCCCGATGATCTTGTCGTTACCGGTCGCAATCTGGCCGGCCACGTCATAGCCGACTTCCACCTGGCGCGCATACTGCTTGCGACTGTTGGCATGACTGCAGTCAATCATCAGCCCGGTCTCCACGCCGCCCTTTTCCATCAGGCTGACCGCCGCCGCCACCGAATCCGCATCGTAATTCGGCTCCTTGCCGCCACGCAGGATAATATGACAATCCTCATTGCCGGTGGTGGAAAAGATGGCCGAATGCCCCTGCTTGGTCAGCGACAGGAACACATGCGGATGCCGTGCCGCACGGATCGCATCAATGGCAATCTGGCAACCGCCATCGGTGCTGTTTTTAAAGCCCACCGGACAGGACAGGCCGCTGGCCAGTTCACGGTGCCCCTGCGACTCGGTGGTTCGCGCACCGATGGCTCCCCAGCTGACCAGGTCGGCAAAATACTGCGGCGTGATCAGATCGAGAAATTCATTCCCTGCCGGCACGCCAAGCTCATTGACATCCAGCAACAGCTTGCGCGCCAGCCGGATGCCTTTATTGATGGCATAGGAGCCATCCAGATCCGGATCATTGATCAGCCCTTTCCAGCCCACCGTGGTCCGTGGCTTCTCAAAATAGACGCGCATGACAATGAGCAGATCCTCACCCAGTTGCTCACGCATTTGGCGGATGCGCCCGGCATATTCAAGAGCGGCATCCGGATTATGGATCGAGCACGGACCGATAACCACCAGCAGGCGATCATCCCTGCCATACAGGATATCATGGACCTGTTGCCGCGTTTCGCTGGTCGTCTTCGCGGCGATTTCGGAAATCGGATATTCGTCATGGACGCGCTGCGGGGAAACCACTTCCTGGATTCCGCTGATACGCAGGTCATCGGTTGGATACTGGATGCTCATGGGTTATTGCATGTCCTTACAAGATTCCCAGTTAGTTCTGGCGCGGCGCAGTATTGCAGAATTTGCGCCAATCTTCTAACCCGGACTGCCTGGCCCGGGTTTTTCATGTGCTCACGGACGGATAGCGCAGACAAGCCAGGCACCGCGAAATGCAAGCCGTCATGCCCAAGGCAGCGTCATTCCGGCACATGGAAAATTCGGGCTAGCTCGCCGCCGGCGGCTCTCGCTCCTCTTTCCCGGCAGGCGGATCGAGTGATGCCTGCCCGGGCACCTCACTGTCGGATTTACGCCCGAACAGGCCGGCGACTTTGGCGAAAACCATTTGCATGCCGCGCCACAGCCGCGGCAGGAACCAGACCAGCAACAACAGAAACAGGATCAGCAGCAGCAGGAACAGCCACGGATGATGCAACGCCGTCCACAGGCCGCCGATAACGGCAACATCCTCGGCAATCGAAGCAGTCCAGTTACTGAACGGCTCCGGCGAGGTATTGATCACGGCCCGGCTGCCGGCCTTGGTCGCATGCGTCGCCGCCGATATACCGCCGCCCAGAATACCCGCGGCAATGGCCACTGCCGGATCGACGGGCCCAACAGCGCCGGCTGCCATCATGGCACCGGCCGGGATACGGATAAACGTATGAATTACATCCCATCCGGTATCCACGCCGGGCACCTTGTCGGCAAAAAACTCCACCACATACATGGCGCCGGCAGCAAACAGCACCAGCGGATTCTGCAACACCTCAAGCGCAGGCGGCAGATCCATATTCCCTGTCGCGCCCATAAACCCGAGCATGAAAATCGCCGCATAAAGGTTGATCCCGCTGGCCCAGGCCGCGCCCATACTCAGCGCCAGAACGGAAGCAATCTGATCAAGATTCTCCATAACACCTCACTTTCCGCATCCCTGGCTCAAACATAAAGGATTCCGGCCCATGCGCCAATGTGCAGGAAATGCGCTCACGGGCGCAGCGATAACGCGCATGCGGCCTCACGGGGCGATGTCGCCTCCAGCAGCGCTCTGATCACAGCGACGCCGTACCCGTCCAGCAACCGGCGGTTATTCATATTGATGCCGCCCAGTGCCACGACAGGGATTCCGGCCGTCGCCGCCAGACGACGGAAGGCGTCCACACCCAATGCCGGCGCCCCCGGATGTGAGGCAGTGGCAAATACCGGCGACAGCAACGCAAAATCCGCGCCGGCCTCTGCGGCCCGCCGCAATTCTGCGGCATTATGACAGGATGCCGAACATGCCATCGGCGACCCCTGCAAATCCAGCCAGCGGCGTATTTGCGGAATCGTGGCAATATCATGACGCGATACATGCACGCCATCGGCGCCCACGGCATGGGCAATATCGGCCTGCGTATGCACGAACAATTGCGCATCGGCCGAGGCCGTCAGCTCCCGTAGCCGTGCCGCCAGCGCCAGCATATGCGCCGCATCCAGTTGCCGCTCGCGCAATAATACGGCATCGACGCCACCGTCCAGCGCCGCTGCGGTTTTCTCCAGCAGGATACGCTCGGACACACGTCCGAGATCCGTAATCAGAATTAATCGGGGAACGACGCTCAGAAGCGTTTGATCACCCACATGGGTGGCGATGGCCGCTTGTAGCCGCCCGGCAAGCGTTTTTCGAATACCCCGTCGCCATTATCGTCATAGAGATAATAGGGCGGGAGCCCCCCTTTGGGCTGCACCTTGATCATGTAAACACGACCCTGCACCGAGTATTCCTCAACCGTTGCCCCATCATCACGCTTGTAGGAATAGATTTCCACGCGTTCATCATCTTTCAGATGTTCAAACTCCTGGTTCAGGTTCGGCGGTGTTTCGGCCGCATCGATGGTTTCCCTGGCCTGCGGAGAATCATCCACGGCAGCCGGCGGAGGCGGCACATCAGCAGCCTGCAGCGCCAGTG
>WFNX01000109.1 GCA_015488375.1 Mariprofundaceae bacterium | reverse complement strand
TCCAGCTGGGGGTTGAGTCGCAACAGGGTTTCCGCTGAAAGATTCAGCGCCTTGCCCAGATGGGGAATATCAGCGCCACGGGTCTGCACCTGCCGAACAGGTATCGCCTCGGGAAAGCTGCGCAAACCTGTATGCCGGGCATAGACCAGACTCAGAATATTTTTCACATAGGCTTTGCTGGCTTTCGGTGCAGGAAGCCTGTCCAGGCCATCAGCCGGTTGCCAGCCGCCCTGTTGCCGCAAAAATCTGGCCAGCCGTGCCGGACCACAATTGTACGCCGCCAGTGCCAGTGGCCAGTATTCAAAGCGTTGGCGCAGCCGTTTCAGGTAACGCACCGCCGCCTGCGTGCTTTTTTCGACATGGCGCACATCATTCAGTAGCGGCGAGCAGCTCAGCCCCAGGCTTTTGGCGGTGGCAGGCATGAACTGCCACAGGCCGGCCGCGCCCGCCGCAGAAACTTCATAAGGATCATATTTTGATTCAATGGCAGGAATCACCTCTAATGACAGCGGGCTGTGACTTTGTTGCAACACATCTTCAATGCGACGACGCACCAGCCGGGAATTATCAGCGATGGTTTTCCATGCGTGTTCAGGGAACACTTGTTCAGCGCGCTGTGCCAGCATATGCAGGTCATCCGCCGGCAAGCCCTGCAACAACACCGGCAGGCGCGGCGGCCTGATGCTTTCAGGTTCGGCGGGCGGCAGGGGCGCTGTCACTTCGGCAGGCATCACGATTTTGGCGACTGCTTCCTGTGGCGGCGCGACAGTGTTGGCAGGTGGCTGCTTTACGGTCGCTTTCGTGCCGGCCTGATGATGCGGCACACAGGCGCTGAAGCATAACAGGCTGCCGAGCAGCGCCATCAGTTTACGCATGTTGTCCGCTCCACCATTGCCAGAGGCGCGCGCTGGCCTGTTCACCTGTCATGCCCTGTTGCCGCCATTGGCGCAGCGCCGTGGAAACATGTGTTTTCGCCAGCCGTTGGCCCTGACTATCTGTCAGCAAGGGATGATGGGCATACAATGGCGCAGGATAACCGAGCAAGGCCTGTAGCAGACGGTGAATGGCGGTATGGGGCAGCAAATCCATACCGCGAATAACATGACTGATGCCTTGCGCAGCATCATCAACAACAACGGCAAGATGATAGCTGTAACAAATATCCTTGCGTCCGATCACCGGGTCATCATGCAGGCTGACCGCATGCTGATGGCCTTCCATATCCTGCCAGTACAGCGAATGTCCGGCACAGGCCAGGGCGCGCTGACGATGTAAACGCCAGGCACAGGGCTGATGCCGCATGCGCGCTTTGGCCTGTGCTGTGTCAAGACTGGCACAACGTCCGGGACACTGCCAGTCGCCGTCCGCTGACGCTTCTTGTTGCCGAAAATCGCTGCGGCTGCAAAAACAGGGGTAAATCAGTTGCCGCTGCCGCAGTTCTGTCAGCGCCGCTTCATAGGCGGCAGTACGCTGGCTTTGCAAAGGCGCTTCCTGATGCCAGTGAAAGCCGAGCCAGTGCAAATCTTCACGAATGGCTGCGATATACGACTTGCGGCAGCGCGTATGATCAATATCTTCAATGCGCAGCCACATGAATGCCTGATGCGCCTGCGCCCATTGCTGACACAGCAGGGCGGCAATACCATTACCTGCATGCAGATAACCTGTCGGGCTTGGCGCAAAACGGGTGACCGCAGTCATTCTTCTGCCACCTCAAAAAAAGCGCGAACATCGGCCAGGCTGGCAGTAATACGGGCAGGCGGCAGGTTGCGGGCCACTTCCCGGCCATAGCGTTTCTGGTACAGCCGCGAATCGAGAATCGCCATCACGCCACGATCGTTGTGGTGGCGTATCAGCCGTCCCACCCCCTGACGCAACACAGCCATGGCCTCAGGCAACTGAATATCCATAAAGCCATTGCCGCCGTTCGCCTCGCAACGATCGATACGGGCCTTGAGCAGCGGATCATTCGGCGGTGCAAACGGCATTTTCTCGATAATCACCAGCGACAGGGTTTCGCCCGGCACATCCACCCCTTCCCAGAAACTGCGTGTGCCGCATAATACGGAATGCGTATCCTTGCGAAAGGCCTCAAGAATATGATCGCGACTACCGTCGAGACCTTGTGTCAACACCTGCCAGGGCAGGCGCACGGCCAGTTCCGGGGCCATGCTTTGCATGCTGCGCCATGATGTGAAGAGCACGAAAGCACGGCCTTTGGAAGCAAGCAGCAGTTGCTCCATTTCATCCACCAGCGCCTTCATGCCTGCATCACTGCGGGGATCAGGCAGATGCCGTGGCAGATAATTCAGAGCCTGTCTGGTATAATCAAATGGCGAGGCATGGCTGGCTTCATGGGCTGTTTCCGGCAGGCCAAGGCGCTGACGGATATGCGCAAAGCTGTCCGACAGACGCAGCGTAGCCGACAGCAACACGAAAGACGCAGATCGTGACCACAAGTGCTGTTGCAGCAATTCGCCAACCTCGACGGGCGCTGCCTGATAACGCAGGGCATCGCCTTCACCTTCTTCCCAGATGACAAAATCATCAGGTGGTTGCTGTAAAAAACGCAGATCAACGAGTAGTTGTTCACTACGGGCCGATAATTGCGCCGTGTTCTCATCGCGCTCACGGCGCGATGCCATCATCTCATGCAGCGGTTGCCAGGCTTCCTGCACCGCAGTCAGCGGTTGCTTGCCCCAGCATGCAAGCAGCGCACGCCCCTGCTCCAGCATGGCCTGCTGTAATTCTTCCTCATCCCCCAGTTCGTCCAGCGTTTCCTGCACATCGTTGAGCCAGCTGATCAGGCGTAATCGCCCCAGTGACAAACCGAAATGTTGCGTAGCCACATCAGGCAGGCTGTGCGCTTCATCCAGCACATAAGCATCAAAGGCCGGCAATACCTCACCGAACTCGCCGGACTTCAGCGCTGCATCAGCCAGCAGCAGGCTATGATTGGAGATGACAATATCGGCATCCTGTGCCTTCTGGCGGGCACGCATCAGGGGGCAGTTGCGAAACTCAGGGCATTTGCTGCCGGTGCATTGTTCGGCAGTGGCCGTGACCATAGCGCCAATGCCTTTTTCAAAGGGATCAAACGGCAAATCGCCAAGATCGCCGGTGGACGTGCGTTCCGACCAGTCACGCACCCGCAGCAGCGGGCGATAATGATGGGATTCCAGCCGTGAACTGGTCAGCCAGGTATTAAGCCGTGCCGGACACAGATAATTACGCCGTCCCTTGATCAGGGCAATGCTGCGTCGCACACCACTGGCCT
>WFNX01000108.1 GCA_015488375.1 Mariprofundaceae bacterium | reverse complement strand
TTCACGCGCTGCATCATCGACACATCCATGCCGCTGTACTTCGAGCGCCACTTGTAAAACGTCGCACTGCTCATCCCATGCTCTCGGCAAAGCTGCGGAACTGGAATCCCGGACTCCGCCTGCTTCAGTATCCCGATAATCTGACTGTCGCTGTATCTCGATTTCTTCATCGTAAAATCTCCTCCTTTCCAAATCATGAGAAAATTCTACTTATCAATGCAACTCTTTTTCGGGGGGATTACCGAAGGAGATTCGCAATGGTTTTTTCTGAACTGGATGTTTTGTCAGCCATTGGAACATGGCTCCGAGGAAAGGTTGCAGCCTGGCGATATGGTGGCATCGGAATTCCAGATTCCGGCTCGGGGATTGTCTGCTCATTCATACGCAGGGGGCACAACTTCACCTTTGGTCGCCCCGCGCCAGGCATGGATGTGGTCTGCATGATCCTTTACAGACTACCTTCTCCCGGGTGATGCCGAACGAAGAAACGCCTGCAATTTATTGCGGGCGTTTTTTTGTGTCATGACGGAGGCGCCTTCCGGTACATGGCGGCGGCCTTGTCCGTCTGACCCAGCGCCTCGTATGCCCGGGCCAGGTACAGATAGATGCGCGGATTCACCCGTCTGCCCGCAACGCGAATCGCCGTCAGCAGGGGGGCGACGGCATCGGCATAACGTTTCATTTTGACGTAGACGCGGCCGATGCGATAGGGCACATCCGCATCATCGGGATCGACCTTGCCTTCCATGCGATAATGCTCCAGCGCTTCATCATAGCGGCCCAGCCTTTCCAGACAGGCAGCCAGGTTGAAATGCGTGTTGTTATGCTGCGGGTCCAGTTGCAGGGCATGGCGATAGAGCAGGATGGCATCCTCGGTATAATGCGCTTCCATCATGATATAACCGAAATGATGAAAGGCCCGGGCTTCGGCCTGTCCGTCAAGCAGGCGCTGGTAATAGGCCTGTTGCAGATATTCGTAACGATGGCGGAATGCCTCCCTGTCTGCCTCCAGCAAGGCTCGCCAGCGCCGGGCGATCGCATCATCCCCCAGGCGCAATTCCGTTTGCCAGAGTAAAACGGCCGGGTCGATATCACCAATCACCGATTGCAGTGCCTGCAGGTTCATTTGATGTTCCAGCCGCTTTCTGAATTCACGCAGGCCGCGGCCATGCAGGCGTGCCATGGCAAATTCCAGCGCCGGATAGTTGTTGCTGTTGATCACGCCCTGCGGTTCACCGATCAGCGCAAAGGCCTGGTCGGTAAGCAGCTGATAAGGCAGCCATTCGGCGATGATGCCGTGTTTTTGCAACAGGTTATCATAGACCGGGTGACCGGGACGGAATGATGGCAGCGTGCCGGCGTGAATCGGCGCATCCGAACAGACCAGCAGAAAATAGGCCGATTTGATATACAGCAGGGCACAGTGACGGAAACGATCCCGGATCGTGCGCAGAATAATATCGGCACCGGCATCGCCGATACGCGCGTCCATCCAGGTGACGTAAATACCATCGGGGTTCAGGCGCTGTTTGATGACGGAGAAGAAATCACGCGTGTATAATTTGGAAGAGCTGAAATACAGCGGCGTGGTGACGGTGTTCAGAATCAGGTCGTAGTGTTGCGTTGAGCTGCGCGTATAGTGAATGGCATCATCGACAATGATATCGACGCGAGGGTTATGCTCGATATCGAAATTCCACTGCCGCATGCGGAACAGGTTTTCACGCACGACGGGATTGATTTCCACCACATCGGTATGGCGGAACAGCGAAGCCGTAGCCGAGGCCGTGGCGCCGCTGCCCAGTCCGAGCACCAGTGCCTTGTCTGTGCGTGGTGAAAAGTATGCGGACAGGATACCGACGATTTTTTCCGACGGATTGTTTAACGGAATGCTGTTATAACCGTTGATAAAGAAATAGGGCACGCCGTCCACATGATTGATGGCAAATACGTCCTGATAGCCTTTGAACGTTTCGTGCATGGCGAGCGTGCGCCGGGCCTCGGCCAGATCATCGGCATTGTGAAAACTTGTATAACTGACATACAACAGTGATTCATCCCATTGGGTTTGCCAGCTTGCGATACAGGCGGAGAGCAGCAGGACGGCCACAAAGCCTTGCATGCGCCGGCGATACAACAGCAGGGAAAGGGCCGTCAGGGCGGCGATGCCCGAGATGATCGCCCCGTACTCGAAATAGCTATGCAGCACGAAGGCCATGAGCAGAAAGCCGGCCACATTGGCCATGGAGACGATGAACAGGACATATCCCGAACTTTGGCTGATATGCCGTTGCCGGCCTTGCAGCAATGCCGGCACGGTTGCGCCGAACGCCGTGGCCGGCAGCACCATCAGGGCAAACAGCAGCAGCCATTTGAGCAGTACCAACAGGGTATAGGATTCGGCGGCACGTTCATAATATGCGGCATAAAGGCGGGTGGCCGGATCGAGACCGGCCAGCAGCAACCAGATGCCCCCCAGCGCCAGCAGCAGCGTGCTGCCGAAATTCAGGCCGACACGACGGACGAGCATGGCGCCCAGGGCAATGCCCAGCAGGATCATGGACAGTACGAGGGCAAATGATTCGCGAAACGGCCCCAGCAGCATTTCCGCGATTTTGACCATCAGCAACTGAAAAATGGCCGAGGCCATGCCGACCGGCACCAGCCATAACCAGAGGTGAACTGTGCGCCCGGTTTGCGGGCTTGTTTCCCTGCATGGCGTGACGACAGTCATGCGCAGCAGCAGGGCAATCAGCAGGTTGAGTGCCACGAAGTACAGCATGGCGCCGCGAATGCCGAACCAGCGCAGCAGCAGGAACTCAATGGCGATGGCCGTCAGTGCAGCGCCGAGATTGTAGATGGCATACACGCGGGCAAAGGCCCCTTGCGGATACAGCCGCTGCAGGTAGCCGGCAAACAGCGGGACGCTACAGCCGATCAGGAATGCCGGAATGAATAATAGCAGGGCAGCCATCAGTATGCTGCCACTGATGCCGGATGGTAACAGCGGCAGCGTGTGATAGAGCAGGGGTATCAGCATGTCCGTGCCGAGAGCAAATGCCGCTCCGCACAGGCCGATGAGCAGTTCGATCAGCCACAGCCATGGCCACAGGCGCCATGCCTGGCGTGAACCGATGCCGATGCCGAACAGGAACGTGATCAGGATGGCGGCGGATACGGCGAACTGGTCCCCAATGAGGTTGCCCAGGGTGCGGCCATAGAGAATTTCATAGGAAATGCCGGCAAAGCCGGAGGCCAGCATCAGCACAGGGAGCAGGCGCTGTGTGATGTCCGGCCTGTTGATCATGATTGTCGGCTGATGTGCAGCCAGGCACCCTCCAGCAGGCCTGCATCGACCACGATCATGTGATCATAATGCCATCGCTGCATGACGGCTTCCACGATGGCCAGCCCGGCGACAATCAGATCGCCGCGGCCTGCCTCAATGGTGCGAAGCGCCTGCCGTTGCGCATGGTCGAGCGACAGCAGGCGATCCCGCAGTTGTAAAAATGCATCGCGGTGCATGACATGGTTGTTGATAATGCTGGCATCATAAGGGAACAGATCCAGTTCGGTAGCGGCCAGCGTGGTGACAGTGCCGGCCGTGCCGACAAGACGGGTGGGAATTCGTTCGTCGCCCCAGTGTGAGGCAACGAGATCAAGATGTTCACCGGCGGCGTGAACCATGTTGCGGTAATCTGCAGCAGCAGGCGGATCGCTGTGCAGGAACCGTTCCACCAGGCGCACAACGCCCAGCCTGCAACTGATGGCATCCTGCTGGCGTCCTTGCCGGGCACGAATAAATTCGGTGCTGCCGCCGCCGATGTCAAAGAGCAGAAAATCGCGGCGGGTATCGGCATGCAACACCGCGCAGGCACCGGCCAGCGACATGGCTGCCTCACGCTCACCGTCGATAATGTGAATATCAATGCCGATTTCGTCCTGTACGCGTGCGCGGAATGCTGCACCGTTGCCGGCTTCGCGCATGGCGGCTGTGGCAACGGCATAAACCCGCTCACAGGGTACATGATATTGCTGCAAAAGTTCGGCAAAGGCGTGAAACGCCGCCATGCCGCGCTGCATGGCGGCCTCGCAGAGAACACCGTTATGGTGCAGGCCTTCACCCAGGCGAACAATGCGATGGGTGTAGTACAGGGTATGCCATGGAGGGGTGTCTGTTGACGGACGGGCGATGAGCAGGCGAAAGGTATTGGAGCCGATATCAATGGCAGCGAAGGTTTGTTGCGTCATGACTGGTGGGTTCTGGATAACTGAACATAATGTGCGGCGGAACGGATCAGGAATTGCTGTTCCTCTTCCGTCAGTGCCCGTCGTTCACGTGCCGGACTGCCGGCATACAGGTAACCGCCGCGCAGCACCTTGCGTTCCGGCACCAGCGAGCCGGCGGCCAGAAAACAGCCGGCCTCCAGCACAGCCTGATCCATGATGATGGCCCCCATGCCGACCAGACAACGGTCCTGCACCTCACAGCCATGCAGAATGACGCGATGGCCAACGGTAACATCATTGCCGATCACGCAGGGCGTAATACCGTGGCTGGTATGCAGCACGCAGTGGTCCTGGATATTGGTGCGCGCACCGATGGTGATATCATGCACATCGCCACGCAGCACGCTCTGGTACCAGATGCTGCTGTCTTCACCGATGCTCACACGGCCGATAATTTCCGCCGATGCGGCGACAAAGGCCGATGGCGCGATGTCCGGTTGCCAGTGCAGATAGGGTTTAATCATGATTGCCTCCCAGCCAGACAGTAATGCGTTCGATTTCACGGTCATGATGGTCGTTCAGGATCAGAAACAGTTGATCGGGGCGCCAGTCGTATGGCCAGTCCAGGGTTTGCTCCAGCAGCGCATGGGTTTTCATGCGGTATTTGAGTCGGTCCCGGTTGTTGGCGAGCTGCAGCCGGACGGGCGCGCCCTCGGGTCGAGGCGCGAGAATTTCAACCGTCCCTTCCACTTCCCGCGGGTAATTACCGCCCTTGACCAGTACGATGTTCAGTTGCAGCCGCTTTCCCTTCCAGCCGGCTGATGCGGCCAGAATATGAGTTCCCTTATCTCGCCGTTTCAGCAGGATGCTTTCCAGCAGGGACAGGCGTTTGCGCAGCGGTATTATTTCCTGTTCTTGCCGGCTCAGCAGGCGTTGCTGCTGTTTGAGCTGTTCATCGCGCAGCATTCGTTCCGCCTCGGCGCTGGCCAGACGGTTTTTCAGTTGCTCATTGTCATGCAACAGCTGATAGTTCCGGCGCTCCAGGCGTTCGACCTTGCCATCGCTGACGGTTACCTGCCAGGTAATCAGGGCCACCAGCAGGCAAAGACATATGATTCCGGCCGGCAGCCACAACGGTGGCAGGGAAAACTGGCGTTTGATATTCCCGTGCGCCTCAATACTGAAACGACAGGGCTTCAGCCATGCCTGCAACCAGGCTTTCACGTCAGGGCCAGCAGGGTAGGTGGTTCAGGCCCAGGGTTTCATCAAAGCCGAACATGATATTGGCATTTTGTACGGCCTGACCGGCAGCGCCCTTGAGCAGGTTATCAATGCAACTGACGACAACGGCTTCCCGTTCCCCGATGACGCTGATGCCGATATCGCAGCGGTTGCTGCCCTTGACTGCAGTTGTGGATGGTAATTGACCTGCCGGCAGGATATGCACGAACGGTTCGTCAGCAAAAGTCTGTTGCAGGATCGCATGCCACTGTTCAGGTTGCTCGCCTGTCAGGTGCAGGGTGCTCAGCATGCCCCGGTTCATCGGCAGAATATGCGGTACAAAGCGGATGCGTACTTCCCGCCCGCTGAAAGACAGCGCCCATTCCTCCATTTCCCAGGCATGCCGGTGCCGCGGCAATCCGTATGCCTTCACCGATTCATTCAGCTCGCAATACAGCAACCCGGTCTTCGCGCTGCGTCCGGCACCGGAGGCAGCGGATTTGGCATCGACAATGATCGCCGCATCATCGAGTACGCCGGCGCGCAACAGAGGCACCAGCGGCAGCAGGGTACAGGTCGGATAGCAGCCCGGATTGGCGACCAGCCGGCTTTGCGCAACGGACTGACGGGCGAATTCGCTGAGACCGTAAACCGCGTCGGCAAACAGTTCCGGATGCGGGTGCTCAATGCCATAGGCCTGTGCATAGATATCGGCGGACTGATGCCGGAAATCGGCCGACAGATCGACCACTTTTTTGCCTGCATCCAGGGCGCGCCTGACGCTGTTGGCGGCAGCGGCATGTGGCAGGGCGGTAAACACCAGCCGGCATGATTCAGGCAACGGATCATCAACATGGGCCAGCGTTTGTGCGCCTAACGGATGCGGCAGGCCCGGAAGAACTGCACCGGCAGCCTTGCCGGCCTGCGAATGCGCGGCAAGCCGGCCGAGGGTGAAATGAGGGTGCGCATCAATAATGCGAATCAGTTCGGCACCGGTGTATCCGCTGGCTCCCAGAATGGCGACGTCAATATTCATAGGCACACTCTACGCAAACCGCCGGCCCCTTCAATGTGGTCATTGCCGGATGGCTTGTTTGACGCTATGTTTAAAGGGATATCGTGGAGGGGGGGCATGGTGCATGCATATACCAAGGCATCTGCGTGAGAGGGTCAGGCCGCTGTTGTCCGCGGCACGGGATCTGGCGCCGATTGTGCTGGTGATCATCTTTTTTCAGGAGGTGGTACTCCGCCAGCCGATTCCGCATATGATGGATATGCTGGTCGGTCTGATGCTGGTGCTGACCGGGCTGGCACTGTTTGTGCGCGGTCTGGAAACAGGGCTGTTCCCCGTCGGTGAGGCGATGGCCCATTCGTTTGTGCGCAAGGGCAATGCATTCTGGTTGCTGTTGTTTGCGTTCCTGCTCGGATTTTCGACGACGGTGGCCGAGCCGGCACTGATTGCGATTGCCAAGAAGGCGGCTCAGGTGGCTGCCGATGCCGGGATGATTGCGGCATCAGC
This sequence comes from Mariprofundaceae bacterium, assembly GCA_015488375.1. Lineage (GTDB taxonomy): Bacteria > Pseudomonadota > Zetaproteobacteria > Mariprofundales > Mariprofundaceae > J005. The sequence goes on along the minus strand of WFNX01000108.1, from coordinate 20,377 downwards.
GGAGGCGCGGGAAAGTTATGCGCTGGGCCTGCGTCTGACCGTGGCCCTGTCGGTAGGCACGGCGATCCTGCTGGGGGTGTTGCGCATTATTTTTAACTGGCCACTGCACTGGTGCATTATGGTTGGTTATGCGCTGGTGGTGGTGATGACATATTTCGCTCCCCGGCAGATTATCGGGATTGCCTATGATTCCGGTGGCGTGACGACATCGACGATTACCGTGCCCATGGTCACGGCGCTGGGGGTGGGGCTGGCGTCGTCGATTCGCGGCCGCAATCCGGTCATTGACGGCTTCGGCCTGATTGCATTTGCCTCTTTGTTGCCGATGATTTTTGTCATGTGCTACGGCATGCTGCTGCTGGGGTGAGCCGATGACCTTTCTTGCCATGAGCTGGCAGACGTTGCTGGATACATTGCGTGATATTGCGCCGATCATTCTGATTCTGGCGTTTTTCCAGTTTGTGATTCTACGCGGACCGATGATTGCGCCATTGCGAGTGTTCAAGGGCTTTGCCTACGTGATTATCGGCATGGTGCTGTTTCTGCTCGGGCTGGAAAAAGCAATCTTTCCGCTGGGCGAAATCATGGCCCGGCAGCTGACCGATCCGGCATTTCTTCATGTTGCGGCAGACAGCGCCGTATACTGGCGGGATTATTTGTGGGTCTATATTTTCGCTTTTCTGATCGGTTTGACGACGACGCTGGCCGAACCGGCGCTGATCGCGGTCGGCATGAAGGCGCAACAGATTTCCGGCGGCGCGATTTCCGCCTGGGGGCTGCGCGTCGCCGTATCGGTCGGTGTGGCCGTGGGCGTCACCATCGGTTGCTATCGCATCATTACCGGCACCGATCTGTGGCTGTATATTATTGCTGCCTATGTGCTGGTGCTGATTCAGACGTTTTTTGCACCGAAAATGATCGTGCCGCTGGCGTATGATTCCGGTGGCGTGACGACATCGACGGTGACAGTGCCGTTACTGGCCGCACTGGGGCTGGGGCTGGCATCATCGATTCCGGGACGCAGCCCGCTGATTGACGGCTTTGGCCTGATTGCATTTGCCAGTGTTTTTCCGGTCATGACGGTGATTACCTATGCCTGGATATCCGAGCAATGGGCGAAGCGGCAACGTAATCCGGATGATGAGGAGTAGGAGGAAGACATGCATTTCAAGCTGATTATTGCACTGGTGGATGATTCGAAAACATCGGCCGTCGTGGAGGCGGCGCGTCAGGCGGGGGCGACAGGCGCGACGATTCTGGGCGATGCGCGCGGCGAGGGCCTGAAACCCAAGAAAACCTTTTTCGGCCTGACCATGGAGGCCAGCCGCGATATGCTGATGTTTATTGTCGAGGAGCATTTAAGCCGGTTTATTCTGGAACGCATTGCCGATGTCGGCGGTTTCCAGGCGCGGCCCGGCAGTGGCGTGGCCTTTCAGCTGGATATCGAGGATGCCATCGGTATGGACAGTCAGATCAATTCGCTGATTGAAGAAGTGGAGGAGCGGTTATGAGTGAAACGCAAAAGAAGATCATTCGTGTGCGTGATGTGATGAAGCATGAATATGATCTTGTTGAAGGCACGGCTTCGGTGCGACAGGCGCTGGAGAAGATGAAATATGTCGAGACCAAATGCCTGATCGTTGAAAAACGGCATCAGCAGGATGAATACGGCATTGTTGTAATCGCCGATATTGCACGACAGGTACTGGCGCTGAACCGTTCGCCGGATCGGGTCAGTATTTATGAAGTCATGACCAAGCCGGCGGTCACCGTGCATCCGGATATGGATATCCGTTATGCCAGTGCCCTGTTCGGTCGTCTGAATCTGTCGCGTGCCCCGGTGGTGGATCCGGTGGGCGAAGTGGTGGGCATTGTGAGCTATACAGATATGGTTATAAAGGGGCTGCTGAACCTGATCTGATTTTGACCATGGATTGCCCGCTTGCCTGCTGCTAGCGTGCACACGCTATGAGTGATTCGGAGAAAACACTGCAACAATTGCGTGCCGCTATCGATGCGGTGGATGATGAACTGCTGAGCCTGATTCACCGGCGTGCCCGACTGGCCGCGCAGGTAGGTGAGCATAAACAGGATCAGGGCAATGCACCGTTTTATGTTCCCAGCCGCGAGGCTTCGATTATTCGCCGGATTCTGATGCGTAATGCCAGGGCGGCAGCAACCTCACATGAGACCAAGATTCCCGATGAGGCCATTCATGGCATTTTCCGGGAGATTATCGGCGCCTGCCTGGCGCTGGAACATCCGATGCACATTGCCTATCTTGGCCCGGAAGGCACGTTCACGCATACCGCGGCAACGCGCCAGTTCGGTTCAACCGCACAGTACTTGCCGTGCGCGAATATGGCCAAGATATTCGAGGAAGTGGAATCAGGTCGTGCGACCTATGGCGTGGTGCCGGTGGAGAATGCGTTTGAAGGCGCGGTGGGTGAAACGCTGGACCTGTTTGCCAATATTGAACGCAATGTGTTTGTGTGTGCCGAAATTCAGCTGGCCATTCACCATCATTTACTCAGTCGAGCCGGCTCGATAAGCGCCATCCGCGCCATTTATTCGCATCCGCAGGCGCTGGCGCAATGTCATCAGTGGATTCAGGAAAACTGTCCGCAGGCTGCGCTGGTGGAAACCGAATCAACGGCAAAAGCGGCGGATATGGTGCAGCAGGCTGATGCGCGCAGGGCGGAGGAGGTGGCGGCCATTGCACCGATTGAGGTGGCGGAACGCCTGGCATTGCCTGTGCTGGCGGCCAATATCGAGGATCACCACGACAATACGACCCGTTTTTTCGTGATCGGGCGGCATGATTCGCCACCATCCGGTGAGGACAAGACCGCACTGGTGATGTCCATCAGGGATGTGCCGGGCGCCCTGTATCGATTGATCGAGCCGTTTGCCAAACGCCAAATCGGCCTGACGCGTATCGAGTCGCGGCCATCCAAACGCAGGTTATGGGAATATGTGTTTTTCGCCGATATTCAGGGGCATCGTGATGATGCCAATGTGCAACAGGCCATTGCCGAAATCGAGGCCATGCCCGGTGGTTTTATCAAGGTGTTGGGTTCCTATCCCGTATCCAAGCCGCTGTAGCGGCGGCGATTGAACAGTCAGGAGATGGATGAATGAGTGTAGACTGGTTACAACAGGCTGTGCCGCAGGCTGCAGGGCTGTATCCGTATGTGCCGGGCAAGCCGGTGGAGCAGCTATTGCGCGAGAAAGGGCTGGCGGAGGCCGTCAAGCTGGCTTCAAACGAGAATCCGTATGGCCCGAGTCCGAAAGCTGTGGCCGCCATCTGCAAGGCCGCCGCAGAAGTTCATCGCTATCCTGATGGCAATGCAACAACGCTGAAGCAGATGCTGGCGGCATATCATCGCGTGGATGTCGAACAGATTCTTCCCGGCAACGGCTCCAATGAAGTGCTGGAAATCCTGATTCGTTCCTTTGCCGGACCGGGTGATTCGGTCGTGTTCAGTCGGCGCGGTTTTATTGTATATGCGCTGGCGGCACAGGCAGCCGGGGCAAGGGGTATCGCCGTACCTGAACGTGACGGCCTGAGTCACGATCTGGAAGCGATGTCCATGGCCGTGGATGAATCGACAAAGGTGGTGTGCCTGGCCAATCCGAATAATCCGACCGGAACCCTGCATGCGCCGGAGGCGATCCAGCGTTTTCTGGACAGCCTGCCGCGAGATGTAGTGGTGATTGTTGATGAGGCATATTATGAATATGTTGCCGATGTGCTGGGTGATTCATGGCATGATCTGAAACATCCGGGGCTGGTTATCAGTCGCACATTTTCCAAAGCCTATGGTCTGGCCGGTTGTCGCATCGGTTATGCCGTGGCCGATGCCGGCATTGTGGCCGTGGCCAACCGCTTCCGTGAGCCGTTCAATGTCAGCCTGCCGGCGCTGGCTGCGGCGGAAGCAGCGCTTGATGACCGGGACTGGGTCATGGACAAGGTGGCCTGTTGCAAGACAGAGCGAGCGCGCCTGGAGCAGGCACTGGCGGAACATGGCCTGCTGGGCGGCCATAGTTATGGCAATTTTGTGTTGCTGCGTCATGCGCAGGCAGGGAATATTTTGCACAAGCTGGAAGATCAGGGCATCATCCCGCGCTCGCTTGCACCCTATGGCATGGCCGATTATCTGCGTGTTTCGGTGGGAACCGGGCGGGAGAATGATCGCTTTCTTTCGGCACTGTGGCCGATACTGGATGCGTTGCAGGAGTAACAGAAGAGCATGCGCAACGAACATATGATTGATCACCTGGTGGTTATTGGTGTCGGCCTGATCGGCGGTTCAGTTGCACGTGCGTTGCGACGCGCAGGTCATGTCGGCCGGGTTACCGGGGTGGGCAGGCAGCGCGCCAATCTTGATCGGGCCCGTGAACTGGGCATTATCGATGACTGGACCCATGATGTGGGTGTGGCCGTCCGTGATGCCGATATGGTGCTGGTGGCCGTGCCAATGGGTGCCTATGAAGCGGTATTCCGGGCCATGGCGCCGTCTCTGGCGGATGATGTGCCGGTTACCGATGCCGGCAGCACCAAGCAATATGCGATGCGGGAAGCAGCGCGCTGGTTGCCGCATGCCGGGCGTTTTATTCCTGCGCATCCGATTGCCGGTACCGAACAATCGGGAGCAGAAGCCTCATTTGCCGAATTGTTCGAGGATCGCTGGTGTATTTTGACCCCGGCAGCCGATGCCGATGCGCAGGCACTGGCATCGGTGCAGGCCATGTGGGCGGCAACGGGCAGCCGGGTGATCTGTATGGATGCGGCCAGCCATGATGATTTGCTGGCGGCCGTCAGTCATCTGCCGCATCTTGCCGCATTTGCGCTGGTTAATGCGGTGCGCAAATCGGGCAAGGGCGATCCGTTCCGTTTTGCCGCCGGCGGATTTCGTGATTTTACGCGTATTGCTTCTTCTTCACCGCAAATGTGGCGGGATATTGTGCTGTCCAATCGTGATGCGGTTCTGGACAAGCTCGATGCCCTGCAGCAGGAATTATCGGCCATGAAGCAGGCCATTGCGGCCGGTGATGGCGAAGCCATCGCGCAGGCCTTTCAACAGGCAAAGTCAGCGCGTGATCGCTGGTTGCAGGAACATGGAGGCAAATTGTGAATATTGGCGGCACGCTGATTGCCGGTCCGGCGGCGCAACCACTTACGGGCTCACTGACGGTGCCCGGCGACAAGTCGATGTCACACCGGGCGGTTATGCTGGCATCGCTGGCGCGCGGGGAAACCTGTATCCGTGGTTTTTTGCCCGGTGAGGATTGTCTGGCGACAGCACAGATGTTTGTGGACATGGGCGTGACTATCGACTGGCTGAATGCCGACAAGACGGCGCTGCGTGTGCACGGATGCGGTCTGCATGGGTTGCGGGCGCCGGCTGCCGTGCTCGATGCCGGCAATTCAGGCACCTGTGTGCGCTTGATGACGGGCGTGCTGGCCGGCCAGTCGTTCGCGGCAACGATGACCGGCGATGCTTCGCTGCGCAAACGGCCGATGCGGCGCGTGGTCGATCCGGTGCGGCGCATGGGAGCAACGGTCAGCGGACGCGATGATGGCAATCTGTTGCCGATCACGATTCAGGGCGGGCAGTTAAAGGCCATTGATTTTGCATCTCCGGTGGCCAGTGCCCAGGTGAAGTCCTGCGTGTTGCTGGCCGGTCTGTACGCCGACGGGACGACCACGGTGCGCGAGCCGCGTCCCACCCGTGACCATACCGAGCGCATGCTGCCGCTATTTGGCCAGCCGGTTGTCGTGGCCGAAGATGGCTGCATTGCACTGACGCCGACAGGCGAGCTGACCGCTCCGGCCGGCGATGTGGTGATTCCGGCCGACCCTTCTTCGGCAGCCTTTTTTGCCATTGCGGCCAGTATCCTGCCAGGCTCATCGCTATGCCTGCCGGCCATCGGTATCAACCCGCGCCGGGATGGCTGGCGGCGCATTCTGATGGCCATGGGGGCTGATTTGCTGGTGCAGCAGGGTCAGGCCATTGGCGAGGAACCGGTGGCGGATGTGACCGTGCGGCATCGTCGTTTGCATGGCGTGCATGTCAGTTCCGATGATGTGCCTGACGCGATTGATGAATTTCCGATCCTGTTTGTGGCGGCAGCCCTGGCTGATGGCGAGTTTGTGTTGCGTGGGGCAGAGGAATTGCGCGTCAAGGAATCGGATCGTATTGCCACGATGGCCGAGGCGCTGCGGGCGCTTGGCGTATGTTTGCAGGAGCGGCCGGATGGCGTCGTTATTCAGGGGCAGCGGCGACTGCGCGGCCATGCGGTTGTCGATGCCCACGGAGATCATCGCATTGCCATGGCCATGGCAGTGGCGGCACAGATGGCCGATGGCGAAGTTGAGATTCGCAATGCGGCGGCCATTAATACAAGTTTTCCCGGCTTTGTTGAACTGGCACAGGCATGCGGCATGAATGTGCGCTGGGCGGAGCAGGGCTCGTGACCGCCTGGCGGGCACAGCCTGGCCTGAAGGTGGCCATTGACGGGCCTTCCGGTTCAGGCAAGGGCACGGTAGCGCAACGGGTGGCGGATATGCTCGGCCTGCCCGTGCTGGATACGGGTCTGTTGTATCGGTTGACAGGTTATCTGATGATCAGGCAGGGGCTGACGGCGGATGATGAGGCGGCGGTGGCGAAGCTGGCGGAATCGATGTTGGGTGATGTCGTATGGAACAGGCAGGGCATATGCTATCGCGGCCAGTGGCTTAATGATGAATTGCGCGGTGAGGACACAGGTTCCGCGGCATCGCAGGTGGCGGCGATGCCGCAGGTGCGGCAGTATTTGCTGTCCCTGCAGCAGCAGGCAGCGGCGGATGGTTGTGTCATGGACGGACGCGATATCGGGACGGTGGTATTGCCGCATGCCCGGGCCAAGTTTTTTCTCACGGCATCGCAACGTGAACGGGCCAGACGTCGCTGGACGCAATTGCAGCAGGCCGGACGGAACGTGGATATCGAGCAGATTCATGCCGAGATAAAAATGCGTGACCAACGCGATGCGGCACGCAAGTATGCGCCCCTGAAACCCGCCGCGGATGCGATTGTCATTGATTCAACGACAATGCGTATTGATCAGGTGGTGGACCGGATTATTGCGGTGATGGCACGACGGCATCTGATCGAGGCAATAACATAGGCCTTGCCGGATGGCGTCCGTCAGGCCCGAAGACTAAAACCCTGTTGATATTGGATGGAACGATGAACGAACACATGGACAACGAAAAACATGTAACAGAGCAGCATGCTGAAGAACCCTCTTTCGAACAGCTGTTCAAGGCCTCGCTGGAGGAACTGCCGGAAGTGCGGCGTGGTGAACTGGTGAAGGGTACGGTTGTCAGTGTCAGTGACGATGCCGTTATTGTGGATGTGGGTGCCAAGGCCGAGGGAACGATTGCCCGCGATGAATTCGCACGTGCCAATATGGATGTCCCTGCCGCTGGTGAGCAGATCGAGGCGCTGGTGCAGTCTGTCAGTGGCACCGGGGCGGTCACGTTGTCGGTGCTGGCGGCACGTCAGCAGGAGGCCTGGCAGATGATCGAGCAGGCACTGCAGGAGGGCAGCTACGTCGAGGCGACGGTGACGGACGAGGTGAAGGGCGGATTTCGTGTGAATATCCACGGTCTGAATGCCTTTATGCCACGTTCTGAAAGTGACCCCAACCCGAAGGTAACGGCATCAGAGCTGACGGGTCAGCCATGTCAGGTCGCCATTCTGGAAGCCCGTCGCAAGCCGGAGAATATCGTCGTTTCGCGCAAGAAGCCGCTGGAAGCCGAGCATGCAGCCCTGCGTGAGAAGTTTTTTGCATCCGCCAAAGTGGGCGACAGGGTCAGTGGCGTGGTACGCCGTATGACGGACTTCGGAGCCTTTGTTGATCTGGGTGGCGTGGATGCATTGCTGCACGTATCGGATATTGCCTGGCGTCGTCTGAATCGCCCCTCGGACATGCTTTCAGTAGGGCAGACCGTGACGGCTGAAATCACCAAGCTTAATGCTGAAACGGGCAAGGTGTCGATTTCCATGAAGGCGTTTCAGGACGATCCGTGGACGGATATCGAGAAAAAATATGAGCCGGGCATGCGCCTGACCGGAACCGTGCGCCGCTTGCTGGATTTTGGCGCGGTTGTTGAACTGGAACCGGGCATTGAAGGGCTGATCCATCGTTCCGAAATGAGCTGGGTTCGCCGGGATGTTTCGCCGACGCAGATTCTCGCGGAAGGCGATGTGGTGGATGTGGCCGTTCTGGAAGTCAATGCCGCCGAGCGTCGAATTCGTCTGAGTCTGAAGGCCGTGACCGAAAATCCGTGGCAGGCCTGGCTGGCCGAACATCCCGTCGGCTCGAAAATCGAGGGTAAGATCAAGAATATCACGGATTTCGGCTTTTTTGTGCCGGTCAGTGAAGAGCTGGATGGCCTTGTGCATATGGAAAACCTGAGCTGGGAAGGTGATGCGGCCGAGGCGCTGGCAGGCTATCAGAAGGGTCAGCAGGTTGAGTGCGTTGTGCTGGGTGTGGATGTGGATCGTCAGCGCATTTCGCTGGGCATCAAGCAACTCAGTGCCGATCCGTTTGAGGTTTTTCTGGATGGCGTCAAGCGCGGCAGCACGGTTACCGGCAAGGTTGTCAGTGTGCGCAGCGGCGGTGTGACGGTTGAACTGGCGGATGGCGTAACGGCCAATCTGGCCATGCGTGAGGTGCCGCGTGACTACAAGGAACTGAAAGAAGGTGATGAAATCACGGCCAAGATTATTGATATTCATCGTCAGCGCCGGCAGGTGGAACTGTCCATCCGTCAGTATGAGCGTGACGAGGAGCGCGAGGCCGTGCGCAATTATTCGCGACAGGTTGCCGAAGATGCGGCACCGTCGGCCCTGGCCATTGAATTGCAGCGTAAACTGCTGGGCAAGGGCAAATAGGCGACAACCTGACTTGCATCTTGCGCCGTGGGCGTCTATGGTGGAAGCTGACAGGAGGCTGATATGACCAAGTCTGAACTGATCGAGAGCATTGCGGCTGCCGAGGCGCATATCACCCGCCGTGAAGCTGAAGTCGTGGTGAATACGGTGCTGGATGCGATTGGGGATGCCCTGGCCGGTGGTGATCGTGTTGAGCTGCGTGGCTTTGGCAGTTTTGCCATCAAACAGCGGCCGCCACGCGTGGGCAGAAACCCCAAGACCGGCGAGTCTGTTGCTGTCCCTGCCAAGCTGGTGCCGCATTTCAAACCTGGCAAGGAACTGCGGGAACGGGTTGATCACGCGTAAAGCCATTGTCGAGCAGGGGAGTTATCCGGTGAACTGGATCAACGTGCTGGTGGTCATCGTTCTGACCTCGTTTGCCACCATGTTTGCGCTGGTCAATACGATGCCGGTACAGGTCCACTTTCTTGGTCTGGCTTCGGATAATATGCCGTTTTATGTGCCGGTGTTCGTGGCTTTTCTGATCGGTTTTTTCGGCGGCATGCTGGCGCTCAGCTTTTCCCGCCGTAAACACAAGCTGGAGATTACCGCATTGCGCGAGGAGAATCTGCGGCTGAAACAGGAAGTCGATAACCTGCGCAATATTCCCCTGCAAGACGATCTATGAATACCTTATTGCTGGCCATCACGGCAGCGGCCCTGGTGACGCTGGTGGCCTTGTTGCTGTTTCCTCAGCAGGATGTCGATGAGGATGATGCGCGGCGCGAAGATGAACGCATTTCGCCGTTGCTGCGCGGCATTAATTATCTGTTGTCCGATCAGCCGGACCGGGCGCTGCAGGAAATGGTGCAGGTGGCCCGGCTGCGTTCGGAGGCTGCCGATGTGTACATGGCGCTGGGCGAAATGTTCCGTGCCAGGGGGGAATATGGCAGGGCTGTGCGCATTCATCAGAATCTGCTGGCGCGGCCGGATCTTCCCGATGATATGAAGCTTGAGGCGCATTATGCGCTGGCCGTGGACTTTCAGACCGGCGGCCTGCTTGATCGAGCCCTGAAACAATACAGCAAGTTGCTGGAATTAAAGCCGGATCATGTTCCGGCACTGAAAGCCAGCCTGCGCATTCGCGAACAGAGCAGTGAATGGCTGGAGGCAGAGGCGCTGCTTTCCCGTCTGGAACAGGTGCAGAATACCTCCTATCGTGCACACCGGGCCTATCTGTTTGCGCAGATGGCGGAAAAATGCCTGCAGGAAGGGGCAATCGAGGACGCGGGGCATTATGCCGCCAGGGCAACGGAACTGGAGCCAAGCTGTGCGCCGGCCTGTTTTGTCTTGTTCGAACTGGCCTTGCGTGGCGGACAATGGCAACAGGCGGGCGAGATCCTGCGTTCACTGGCGGAGCATAACCGTGAGCATTTTCCGCTGATCCTCCCCTATATGATGAAATACGAGGATTATTATCAGCAGGAAGGACGCCGGTTGTTGCTGGATATCTGGCAGCGCAGCCATGATGAAGAACTGGCATTGTCATGGATGGAGCATGTGGGGGCAAGCGATCGTGATGCGGCCAGGGCATTGCAAAAGGAACTGGCATTTGAGCCGGCCAATTTGCGCGCCCGGTTACGCATCGAGGCCGTGTTTGAGGATGAACAGAGGCCGTTGTTTGCGCGTGCGTGGCGACGGCAGGTGAATAATTATATTTGTGAGCAGTGTGGCGTGGGCGTGAAAACCTTGCGCTGGCAGTGTCCGCAATGTCATGCGTGGGGCAGTATGCACCCCCAGAAAGGAGATATTGCCTGATGCATAATCGTTTGATGGTGGCACTGGATGTGGAAAACAGGGCGCAGGCGCTGGCCGTGCGGGATAAACTGGGGGATGCCGCCGGCTGGCTGAAAGTGGGCTTGCGCCTGTTCGTTGCAGAAGGGCCGCAACTGGTGCGTGAACTGGCAACAACACACCGGATTTTCCTTGATCTGAAGTTTCATGATATTCCCAATACTGTCGCCCAGGCCATTGAAAGTGCAGGCGCACTGGGCGTGGATATGGTCAATATTCATGCTGCCGGTGGCGAGGCCATGCTGGAGGCGGCGGCCACAGCCGCCGGGCGTTTTCCCTCCATGCAGCTGATTGCGGTGACTGTGCTGACCAGCGATCCGATGCCGGCTGAGCAGGCACGGCAGGTGGCCCTGCAGCGCGCCCGGCTGGCGCAGCAATACGGTCTGCAGGGAGTGGTTTGCAGCGTGCATGAAGTGGCGGCAATCAAGGCAAGTTGCGGGCACGATTTTGTTACGGTAACCCCCGGCATTCGCTGGGGCGGGCAGGATGTGCAGGATCAGAAGCGGGTGGCTGATCCGGCGGCGGCAATCAATGCCGGCAGTGATTATCTGGTGGTCGGACGCCCGATACTCAAGGCCTCTGATCCGCATGCGGCGGCGACAGAAGCGGTCGCCATGATGCAGCGTGCAGCCGGCTAACCGTTACGAACAGTCGCTGGCGCCGTATGCCTGCACCAGCGATAAATCGCGCGGCCGCGTCTATGCGGAGCCGGATACCGGCATGCGCAATGCGTTTCAACGCGATCGCGATCGTATCATCCACTCCACGGCATTCCGCCGGCTGGAGTATAAAACGCAGGTCTTCGTTAACCATGAGGGCGATCATTACCGTACCCGTTTGACCCATTCCATTGAGGTGGCGCAGATCGCACGTTCGATTTGTCGTGCCATGCATCTGCACGAGGATCTGGCCGAGGCCGTAGCGCTGGCGCATGATCTGGGGCATACGCCGTTTGGTCATTCCGGTCAGGATGTGCTGAATCACCTGATGCGCTCGTTTGGCGGCTTTGAACATAACCGGCAATCGCTGCGTATTGTGGAAAAGCTGGAGCGGCGCTATGCCTCGTATCCGGGACTGAATCTGAGTTATGAAACCCGCGAAGGACTGGTCAAACATCAGTCACCGCATGATCAGCCGGATGCGGCAGGGCTGGATGACTATGCCCTGCATGAACAGGCTACGCTGGAAGCCCAGATCGGCAATTTGTCCGATGAAATTGCTTATAATAATCATGATGTCGATGATGGCCTGAGGGCCGGCATGCTGAGTATGGACGGGCTGCGGGAAGTTGCGATTTTTCGCATGCACCTGGAAGCCGTAGAGCAGGAACTGCCGCATATCGATGTGCGGCTGAAAGCCAGTGAGACGATTCGGCGCATGATCAATTTCATGATTGTTGATGTGATCGAGGAGACCGGCCGGCGTATTGCGCATCACCGCATTGAGTCGCTGGATGATGTGCGTCGGGCGCCTGAGCTGCTGGTGGGGTTTTCCGCGCTGGTGGCGCAGATGAATGAAGAACTGAAACGCTATCTGTTTCGACATATGTATCACCATCATCGCGTGGTGCGCATGGCAGCCAAGGCGGAGCGCGTGTTACGCGAGTTGTTTCTGGCCTATATGGAGAATCCGTCCATGCTGCCGCAGGGGCCGCGTCAGCGTATTCTTGGTGATTCAGGCTTGAAAGTCAGTGAACAAAAGAAGGCGCGCATTATTGCCGATTATATTGCCGGTATGACGGATCGCTATGCGCTCGATGAATATGATCGCCTGTTTGATATCCATGCACCAAGCTGAACGGGGCGTGTAACGCAATCAGAGACCCAGCCGGGCCAGCATGCTGCGCTTGCGTTCAAACGGGCCATCAATACGAATGAGAATAATGGAAATATTGTCCGGCCCGCCTGCGTCCTTGGCCAGATTCATCAGTTCCTCAACCGCCTGTTCCGCATTTTTGCGATGTTCCAGCAGTGTCAGGCGAATGGCTTCATCGGGCACAACATCGGTCAGGCCATCGGAGCACATCAGATAAATATCGCCGGGCCGGGTTTCGTTTTCAATAATGTCGGGCTCTACCTGCGGCGCAATGCCCAGGGCACGGGTGACAACATTGCGCACGCGTGAACTTTGGGCATCAATCGGTGTCACCAGTCCGCGTCGAACCTGCTCCTGAACCAGGGAATGATCTTCGGTTACCGGCGAAAGGTAGTCGTCACGCAGGCGATACATGCGCGAATCGCCCACATGGGCCGATGTCAGATGCGCATCATAAAACAGGGCGGCAATCAGGGTGGTGCCCATGCCCGAGCATTCGGGGTTTTTCTGCGCCGTCGCATAGATTTCCCGGTTGGCTTCCATAACGGCCTGCTTCAGTAACAGGGATTCACCGTGCAGGCCGTTCTCATGTGGTTCGCCATGCTGTATGCGATCGAGTTTTTTGCGGATGATTTTTTCCACGGTTTTCACCGCCAGTTCACTGGCGACTTCGCCGGCATTGTGGCCGCCCATGCCGTCTGCCAGAACCGCCAGACCATGCGAAGGCAACAGGCTGATGGCATCTTCATTATGATCCCGTTTGACGCCGACATCGATGTTCCCGACCATTTCAATCATGCCATACCCACTCCATGAACCGATTGCCTATTATTGTTTGTCTGCCCCGATATTTCCAGCGGTCTGCATGCGGGTGTGATTTTTGGCAATTCGTTGTTGACAGTGTCGGGGCGCCTTCGTACCGTTCGCCGCCTGTTCCCCGGTAGCTCAGTTGGTAGAGCAGGTGGCTGTTAACCACCCTGTCGCTGGTTCGAGTCCGGCCCGGGGAGCCAGATGGAAAAAGAGCGAATGCTGCGGCATTCGCTCTTTTTTGTTATGCGCCGGGTTCCAGTGAACAGATAAGCTATACTTATATTGGTTGGGCATGCATGTTCTGTGAATGGCATGCGGGAGTGGCCTATGCGACAGGCGCTGGACAAGGAAACCCTGAAAACAGTCTATCAACGTCTGGCCCGGCGTTATGATCGGCAGCATGCCTGGCTGACGGCCCGATCTGATCAGCGGGGCAGGCGCATGCTGGTGGAATATGCCGTCAAAGCCGGGGATCAGGTGCTCGATTGCGGCGCCGGAACCGGCAGCACGGCATTGCTGGCAGCAGGGCGTGCGGGCGAGCACGGGCATGTAACCCTGTTTGATCTCAGTGATGAGATGCTGGATGTGGCGCGCAGCAAGGTGCAGCGGGCCGGGTTGCAGGAGCGGGTATCCTTTCAGTGCGGCGATATGGAGCACCTGCCTTTTGATGATAACCAATTCGATGTGGTGCTTTCGACCTACAGCCTGTGTCCGCTTGGTAATCCGCAACGGGGTGCGCTGGAGATGTTGCGGGTTGTCCGGCCGGGAGGATATATCGGCGTTGCCCATTCGACCGAATCGCGCAACAGAATCGTTCGCTGGCTTGCTGATTGCGTGGAAGTTGCGGCATGGCATTTCCCCGGCCTGTCGATGGGTTGTCGGTCGGTGACGGTTTTGCCGGCGCTTGAGCTGGCCGGTGCCAAGCTGCTGATGCAGCGGTATATCGGCGTGCCGTTATGGCCGTTCCTTGTCTTTGTGGTGGAGAAAGCCTGAGAAGTCGTCCGGTTTTTCAAGACGATTGCCGGGAAATTATCGGAGGAGGGCTTTTCTGTTGCCAAATGTTTTCGTATCATCAGATTTGATTGCACGATGATCGGAGGTTCGCAAAGATGAGTACATTCCGCATGGAACATGATTCGATGGGTGAGATGCAGGTGCCTGCCGATGCCATGTATGGCGCCTCCACGGCCAGGGCGGTGGAGAATTTCCCGGTATCCGGTATCCGTTTTCCGCGCGAGTTCATCCGTGCGCTGGGGCGCATCAAGCATGCGGCGGCGGAAGTCAATCGCGATCTGGGCAGGCTGGATGCACAACGCGCCGGGCTCATCGACCGGGCTGCGCGTGAAGTGGCCGTGGGTCACTGGGATGAACATTTCCCGCTGGATATTTTCCAGACCGGTTCAGGTACCTCAACCAATATGAATGCCAATGAGGTGATCGCACATCGCTGTGCGCAGCTTGATGATGCCGTTGCCGTGCATCCCAATGATCATGTGAATATGGGGCAATCCTCCAATGATGTGATTCCGACGGCCATTCATGTGGCTGCCGCCGATCAGCTGGTACATATCCTGCTGCCGGCACTCGAACATCTGCATAGCGCGCTGAATGAGCGGGCTGCGGAGACCGGGGATGTGGTGAAAATCGGACGCACCCATTTAATGGATGCCACGCCGATTACGCTGGGACAGGAGATTTCCGGCTGGGCGCGTCAGGTTGAGCTGGGTATCGAGCGCCTGCAGGCCTGTTTGCCGCGTTTGTGTGAACTGGCCCAGGGCGGCACGGCGGTCGGCACGGGGTTGAATACGCATCCGGAATTTGGTCGCCGGGTGGCGGAAGTGCTGGCACGCGAATACGACATTCCGTTTGTTGAGGCGGTTAATCATTTCGAAGCCCAGGCTGCGCAGGATGCGGCGGTCGAGCTTTCCGGGGCTCTGCGCACGCTGGCCGTCAGTCTGGTCAAGATTGCCAATGATGTGCGGCTGCTGAATATGGGGCCGCGTTGCGGCCTCGGCGAGATTGCCGTGCCTGCCGTACAGCCCGGTTCCTCAATCATGCCCGGCAAGGTTAACCCGGTTATTGCCGAGTCACTGGCTCAGGTGTGTGCTCAGGTTATCGGCAATGATGCGGCCATTGCTTTTGGCGGTGCATCCGGCCTGCTTGATCTGAATGTGATGCTGCCGGTGATGGCGCACAATCTGCTCGAATCCGAGCGCCTGCTGGCCAACGCCGTGCAGATGTTTACCGACAAATGCATTGTCGGCCTGAGCGCAAATCGGGAGCGGTGTGCCGAACAGATTGAATGGAGCATGAGTATGGTTACGGCGCTGGCACCGGTTATCGGCTACGAACGCGCGGCCGCGCTGGCCAAACGTGCGGTGGAGGAAGGCAAAACCGTGCGTCAGCTGTGTCTGGAAGAACAGGTGCTGGACGCGGAAGAACTGGATCGTCTGCTTGATCCTGCATCGATGCTGTCGCCCCGTGCCTGAGTCTTGTTGCGAACTCGACTTTGATGTCGAGATTCCGTAATCTCCGCCGCGTTGAAGCAGTGAGGTGGTCACGGTAATGGCAGCAGCGATTTTGGCATTGGCAGATGGTCGGATATTCAGAGGCGAGGCACTGGGAGCCTGTGGCCATACCGTTGGTGAGGTATGCTTCAATACCTCTCTGACCGGTTATCAGGAAATCCTCACTGATCCTTCCTATACCGACCAGATTATCACGTTTACTTACCCGCACATCGGCAATGTCGGCATCAATATGGCGGACATGGAGTCCGAGAAAATTGCCGTGCGTGGCCTGATCGTGCGTGCACCGGCGCGAATTACGTCAAATTATCGTCAGGAACAGCATATGGCTGACTGGCTGCAGCAACAGGGCGTGGTCGGCATTGCCGGCATTGATACGCGGGCGCTGGTGCGCCATCTGCGCGATCACGGTGCACAGCATGGCGTGATTGCTTCCGATGGCATGGATGAGGCTGCAGCCGTGGCCATGGCGCGCGAATGGCCGGGGCTGGAAGGGCGTGATCTGGTGGGGCAGGTCAGTTGTAAACAGCCGCATGGCTGGCAACAGGGAAGCTACAATCTGGAG
This sequence comes from Mariprofundaceae bacterium, assembly GCA_015488375.1. Taxonomy (GTDB): domain Bacteria; phylum Pseudomonadota; class Zetaproteobacteria; order Mariprofundales; family Mariprofundaceae; genus J005. The sequence continues at coordinate 3,878 of WFNX01000108.1, read as the reverse complement.
CGTGCCTCGTTTGTCGAAACGGAGCCAAAAAAACATATCGTGGCACTGGATTTTGGTTGCAAGCGCAATATTTTGCGCAAGCTGGCTGATCGCGGTCTGAACGTGACGGTCGTGCCGGCCCGCACATCGGCGGCAGATATTCTGGCACTGAATCCCGATGGTATTTTCCTGTCCAACGGGCCGGGCGATCCGGCTGCCGTGGGCTATGCCGTGAAAACGATTCAGGCATTGCTGCAAAGCGATACGCCGATATTCGGCATTTGCATGGGGCATCAGTTATTGTCGCAGGCACTGGGTCTGTCCACATTCAAGCTGAAATTCGGGCATCGCGGCGGCAATCATCCGGTCAAGGATCTGATGACCGGAAAGATTGAAATTACCAGTCAGAATCACGGCTTTGCTGTACGTGACGATCAGGTGCCCGAGCATGTCGAGATCACGCACCGCTCTCTTTTCGATGGCACGGTTGAAGGGCTGCGTGTGAAAAACCGTCCGGTATTCTCCGTGCAGTATCATCCCGAGGCCAGCCCGGGGCCGCATGATGCGGATTATCTGTTCGACCGCTTTGCGGAGCTTGTCGGCGCCTGATTGCGGGCCGGAGTCTGCGGCTTGTCAGACGCATACAATTTGTGAAATTCCGTTTCCGGCATTTGTACGGCCTGTCCCAGCCCGGTGCGGTGCAATTGCTGCCATAGTGCGGCCATTCCCTGCCGACTGCCTGGCGGAAAGGTCAGGCGATAGACGGGAATCGTTTTTTTCATGCGCGCATAAGTGAAGGCACGGCCGCTATGCTCTAATTGCTGCTGCCGCGCCAGCGCATATTCATCGAGATAATAGCGCCCCAGACCAATGCGGAAGTATCCGTGCCGGCCGCTCGCCGGATAGATTTCGGCATCGTCAATGCCCTGCTGTTGCCAGCGTTGTCTGGCTGCTTTGGCCTGAGCATAGCCATGATACAGCGTCGCATCGTCAAAAACATGCAGTTCAATGGCTTCCTTTCGCATGAACAGCTGTGCCCGAAGTCCCTGCCGGCGCAGTTTCCGCTCCAGCGCATGGGCCGCTTCGGGCAGGATGATACGCTGGCTGACCACGCGCCAGCGTTCCGCTGTCTCTCCGGTAATGCCGAACTGTGCATTGCACAGCAGCAAGACCAGCAGCACTGCCGGAATCAGGCGCAAGGGTGTGCGTTATCCTTCCGGCTGATGGCGGAAATGGCGCCGGCCGAGAATATGCAGGCCCTGCAGTGTGAGGTCGGGGATATGGGCGGTGATTTCGTGTATATCCTCGGCCAGAAGGCGGCTTAAGCCGCCGGTGGCGATGACCGGGGCATGGGCATAGCCTTCCTGCTCGCGCAATTGGCGGAGAATGCCTGTCAGCGCACCGATGGCGCCCCAGTAGCTGCCGATTTGCATACTGCTGATGGTATCCCGGCCGATGGCAAAGGGGATGCGTTGCATGGAAAAGGCCGGTAATTTGGCCGCACGGCTGGCCAGCGCCTCTGCCGAGACCTCCAGGCCGGGCAGAATCAGGCCGCCGGCATAATGGCCCTCGCATGAAACGACATCGAAAGTTGTGGCGGTGCCGCAATCGAGCACGATAACCGGCGCTCCGAACTGTTCGCGGGCGGCGATGGCATTGACGATCCGGTCGGCGCCGACTTCTTTCGGGTTTTTATAATCAATGGCCATGCCGGTACGCACATCCGACGAACCGATAAAAACCGGTGCATGACCACAAATCCTGCGACAGGCATCGCGCAGGGTATGGTCCAGTTGCGGCACAACGCTGGCGGCAATAATCCCATGCACATGCTCGGCCTTCTGTTGCAGCTGGCTGAACATGCCGCGCAGCTGCCATGCCAGTTCATCCGGTGTGAGATGGAGATTGCTGGACAGTCGCCAGGTTCCGGCCAGATCATTGCCTTCATAAAGGCCGAAGACCATCTGGGTATTCCCGATATCACATACCATCAGCTGTTGTCGGATCATGCCATTACCTCCAGATCGCCGGCCACAATGCGTTGCAGTGAAGCGCCTGTCTGGAGTAACAGTGCGCCATCATGGTCCAGTCCTTTGGCCAGCCCCTCGATATATTCACGGCCATTATAGACCCGTACCCGCTGATCGCTGGCGGCATGGAAGCGCCACCAGTAGTCGCGGAATGGCGCAAATCCCTGCTCCAGCCACAGCGCATAGCTTTCATCCAGTGCCTGCAGGCACTGCGCGGCAATATGATTTCGCCCGGCGCTCTGGCGGGCGATGCTGTGCAGGGCAACCGCAGGCTGACGCAGATCATCCGGCCAGCCCTGCTGCGGCGGACGAATATTCAGGCCGATGCCGATGACGACGGCCTGCACATATCCCGGTTCGGCGCGCATTTCCGTCAGAATGCCGCCAAGCTTGGCGCCCTGCCAGAGCAGGTCGTTGGGCCACTTCAACTGCAGTTCCGGTAGCTGGTCATGCAGGGCCTGATGCATGGCACAGGCAATCACCAGCGGCAGGCTGGCAATGGCTTCCGGCGGCAGGGACGGGCGTAATAGCAGACTGAAGGTCAGTGCCTGGCCGGGCTCGCTGTACCAGTTGCGCCCCAGGCGCCCGCGTCCCCTTGTTTGCTGTTCGGTCAGCAGTACCTGTCCGCTTTCCGCTCCCTGTTCCGCCTGTCGCAGCAGTTCGGCATTGGTCGAGTCGATATGCGGGACAACGGTAATCCTGCGCCCGATGTGATTCCGCGTGCCCGCAAGGCGGGCAATGGCCCGGGCATTGAGAATATCCGACGTCAGGCGATAACCCTTGCCGGCAACCGATTCAATGCCGATACCCTGATTCTTCAGGTGATGGATATGCTTCCATACGGCGGTGCGGCTTAGCGACAGCTTGCCCGCCAGGCGATCACCGGAAACAATGCCGTCCTGGCAGCTCAGGATATCAAGGATCTGTTGTCTGATATGGCTCATGAGCGGCAGATGCGCATCGACAGATCCAGTGCCGGCGCCGAATGGGTGATGCCGCCGATGGCAACGCGATCGATGCCGGTTTCGGCATATTCGCGAACATTATCCAGCGTGATATTGCCCGATGCCTCAAGCACGATGGTTGCGGGAACCATTTCGCGTGCCTGGCGAACCTGTTGCGGTTTCATATTATCCAGCAGGATGATATCCGGCACGGCGCGCACGGCTTCGGCAACTTCCTCCAGGGTTTCACATTCGACTTCCACCCAGATTTCCGCCTGTTTCCGGCAGGCCGCGATGGCCTGGCTGATGGAACCGCAGCCTTCGATATGGTTCTCCTTGATCAGCATGCCGCTGGCCAGATCCATGCGATGATTGATGCCGCCGCCATGCACCACGGCCTGTTTTTCCAGGGCGCGGAAAGCGGGTGTTGTTTTGCGTGTGTCCACAATGCGGCAGGGCGTGCCGCTCACGGCATCGACAAAGCGGCGGGTGGCCGTGGCGATGCCGGAGAGGTGCTGCATGAAATTCAGGGCAGTCCGTTCCGCAGCCAGTAACGGCCGCAAGGGCCCCTGCAGGCGGGCAATGATATCACCCGGTTGCACCTGACTGGCAGCATCTTTCAGCCATTGCTGTTCTAATGTCGCATCCATGCGCTGAAAGACGGCACGGGCGATTTTCGTGCCGGACAGCACGCCATTTGCCTTGGCGCGGATCATCGCCTCACCATGGCTGTCTGCGGCGATTGTTGCCTGCGCTGTCAGATCGTGATCCGCCGCATCTTCCAGCAGGGCCAGTTCGATCAGTCGCAGTGTATCCGGACTTACAGCAACCATAAGGTGACTCCCATGGCAAAAATGGCGGCAGCCTGATTGAGGCCGCCAGGGATGATGGCCCGGCATATGGACGCGACAATACCGGCGATCAG
>WFNX01000107.1 GCA_015488375.1 Mariprofundaceae bacterium | reverse complement strand
TGGTATTCGCGAATGGACGGAAAACTGCAGGCGGAGGTCAGGCGCTCGTTTTGCACGCGCAGCATATAGAGCACATCGGAGCCGGGAATGGCCGCATCGAAATCATGAAACACCTCGCAGCCATAGCGTTCCACTTCCGCCGGCAACAGGGTTTTCGGCGCCACCAGACGCAGGCGATAGCCCATCAGGCGCGCGGCCAGCAAATGCGAACGGGCCACGCGCGAATGCGCGATATCGCCCACCATGGTAATCGTTTTGCCGGCAAAGCCGCCGGATTCCTGCAAGGTCAGCAGATCGGTGAGCACCTGTGTGGGATGCTCATGGGCGCCGTCACCGGCGTTGACGATGGCCGTATTGTCCAGATATTGCGCCAGAAACTCGCAACAGCCGGCAATGGAATGGCGGATCACCAGCACATGCGGTCGCATGGCGGCCAGCGTTTGCCCGGTATCGAGCAGCGATTCGCCTTTCTTGGTCGCGCTGGTCGAGGCGGAGATATTGATCACATCAGCGGACAGGCGCTTGCCGGCAATCTCAAAGCTCGTACGCGTACGCGTCGAATTTTCGAAAAACAGATTGATGATGGTCTTGCCGCGCAACGTGGGCGCCTTGCGTATCGGACGACGGGAAAGATCGATAAACGAGGTGCTGAGCTGCAGCAGATAATTCATCTGCTCCGTATCGAGATCGGCAATGCCGAACAGATGATGTAAGGGCTTCATGGTTTGATCCGCCTTTGCACAATGTACCAGCCATCCGCATCCGTGATCAGCTTGACCGAACAGCCTGCCGGCGAATCATGCACCATGCCGCGAATATCCGCCGCCACGGGCAGCTCGCGGCCGCCGCGATCCACCAGCACGGCAAGGCGCACGGCCGCCGGTCTGCCGTAATCGAAAATCTCGCCGAGGGCGGCGCGAATCGTGCGTCCGGTATAGAGCACATCATCGACCAGCCAGATCGTTTTCTCCGACACATCAAACGGCAGGCGCGTGGGCCTGACTTCCGGGTTCGGCCCCACAGTGTCCAGATCGTCACGGTAAAAACTGATATCCAGATTGCCGCGATGCACGGTAGAGCCCTGAGCCTGCAGCCGCTGCTGCAACGCATCGGCCACATGCGCGCCGCCGCGCTGAATGCCGATCAGCCATACTTCATCCTGTCGCATGGCCGCAGCCATGCGATCCAGCGCCGCGTTGACGGCCACCGCATCAAAAATCACCTGCGCGCGCGTCATGGTGTCAACTCCGGATGCTCGCGCAGAAAGTCTTCCAGAATAATGGCTGCCGCCGTCTGATCGAGGCGTTCCTGAACCTTTTTCTGCGACAACCCCTGTGCATACAGACGCTCTTTCGCCGTCCAGGTCGTCAGTCGCTCATCCTGAAACAGGACCGGCAGATCGATATACCGCTGCAAACAGGCCACGGCCGCGCGGGCATCCTCAGCCTGCACGCCTTCACTGCCGTCCATGTTTTTCGGCAAGCCGGCGATAATGGCGCGCACGCCGTATTCCTCGATAATCTTTTGCAGCTGGACAGGCCAAGCCTGATCCCGTCGATGCAGGCAGGCAATGCCACGCGCGCTGATGCCCAGACGATCGGAAACCGCCACGCCGATGCGTCGGGTGCCGATATCCAGTGCCAGCAAGGGAAGTTCGCAACAGGAAGCGTGTGCCTGATCAGACACGGAATCAGTAGTTGAGCAGAATGCGACTGTCATCAAAGCCGAGATTCTGCAATGTTTGCGTACAGGCGTCCACCATTGCGCTCATACCCGCCAGACAGGCAACGGCATGACTGCCATCGGGCTGATCCGCCGCCAGCGCATGCTGCACATAGCCGATCGGCCCGTCCCAGCTGTCCTGACCGGACTCGACGGTCACATGCACATCAATATGGTGCTCGGACAGGGTTTCCAGTTCATCGGTCAGCAGGCGGTGCAGGGGCGTCAGAAAACCGGCATAGATGGCCACCTTGCCGTAATCCTGCCGATGCCGGATCAGATGATGCCAGACGCTGCGTAGCGGCGCGATACCGGTACCGACGCCTATCAGATACACATCATAACCGCGATACGGTTCCAGATCGAAAGCCTTGCCCATCGGGCCATCAACTTCCAGTTCGCTGCCTGGCTGCAAATCACACAGATAGCGGGACAGGGGGCCGGCGCATTTGACAAAAAAATCATAGCTGCTGGGCTCATGCGGCTCGCTGGCAATGGCAAAATAACCCGGAGCCGGCTGATCCACACCGGGCACGCCGATGCGCACATACTGGCCGGCCTTAAACGGGCGAACCGCTTCATTGCG
>WFNX01000106.1 GCA_015488375.1 Mariprofundaceae bacterium | reverse complement strand
GGTTACGGCGGCAAGGGTATTGGGTGCCCCCCGCAGGGCCTGTTTTGCCATATTGGCAAAACAGGCTGCTTCCACGGCCTGGGGCGGTATGCCGGCTTCCGCCGTGCTTTGTACCCGGGCCGGGGCCAGGGCCTGTATCAGTTGCTGCATCAGGTATCGATTGCGTGCGCCGCCGCCGCACACCAGCCAGCGCTCAGGCAGCTGCGGCAGGAACGAGCAGCCGATGCGTATGCCTTGTACGGTGAAAGCACAGGCGGTAGCCAGGCGATCAGCATCGGAAATGTCGGGCCAGTCCATGATGAGGGCAATGACGGCATCCCCGAAATCTTCGCGGCCCGTGGATTTCGGGGGTGTGCGGTGAATAAACGGGTGCTGCATCAGTTTGGCCAGCAATGGTTCGCAGATGCGGCCTGCGGCAGCCATGGCTCCGTCACGGTCGAAAGAGTAGCGCCCGCTGCTGATGCGCTGCATCAGCCCGTCCATGATCATATTGCCGGGGCCGCAGTCAAACCCGGTCACGTCATTATCCGTGTCCAGCCAGGTGAGATTGGCGATGCCGCCGATATTGAGAACCGCTGTGGCATCGTTGGCAGCGGCAAACAGTTGCTGATGGGCAAAAGGTACCAGCGGCGCACCACAGCCGCCGGCGGCAATATCCCTGCTGCGGAAGTCCGAGACGGTGGTGATGCCGGTCTGCTCGGCCAGTGTGGCGGCGCAGCCGATCTGCAAGGTGAATGCAGGTGCGCTATCCGGCTGGTGGCGAATGGTCTGTCCATGACAGCCGATGGCGGCGATGGTTTCGGCGTGAATGCCGGCCTGACCAAGGGTTGCCATGACTGCACGGGCATAGGCCATGCCCAGCTGGCGGCCTGTTTTTCCCATGGCGTCGATGCCGGCGCATTCATCCTGCATCAGCGATAACAGATGCCGACGAATATCCGCCGGCATCGGGTGTTCCTGAAAGTGACACAATCGGGGGGCATCCTGCAGGTCCATGACGGCAATATCGATGCCATCGCATGATGTGCCGGACATAATGCCCAGAAAGCGGCAGCTCATGATTTCTGCCGGCGGCAAAAAATCACGGCAATATGATCAGACATATTGCCGTGTGCGGAAGATGCTGGCAGGAGGGCAGCGAGAGATCCTTACAGGGCCGTATCGCCGCCGGCTGCTGCATCCGTCGGCGCGGCTGCGCTGCTATCGTCAGGCACCTGCAATTCCACGGAAGGAATATCCGTGCTGTCGGGCTGGTGCTCGCCGGCCGGCTCGACAGATGTGCTGCTGTCTGTCTCCGGTGCTGCTTGTTCGGCTTCCGGGGTTGCCGGCTCTGTTGCCGGGTTGGTGATGTCCTGCAGCAGGGATTCAACCTGAGCCAGCCGGTCACGCGTTTCTTCGGCCGCCATGGAGGAAATTTCCTGGATATTGATGAGCAGCTTCCTTAAACGTGTGTTGACCAGGTTTTCCCGGTTGCTGGCCACATCGCTGGCCATGTTGTCGATACGCTGGTTAATACCGGCCAGTTGCTCGTCCAGTTGCTGCAGGCGTGCGTCAAGGGCGCCGGAGGAAACATTGCCCTGATTGCTGATCACGGCATATGCCGCCAGCAGCAGGGCAATGAAGGCAACGATCAGCGGCAGATGATTGCAGCCGGCACCGGCACATGACGGGCATGAGGTTTTTGTCTCCGCCTGCGGGGGCGCCGTGTCGGGGGCGTCGGGTGTGGTGGTGTTTTCCTTGTCGCTCATGGTATGACTCCTTTGTGAACCCATTATAGCAGAACTCTGCCTATTGTAGGGCGAGCCTGTGCGCTCATTCAAGTGATATGTGGATGCCGGCTCCCGATTTTGCCATGATTCGGGCCCATTCAGAGGTGAGCATGAATATAAGTGAACAGATTGAACGATTGTCCCGTGGTGCGGTGGAAATCCTGCCGGCAGGCGGGCTGGAGGCAAAGCTGCAACTGGCGGCCAGGGAAGGGCGCCCGCTCAGGGTCAAGGCCGGCTTTGATCCGACGGCGCCGGATTTGCATCTGGGGCACACGGTGTTGCTGGAAAAACTGCGCCAGTTTCAGCTCTGCGGACATCAGGTGGTGTTTCTGATCGGTGATTTCACCGGCATGATCGGTGATCCCACCGGCAAGAATGAAACACGGCCGCCGCTGACCCATGAGGAAGTGCTGGCCAATGCCGAGACCTATAAGGAACAGGTGTTCAGGATACTCGACCCGGCGCAGACCGAGGTGCGCTTTAATTCCGAATGGCTCAACCATCTGACGGCGGTGGACCTGATTCGCATTGCCGGCAAGGCGACCGTGGCGCGGATGCTGGAACGTGATGATTTTGAAAAACGCTACCGGGGCGGGCAATCGATAGCCCTGCATGAGTTTCTCTATCCGCTGATTCAGGGTTATGACTCGGTGGCGCTGGATGCGGATGTGGAGGTTGGCGGCAACGACCAGAAATTTAATCTGCTCATGGGGCGCCAGTTACAGGAAGCTTATGGCAAACCGCCGCAGGTGATTCTGACCATGCCGTTGCTTGAAGGGCTGGACGGCGTGAACAAGATGTCCAAATCACTGGGTAATTATGTCGGGGTGGCTGAAGCGGCGAAGGAGCAGTTCGGTAAACTGATGAGTATCAGTGATGAACTGATGCTCAAATATTATGAATTGCTGACGGATGCGGACCTGGCCGGTGTCCGGGCCATGCATCCGATGGAGGCGAAAAAACAGCTGGCGGCGACCATTGTCGAGCGCTTCCACGGCGCCGGCGAAGGCAAAAAAGCGCGCGAGGTCTTTGAGCGCCAGTTCTCTAGGGGGGAGTTGCCGGAAGATATTCCGGAAGCAACATTTGCCTCCGAAGATGGCGGCCTGTGGATTGCCAGGGCGCTCACGCAGGCGGGGCTGACGCAGAGTAATGGCGAGGCCATCCGGCTGATTAAACAGGGCGCGCTGTCCATTGATGGGGAAAAAATCAGCGACAGGGATTTTCATTTATTACCCGGCGGCCCCTATTTGATCAAACTGGGTAAGCGTAAATATCTCAAGCTTACCGTAATAGATTAACGGACGATATCGGTGCGTTATGATGTGGCTGTAGTTGGTTCCGGACCGTCGGGTGCCATGGCAGCACAAAGGCTGGCACGGGCGGGTATGACTGTTGCGATTCTCGAAAAGGAGCAGTTGCCGCGCTACAAGACCTGTGGCGGAGGGCTGGTATTCCGTGGGCTCCGCCTGCTTGACGATATTGATCTTTCGACCATTATCGAACGTAAAGTGTTTGCGGCAACATTGACCATGCTCGACAGTGGCCTGCAGTTCACGGTCAGGCGCGAGCAGCCTATTGTCAGTATGCTTATGCGGAGCGATTTCGATCGGCTGCTGGTGAGTCGGGCCGAGGCAGCGGGCGCCCGGTTGCATACAGGGTTTGCTGTGGATGCCTTGCATATCGGAGGCGATGGCGTGTCTCTGTGTTCCGGGAGAAGGGTGATTGAGGCTGCGTTTGTGATTGCTGCGGATGGTGCTGGCAGTAGTGTCGCCCGACTTGCTGGTTGGCCGCCGTTTAGAAACCTGGCGCCGGCGCTGGAGTGTGAGCTGGCTGTGGGTGCGGATATTCTGGAGAGGTTCTGCGAGAATGCTCGTTTTGATTTCGATTTGCCTGGCAATGGTTATAGCTGGGTCTTTCCCAAGCGAGATCATCTCTCTGTCGGTGTCGGACGTTTTGGCGGACGTCGTGGTGGCAATTTGCACCATGCACTGGCTCAGTATTTGCATATGCTTGGCTTACCGAAAGTGACGCGTGAGCAGGTGCATGGCTCGGTGGTGCCGCTTGCCCCGCGTCAGGGCGGTTTCGTCCGTAACGGTGTGTTCTTGGTTGGTGATGCAGCCGGAGTTGCTGATCCTGTTTCGGCGGAGGGTATTTCCAATGCCATGCGCAGTGGCATGATGGCGGCGGAGGCATTAATTGACGGAGGGCTTGATGCTGATATCAGTGCTTCTCTCTATCAGTCTAAGGTTGAGAAGGTGCTGCTACCGGAGCTGGCAGCAGGCCGAAAGCTGGCGCGTATTTTCTATTCGTCTGCAACTATTCGTGGCTGGCTGATGCGTCAACATGGTGAGCGCATGGTTGAGGCTGTGGTTGATATCATCATGGGTGACAGGGAATTTCGCGATTATGCCGATGCCTTTAGGCGCAAGCTAAGGGTGTGGCAGCGGTCAACATCCCGCGAAAGTTAGCTTCTTTCGGGCTGTTCGGGGTGGCCTGGCGGCAAGGTTAAAAAAGCTTCATCGTAAAGCGGTTGACGTGCCGAAATACGGCGCTAATGTTCGCCGCCCTTCAGCAGAAGAAGGCAAGCCGGAAGGCACTGCACAGAGCTGCTGAAGAAAGGGGTTGACGCCCCGAAACGCGGCGCTAATGTTCGCCGCCCTCCGGTTGGAGAAGAAGGCATCGCGAAGATGCCGGACGCGACATCCGAAGGAAGGGCTTGACAGCCCGAACGGCGAGCATAGAGTTCGCCGCCCGCTGACGAAAGTCATCGGATTTGTTCTTTACAAGTAGTGGTTTTTAGTTGAACTGTGGACGTGTCGGATCTCCCTGTTAATTGGAGAGGTCGCTCAAGACACGGACACGTTCAAAGAACGTTAACGAACGTTTTGAGCGGGTATCAATCCGGGTTTCCGGTTTGATATTTGTCTCGTCAATTAACTGGGATCATATTTTTATTTTTCAACTTTCTTCGGAGAGTTTGATCCTGGCTCAGAACGAACGCTGGCGGCGTGCCTAACACATGCAAGTCGAACGGTAACAGGGACTTCGGTCCGCTGACGAGTGGCGCACGGGTGAGTAACGCGTGGATATCTGCCCATCGGTGGGGGACAACCTGGAGAAATCCAGGCTAATACCGCATACGATCTACGGATGAAAGTGGGGGACCTTCGGGCCTCACGCCGATGGATGAGTCCGCGTCTGATTAGCTAGTTGGTAAGGTAACGGCTTACCAAGGCGATGATCAGTAGCTGGT
>WFNX01000105.1 GCA_015488375.1 Mariprofundaceae bacterium | reverse complement strand
TATGTCCACAGGGCAGGCAGCGGCAGCATAAACATGGCCACGGCCACAATACTGACCAGCCCCACAACCCCGTTAAGCCGCTCCAGCACGACGCTGGCTGCAGCCGGCCAGCCAGCCTGCTTACGCCCGCGCGCCAGCAAGTAGCCGCGCGCCACATCGCCACCGATAATCGATGGCAGAAAAAGACTCAGAAACATGCCCAGAAAGTAGAGCCGGATCTTTTGTCCGGTATGTACAGCCAGCCCCAGCCCCCGCGCCAGCCAGGCCCAGCGCAATGCCGATAATACCTGCCCGCCCACCAGCAACAGACAGGCGGCAAGCACCCATCCCGCATTCACCCTTGCCAGTTGCATGCCAATGGCGCGCAAATCCAGCAACCACAGCAATCCACCCAGTGCCAGCACTGACAGGGTGACTTTTATCCAGATCATATCAGTGCTGTGCGATGCCGTTAGCGACCGATGGTGCGGCGAATCTTGTAATGACGGCGACCTGTTGATTCATAATAGATGCGCGCCTGCATCTCCAGAATCAGGCCGATACCAAACAGCAGAAGACCGGCCAGAATCAGCAATGAGCCCAATTGCAGCATCGGGCGCCCCGACAGGGCCGCGCCAAACAGCAGTTTATCCAGAGACAGCCAGATATCGATGCCCAGCCCCGCGATCAGACTGACCAGGCCGACTGAGCCAAACAATTGTAACGGACGATCGGTGAAACGCTGAAAAAACAATACCAGCAACAAATCAACCAGCACGCGGATGGTGCGCCCGATGCCATATTTGCTTTCACCAAACTGACGCGAACGATGGCTGACAACTTCCTCGCCGATGCGCGCCCCGTACAAATCCGCCAGTGCCGGCAAAAAGCGATGCTGTTCACCGTACAGCCGCAGATTCTTGGCCACATCGGCGCGCATCAGTTTCATCGGACAGCCATAATCATGCATATACACTTTCGTGGAACGCCGAATCAGTGCATTGGCGATCTTCGATGGCAGGTTTCGCGACAGGCTGGCGTCCTTGCGATGTTTTCGCCAGCCGTTGACCATATCCAGGTCATCCTTCTGCAAACGTTCCAGCAGGCGGGGAATATCGCCGGGATCGGTCTGCAGGTCACCATCCATATAGACGATAAATTCGCCACGAGCGGCTTCAAAACCGGCACTCATGGCCGCGGTCTGACCGAAATTGCGGCGAAACTGAATGCCGCGCACGCGCGGATGGATCGCCACCTGCTCCTCGATCACGGCAAATGTGCGATCATCCGAACCGTCATCCACAAGAATCAGTTCATAATCATAGCCAGCCAGTTTTTCCGTCACCTCCGCCACCAGTGGCGGCACGCTTTCTTCTTCGCGAAACAGCGGAACAACAATAGAAATCAGCGGTTGGTCGGCCAAGCTATCCCTCCCTCGGCTGCAGACTCACAAGCACCAGCCATTTTCTGGCGTACAAACCATACACCCGTTGATGAATAATTAAATATGGGATGATTTCCTGCGGCAAGGCCGCCAGTTCCTGTTGCGGCATGACAATGGCCTTGCCGGCCAGCAGCCAGTCGGCAATCGCCGCCTGATCAGCCAGCACAGGCAATCGCCCGCCATGATAAAACAGCAATGATGGCTGAAAATAATTATAGGTCGCCAGTTCATCGCCAGCAAAACCGGCCCGACTGGCCGCCGTGGCCAGTTGCGGCGCAACCTTGTGCGTATCGATGTTCGGCAGGCTCCATAAAGTCAGACTCAGCACGAATACGGCCATGGCCGCCGACAGGCTCAGCCAGACATGCCATCGCTGACGCCATAACAACAGCAATGCGGTCAATACCACAGCGTTCATGCCCAGCAGATAAATCCATTCTCCGGGCCACATGCGCTCAATGGCAATGCCGCCACCGAGTACAATGGCCAATGCCAGCACCAGTGCCGTAACAACGGTGATTTGTCTGGCCCGCTGCCTTTGCGCAGCGGACGCTTCATGCCACCACCATGCCATCAACATTGCGCCGGGCACGAATGCCGGCAGCAGATAATTGGGCAGCTGGGTACGGGCAATGCTGAAAAACACGATATACACGCCAATCCACACCAGTAAAAACAAACGCAGCGGCTGATCCCGCAATGCCTTCAGCCGCCAGGCTCCCGCCAGCAAGGCCATCCCCATCAGCCCGCTCCACGGGAACCAGCCCAGCAAATATGTCAGTATATAATAGCCCGGGAATCCGTGGTGTCCCTGCAATGCGCCGGTAAAACGGTCAATATTGTGATGCAATAAAAAGCCGCGCAACCAGTCGCCATCGGTCAGCACGCCCACGGTGATATACCACGGCAGCGCAACCAGCATCACAATCAGCGCACCGCGCCAGACATAAAACCGTCGCCAGTCCTGCCAGCGACCGGCCAGCAGCAGAAATATCCCCAGCACCATGGCCGGCATGACCACGGCCACCGGCCCCTTGGCCAGCACCCCCAATCCCAGCGCCACATACGCCATCACCAGCAGCCGGGGCATCATCGTCTGCGGTTGCCGAGCTGAACGCTGGTCATGCAACAGAAATGCCGGCAGGGCAAAGCCCAGACACAGCATCAATAACGGATCAGGTACACAGGCACGGGCAATCAGAATAATATGCAGGCAGCTGACCAGCAGCAACGCGGCCAGCAGCCCCGTGGCGCGATTCGTCAGACGGCGCGTCATCTCGAACACCAGCCAGACCAGCAACGTGATGGCCATGGCCGATGGCAGACGTGCCGTCCATTCGCTGATGCCGAACAGGCTGTACAGCGGCATCAGCAACCAGTAAATCAGAATCGGTTTGTCGTAACGCAGATCGCCGTTAAACATCGGCACCCACCAGTTCCCGGCCAGCAGCATTTCCCGCGCACAGACGGCATTGTTGGGTTCATCGACATCCCACAGCGTATGTCCGCCCAGGCCCGCAAAAAAATCTACCACACACAGCAACAGCAGGAACCATATGCCATGGCGTACAAACCAGGCAGGAAAAACCTCAACCTTCATCCAGCATCCCCTGCAACCGCTGCATCAGTTGTGCATAATCACCACGCACAAACAAACGTTTGCGCCGCGATGTCTGACCGGAAGCCAGACAAACATCCGACTTCGCCACACCCAGCGCATCGGCAAACAGGCGCAGAATTGCGGCATTGGCTCGCCCGTCCTGGGCGGCCTCGCGAATGGCTACCTTGATGGCATCGCCATGCATGCCACGCACCATGGCCTTGCGCGCACCCGGCTGGGCATGCACCCATACATATACGCCATCCGCCGCTTCACAAACGGCGGCAGCAAGGCCATCGGTCACCGTACTCAACCGCCCTGCAACAGTCGCACGGCCATCGTATGCAAGCTGGCAACAAGAAAATCATCCAGAAAAATCACGCCGAGCAGCACCAGCATCGGCGAAAAATCGATGCCGGAAAACAGCGGCAGGCGTCGCCGGACAGGATAAAGCACCGGTTCGGATAACTGTATAATCACCCGCACAATCGGATTATACGGATCCGGCGATACCCAGGACAAAATGGCCCGGGCAATGATCACAATCATCAGCATCATCAGCACGATATGCAGCAATTCAGCCACAGCCTGCAGAAAGTAACCCATGATAAACATATCAGCGCCCCAGCTCAGCCGAACGTCGCGCTGCTGCAGCCACGGCATTGCGTACGACTTCGGGCAACCCTTCCTCGAACATCACATCCAGCGCTGCCTGTGTCGTACCACCGGGACTGGTCACCTGCTGACGCAGCTCCGAGGCCGTGCGACCGCTCTCGACCAGCATTTTTCCGGCCCCGAGCGCCGTATAATTCGCCAGCTTGGCCGCCACCTCGGGCGTCAGACCCAGCGTCTGACCTGCGCCCTGAATCAGCTCGGCCAGCAGAAAAAAGTAAGCCGGGCCGCTGCCTGAAACGGCGGTGACGGCATGCAGATCCTTCTCGCGTTCCACCCATAATGTTTGCCCGCAGGCACGCAGCAAATATTCGGCCCGTTGCTGATGCTCACCGGCCTGCTCGCTGAACAATGCTGAAACGCCCGCGCCGACCAGCGCCGGCGTATTGGGCATAACCCGTACCAGTTGCACCTGCTCGCCCGCCATTTCGCGCAATTGCGCCAGCGTCACGCCGGCTGCAATGCTGACCAGTGTCTGATCTGCCCTGAACATGTCCCGGAAATCCTGCAGCGCCGCTTTTATCTGTTGCGGTTTGACCGCCAGCACCACAACTTCCGCCTGCATGAGATCAAGGCGATCCTGACAGGTCTGCACGCCGTATTTCTGCTGCAGTAACTGCAGGCGTGACGACTGCGGATCGGCCACATATATCTTCTCCGCCTCATGCCCGGAGCGCACCAGACCGGCAATAATAGCCTCCGCCATATTGCCGCCGCCGATAAACGATATTTTTTGCTCTTTCATGAACCTAATCCCTGTCCTTTCGTGCTAGTCTCGTGTCCCATTCCCCGAACAATGCCGAGCCGATCCGGACCATTGTTGCGCCCTCATCCACGGCACATGCATAATCATGACTCATACCCATGCACAACTCCGCAAAGCTTCCATCCGCACATCGATCCCGCAAGCGACACAGGGTCCGGAAACTTTCCCGCGTGGCATCCTTCGGCGCCATCCCCATCAACCCGCACACCCGGAGTCCTTTGACATTCGCCACCTGCCGGCATAGCGCATCGGCATGTTCCGGCGCCACACCATGCTGATGCGCCTGGCCGGACAAATTCACCTGAATCAGCACGGGCAGGGTACGCCCGTGCACATGCGCAGCAACCGCCTCGGCCTGCTGCAGGCTTTCCACGCTGTGCCACATGCCGGCAAAGCGTCCCACATATTTCGCCTTGTTGCGTTGCAATGGCCCGATCATATGCCACTGGCATTCCGGCCAGCGCCGGGCACGATCACGCAGGGCCTGCGGACGTGATTCGGCAAAATCCCGCTGCCCGGCAGCAATGAGGGCCGCCACGGCATCATCCGGTGCATATTTGCTGACGACCAGCAAACGCACACCCCGCGGCTCCAGTTCGGCACACAGCGCACGCCAGCGCCGGATCAGCGACTCAAAGGAATCCATGTTCATGTTTCCGGATAAGGCCTGCCCCGCCCGATACAATAATGCTGCCAGCCCCGTTGTCGCATCAGTTCGGGATCATAAAGATTGCGACCGTCAAACAGAATACGTCCGGGCATCAGGCGCTCCACTTCCGGCCAGTCCGGTTCACGGAAACACAGCCATTCGGTCACCACGACCAGGGCATCGGCACCGGGCAAGCAGGACTCGGGCGAGTGCATAAACTCAATCCCCGGCTGATCCGGCCAGATGGCGCGACAGACATCCATTGCTGCCGGATCATAAGCACGGATGCTGACACCCTGTTGCAACAGGGTATCGACAAGCAAACGACTGGGAGCTTCACGCATATCATCGGTGCCCGGTTTGAACGCCAGCCCCCACAGCGCCACCCGCGGCCGTTCGCATGCGGCCAGTGAATCCCGCACCTGACGGGCAAAACGCAGACGCTGCTGCTCATTGACCTCATGCACCGCATCGATCACCTGCAACGGCTCCCCATATTCCAGCCCTGTTGCCCGCAATGCCTTGACATCCTTGGGAAAACACGAACCGCCATAGCCGACGCCGGCATAAAGAAAATGCGGGCCGATGCGCGGATCGGAGCCCAGGCCGATACGCACGGCTTCCACATCCGCACCCACCCGATCGCACAGGCGGCCGATTTCATTCATAAAGGAAATCCGCGTGGCCAGCATCGCGTTGGCCGCATACTTGGTGATCTCCGCCGATTTCCTGTCCATCAGCACCAGACGATCACGATTGCGGTTAAACGGTGCATACAGGCGCCGGAAAATCGCGGCATCCCCGGCGTGCTCAATGCCGACAATAATGCGATCGGGTTTCAGAAAATCATTAACCGCCTGGCCTTCGCGCAAAAATTCCGGATTACTGGCCACATGGATGCATAATGAACCACCGCGTGATGCCAGCACTTCGGCCACCACGGCCTCGACTTTTTCGCCGGTGCCGACCGGCACTGTCGATTTGGTCACCAGCAGACAATCCCGCTGCACATATCGCGCCGTTTCCTTCGCGGCAGCCAGCACATGGCTCAGGTCTGCCGAACCATCTTCATCAGGCGGCGTTCCAACGGCAAGAAACACCACCTCGGCGCTGGCGACACCGGCGGCATAATCGCTGGTGAAACTCAGATGCCCGGCCTGCATATTGCGACAGACAATGGCCTCCAGGCCCGGCTCGTGAATCGGCATTATGCCTTCAGCCAGTTTGTCCAGCTTATGCTGATCGCAATCAATGCCGCACACATGATGCCCTACTTCGGCCAGGCAGGCTGCCGTGACCAGCCCGACATATCCCGTACCAATGACTGTAATATTCATCGTTTTTACTCCCAGAGCACGCGCTGATCCAGCGCCCGCTGCAAGGTATATTCGTCCAGATACTCCAGTTCGCCACCTTCCGGCACGCCACGCGCAATGCGTGACAAACGTTCGACCCGCGACTGGTAACGCCGGGCCAGAAAATGCGCCGTGGCTTCGCCATCGACCGTAGCACTGGTCGCCAGAATCAGCTCACCCACGCCTTCATCCACCCGTTGATCGAGTGCCGCAATGCGCAGCTGTTCGGGGCCGATGCCATCAACCGGGCTCAGGCGCCCGTGCAGGACATGATATTGCCCGCGAAACATGCCGCCACGCTCCATCATCAGCACATCCACCGGCTGTTCAACGACACAGATAACATCGGACTGACGCTGTGGATGCTGGCAGATCAGGCATTGCTGCTGTTCGGCAAAGCAGCCGCAGCGCTCGCAAAAGCCCACCTGATCATGCAAGCCCGCCAGCACCTGCGCCAGCGCCTGCACTTCAGTGGCCGGACGGTTCAGCAAATGCAATGCCAGACGCATGGCCGTTTTCGGACCCACGCCCGGCAATGACGCCAGCATCTCAATGGCCGCAGCCAGCGAGGCGGGCACGCCGACCATGGATATCAAAGCGAGAATCCCGGTGGCATCGGCATGCCGGCCATGATTTCCTGCTGTTTCTGCTTGCTTAGTTCGTCCACGGAGCCGACGGCGGCATTAAAGGCCGCGGCCACCAGATCCTCCAGCAATTCCTTATCATGCTCCTGCCACACTGCATCATCGATCGACACGCGGCTGACGATACGTTCACCATTCATCGTAACCTTTACCATCCCGCCGCCTGCTTCGCCGGTGACTTCCATTTCCGCCAGCTGCTGCTGCATTTTCTGCAGGTTTTCCTGCATTTTTTTTGCCTGCTGCATCATTTTTGCAATATTCATCCGTCAAACTCCACTCATTACTGTTATTCGTCCTGCACGCCCGGCGGCAAAACATCGACCAGTGTGGCTCCCAGTTCGCCCATCAGTTGCTGCACATGCGGATCATCATTGGCCTGCTGGCGCAAATGCTCGGCTTCGGCCCTGGCCCTGCGTTGCCGCTGCTGGGACAAGGTTTCACCCTCGACCGAATGTTCCTTGCATTCCCAGAACACCTCCCGCCCCAGCCATTCGGCAAAGGCCTGGCGCTCGGGAGCAGCCAGATGGCGCTCCTGTGTCTTGCCCAGCACAAGCCGAACCCGCTCGCCATACTCATGGCAAACAACATGCTCAAGGATAGCGGCAGTACCCGGACGCACAGCGGCATAGGCATCGACTGCCTCCTGCCATGAAGCGAAAGACAACGGCGGGCGCCCCGCCAGATCCAGACTGGCTTCCTGTCCGGCAGGCTGCGCTTCAGATGCCGGTGCCTTCGACTCCGGTTTCAGCTCCGGTTTCAGCTCCGGCTTCGGCTTCACCAAGGCTGGCTTATGCGCTGCCCTGGCATCGCCGGCCGGATGTGGCTTGTTTCGCAGCGCAGGGGACGGCTCGTCCCCGGCCAGGGCATGCAAGGCACACAAACGCAACAGCAACATCTCGCTGCCGATCGTTTCATCAAGCAGATGCAAATCGCGCAGACCATGCAGCAGTACCTGATAACGCAGATCCAGCCAGGCCAGAGTCAGGCCGGACAATTGCTGTTCCAGCCATTGCCGGTGCGCCTCATCCATTTCTTCCCGCAACAGCGCCTCATCCACATTAAGGCATGCCAGCTGGTGCCATAAAGCAGCCAGCGACTGCAATACCGTGCGCGGAACCTGACCACCCTGCAACGCATTGCGCAATAATTGTACGGCCTGTGCCCCGTCGCCGGCAAAGACGGCTTCCGACAACCGGCAGGCCAGATCCCGGCCAACCAGCCCCAGTGCCTGTCGGACATCCTCCAGCGTCAGACGACCATCGGCATAGGCCAGCACCCGTTCGGCCAGCGATAATGCATCGCGCACGCTGCCATCAGCTGCCTGTGCGATTTCCGTCAGGGCCGCCGCCTCGCAATCGATCTTCTCCGTCCGCAGCACATGTTCGAGATACTGACGGATTTCCGCCATTCCCAGCCGTCGCAAATCAAAACGCTGACAACGTGAACGTACCGTAACCGGCAGCTTTTCCGCCTCGGTCGTAGCCAGAATAAACATCACCCTGGCGGGCGGCTCTTCCAGCGTCTTCAGCAATGCATTGAAGGCATTCCGGGACAACATATGCGCCTCATCAATAATGAACACCTTGCAGGAAAGGCTGTTCGGCGGATAACGCACACTGTCCAGAATTTCACGGATATCTTCCACGCCGGTATGGCTGGCCGCATCCATTTCCTGCACATCGAAACTGGCGCCATCCATAATGCTGCGGCATGCACTGCATGTACCGCATGGCTCACCATCCTGCGGCTGCCGGCAATTGACGGCCATGGCCATCAGGCGGGCGATCGTGGTCTTGCCGACGCCGCGAATGCCGCAAAACAGATAGGCATGCGCCAGCTTGCCGGCGCTCAAGGCATTACGGATGGTGCGCACCACCACGTCCTGACCGACAAGGTCGGCAAATGTACGGGGCCGCCAGCGGCGGGCTAGAACCAGATATGACATCGACTCGACTCTACAAATTGGCCTGCTGACAACAAGAGCGAATCAACAAAAAACTCCGCCAAAAGACGGAGTTTTCAAAACACGGCCTGACGGCAAATCAATCCAGGCGCGTACGCTCTTCCTGCTCCTGTTCCTGTTTGCAATCAATGCACAACGTCGTCACCGGACGCGCCTGCAAACGCTTCACGCTGATATTGCCGCCACAGGATTCGCAAATGCCGAATTCGCCATCCTTGATTCGGGTCAGCGCCTGATTGATTTTCCGGATCAGCTTTCTTTCGCGGTCCTTGATGCGCAGATCGAAGCTGCGATCCGTCTCCACGCTGGCCTGATCGGTCGGATCAGGGAACGCGCTTTGCTCCTGCTCGTGCATGGCATGCATGTTCTCATGCTGCCCCTGCTCCAGCTCATCGCGCCAGGCTGTTAATTGTTGTTCAAAATCAGCCAGTTGCTTCTTTGTTAACGGCATTGCTAAAACCTCCGACATAAGGCGGATCGATAAAGGCTCCGCCAAAAAGGCGCGAACCATAGCGATTTGAGCCTTTAGTGTAAATCAATGACGTGCAGACAGCAATCGCGAAAACTCGCCGCACCAGGCCCGCGCCAGCGCCGGCAGGGCAGGCGCCAGTCCGTGCGCCGCCAGCCTGTCCACAGCCAGCCCCGTCCCGCAGGGGTTGATGGCCGCAAACCAGTGGCCGGCCACATCGACATTCAGCGCCATGCCGTGATAGGCCACGCCATGTTTCACGCGCACGCCCAGCGCGGCAATTTTGCCCTGTGCCGTCCATACCCCGGGAAAGCCTTCCCTGCGCCTTGCCGCCACCCCCATGGAC
>WFNX01000104.1 GCA_015488375.1 Mariprofundaceae bacterium | reverse complement strand
TGCATGATCCGTCTCGCCATGATCTCCATTTCGGCCGGCGATGCCTGCGCAAGCCGCTGCCGGATATCTTCCGCCTTCAGCTGCCACGCGGATGTTGGCGCCTCCGCCGAAAGCTTCCTGCGTATCTGGCCGGCATCGGGCACCGGCGCATTCCAGTCAGGAAACAGGTAGTCGGGATCTTCCTGCTCCAGCAGGCGTGCATACAAATTGGCATTGCTGACCAGACGAATCTCATGTTCGCCATCCGGAATCTCCAGATACCCTGCCTGTAACTGACCAACAGCCCGCTCCGAGCCGCCGGGAAAATACCGGTTACCGACATAAACCTGACGGGTACTGTCGATGCTGCTTTCAAACTCCATCAGACGCAGCAGCCTGCCATCCATGTGAACTTCCACCTGATAATTCTGATTCAGGGCCGTTTCCTGTGCACCGTATTGAAAACGGTTTTCCAGTACATAGCGCGCCGGGCCGCGCAGACGTACCGTAACCGGCTGATTGGCTTTGATAACCCAGAATGTGCGTGATCCACGCTGGTCGGCGCGTCGGATACCGACCGTCTCACCCTCCAGGCTGACCACTCCCCGATACGGCGCGATCTTGCCCAGTGACTCATGCCGTGAAATAAACAGAGCCAGTCGCCTCGTCTGGCCATTGGCCGGGACCTGAATTCTGACCAGCATGGAATCCGATGCCTGTGGCGCCACCAGCAGGGAGTGGCCGTCATGGCTGCGCTGTGGCTGCCAGCGGGCATACAGCCCGGTACCATTGGACAGCGACACCTGCACATCCGTCGGCAGCAAGGTTCCGTCCGGGCGATAAATGCGCAGCATTTCATAAACAGGAAGGCGAACGGTCACCATATCGCCGGCATTAAGTTCCACGAGATGCATGTCTTCCTGCGTGGAATATGCGGGAGCCTCACCTGTCACATACCATGGCGCACCCTCGATATTGTCCCAGCGCATCGGCAACGTGTCTCCGGCCACCATTTCCGCCTGCACGACATCCAGTTCTGCATCAGCCGGTGCCGGGAAGAGTCCGGCCATGAGCAACAGCACGAACAGATCAAAACCCCAATATCGGATTCTCATCCCCACACCTCCCTGACACATGATAGCATGCGTTCCCGCAGAAATTTGATCTCGACCAGTTTTTTACGCAACGGTGCACTCATTTCGATATGCACAAAGCCGGTAAACCCCATGGATCGCAACATAGAGGCATTGCGATTGGTCGTTGCACCCAGTTCATCGATTTCCATCGGGAATATTCGCGACACACCGATGAACTGCTGCTGAAAACAGCGATTGAGTTGCAACAGCGAGGAACTCACACTTCTGCTGCCATTGCTGAGCACCATATCCGCGGAGCGTCCGGCTTCCGTTTTTCTTTTCTGCTGCGAGAACCCGTGCAATTGCAGAATGGCTCCATGCGGATAGCGACGGGCAAACGCTCGGGTAAATGCCTGAAAATAGCTGGCATCCGTATGCGCCATATCAGCCGCGTTGGCGTCTGCCCTGTCCGCACCCTCACCTCCCTGCTGCGCATGGTCACGCATACTGTAGCGATGCACGGTATTCCAGGCCGCCGCGGCAAACCTGCCCTCCTGCATCAGCAGCAAGCCCAGTTCACGGGTACGCAAATCATGGAAACTGTGTGGTGCCTGCAGGGCAACCGGCCAGCAATCGGCATCTTGCCGGAAGACATAAAAACCGCCGCCCTGCTGACGCTGATCCTGCAATACCCACCACGTCTGATGTCCGACGGTCTGCGTCGTCAACCCGAACCCCAACTGCTGCCAGGCCATGCGTAAGGATGCCGGCGGGGAGCCCCTCAGCATCTGCTCAAACAGATCGGTTGCCTGCTCCAGTTGCGCTGTCGACGGAACGACGAACGCGGCGTGCTGGCCGGCGCTGGCCAGCATTTCACTAATTTCCGATTCATCCGCTGTATTGTCAGACGGCATCATGTCGGCCTGCACTGATGGCTGACAGCCGAGCAGCCACAAGCCGCCATACAGCAGCGCCATAATCCGCCGGTGCCGCATCACATGCCGACTACTGATAACTGGCAGCATTATCCACCGCCTCCTGAATAATCTGACGATCCTCATACTGGCCCGGCACCACATTGGTCAGCGCGACATAACCTGCCTGCCCGCCCTCAACGGATAATTCAATGGTGTAACGGCCGGCCGGCAAATCATCCCGTAACGGGATATAGAAGGACTGACCAATATTCATATATTGCCCCGCCTTGCCCAGAACCGGCACGCGCTGCGGACTTTCCGGCGCACGCAACACAAAAATTCGTTCGGTAAATGTCCAGCCGGCAAGATCCTGCAGCAACTGTCGCCTGACGCCCTGCACACTGACCCGAACCTGTGCAGGTTGTTGCAGGCCGGCAGGCATAAACAAACGTGCCGACAACACCTTGTTATGTTCTCCCGGCCGTTTATCGATGACAAACCGCAACGGCTGGCCGCCCAGCGGATGCGCCATGCGCTTGATATATACCTGCTCAATCGCATCGGCATGGCTGATATAAACCTGGGTCTCCGCTGCGGCCTCCAGCCGAAAACGATGCATGCCCGCATTGATGCGTGGCAAACGCAGTTCACCCAGACGGCCGGCAATATCCGTTTCGTAGTACAGCCGGTTATCCATCCACAGACGGATATGCTCCGCCTTTCCGGAGGGCCGCATGAAAATCAGATTCGGCCGCATGCTGCCTGTTTCACTGTCCATATGAATGGCTCGTGCCTCGCCGCCGGCGAGATGCATATAAAATCCGGCTAGCGATTGTTTGCGTGGTGGCAACGGACTCTCACGCGGCACCAACAACCAGCGAGCCCGATTGCGGTTCTGCGGCATATAATCCTGCCAGTGATAAATGCCGGCCATCAGCTGCTGAATATCCTGATGCCGCCGCGGATGGATCTGCACCTGTACCAGCGGAATTCTGTTATGTAACAGCAGTTCTTTCAGATTCAGCGGCCGCACGCTGAACCAGCCAGGAATCCGTTTCTTCAGATCCAGCGTTTTAGCCACCTCATAATCATCCGGCACATGTGTTTTCCAGATAAAGCCGTGCGGACGATCATAGCCATTCACGGAAATCGGACACACCGAACTGAAACGCACCCGACTCACTTCCGCCGGCAACCAGAGATAATGGCGCCGTGAATCCGAGACCTGACTGCTGGCCCAGCGACCGGTCAGCATATCATAGTATGAAGGTTCACTGTTCACGGCCATCCTGCCTTGCTGAATGACCTCGCCCTCGTCGTTAAGCAGCGCATAATCTGCCCCGTCGCAGGCCACCGGTTCCCCTTCCAGGCGAATCGAACGCAAATCGAAGCGCATGACCGTCGGTGCATCGCCAACATGGTTCACACCGTACTCAACGGCATACTGACTGGCCAGATAGACGGCCAGATAGGGATATTCAGGCGTCACTTCCTGCGCCGTCCCGTCCTGCTGCAGCAGGTAGACCCGAACCGCCCCTGCACGCGGCGAAATGATCTCTATCGTCCCGGCATCAAAGTGCTGCTCGAAGGCTGTCTCCATCGATAACCATGGCACCGTGAATTCACGACTTACGCGACCGCCGGGATCCATCCAGCGCAACAGCACACTGGCTTCCGATGCGTTGTCCGGCTGCCATTCGCTGACCGCAGAAAACACCAGCCGCAACGTTCCGCCCCGGGCAGGAACCGGTATCATGCCATGGCGGTTTTCCCCGATGTACACACCAAATGGCACCACAGGTGGCGACAGCTCCTCACCCTGAATCTCACGGAACGTATAAACCTTGCGCGTGACATAGTGCTGGTTGGCCACACCAGACGGACCAATACCGACCCAGTGCCGGCGCACCAGATTCTTTCGCTCCGCTTCGGTGAGCAGGTCATAACTGTACACATTGCCCCGGGCCAGCGAACGTTTCTGCTCCGTGCTCAAATGATTCCAGGCGACCGCCAGCTTGTGCGGGGGAACCTGTTCGGGTTCATACAGGCGCAGCACGACGTCGCGGATACCCGGGTCCATGGCGGCAATTCTGACGCGCACGCTTCTGGCTGCCGACAAACCACGCAGACTGATCATGCTCATTCGACCATCCGTCGGCTGAATGGCCGGATCAACGTAAAACGATGACGTGACCGGCTCATCGAAGCGGTCATCCTGATACCAAGTCACTCTGGAACGATAATAATTGGTATGATCCCTGATCACGACGCCATTGGCATCGAGAAACTGCATCTCGATTGCATAGGCCCATTCCACATCGGTCGTTTCCGAGCTGGCCTGAATGGGAATGGTGGCATTCGTCAGAACCTTGAGGGTTTGCAGGGCCGGATTGACCGGAAAACGGGTCCAGCGTTCACGATCAAGCACATAACCGATGCTGGTAAAGGCCGCATCCAGATGTTCCCTGGGCAGCGCCTTGCCGCGCAACCCCTGCTCCAGCAAGACCAGTTGCGGCCAGCTGAACCAGACCACCAGCGCCAGCAACGTGCTGAGCAGAAGATGCCGTCGGTGATTGATATGCATTATCGTTCCCCGAACTCGAGCCAGGTGGCTCGTGTGGAAATATAGCGGGAAAAGACATGCGTATTATCCTGACCCCGCACCACCCGGTAAACCTGCCGCGTATCACGCGGTGCCAGGTTGGCCAGGAGCAGCAGTCGCTCTCCCGCAGACACGCCCAGAAATGCCTGACGGGTATTGATATCCACCAGCCGGATAAAGTGAAATTGCGGCCAGGCGGTAACCAGCTGTTGCAAGGCAACAATATCCTGTGAGCCGATATAGCGCACAATTTGCTGCCGCAGCACATCCGGCACGGAGGGCACTTCCGCCCATGGCCTGGCAGCCACATATTCATGCAGCTCGGCATTGATATTCGGCAGCTTCAGGGCCCGGAACTGCGCTGCCTGGACATAATTGTCGGTCTGCTGGCGATAACTGAAACGCGTCAGTGAAGACAGCCACAACACGGCAAATTCCTTGTTCGGCACTTCCGCCAGATACAACGACTGCGGCAGGGCGCCCACTTCATAGCCGATGGTATCCAGGCTGCCATCAACAATGCGCACTTTCAGGCCGTCACTGAGCATGGACTGGTACAGTCGCTGCTCGGTCTCGCTAAGACTGGCCTCATCCAGCACACCGCCACTGAAACCAACAAGCACGTCCGCATCCGGCAGACGGGCAACATTCGGTTTGGCGCCAAAACCGCGACACTGTACGGCAAGCATGGGCTGCTCACCGGCCTCGCGCATCAGCACCTGATTCACGAGGTTAAATACATTACTGATATTGCCTGGCTTGATCAGATCGGAGGAACGATCCCGATTGGCTTCATGATGGGCGCCTCCGATCAGCAAGGCACGCGCATTCAGTCGTTCAAACAGCGAGACACCATATTCAAAGCTGCTGACCTCATACAACGGACGCGGCACCTGTATGATCGTATCGCTGCCACCGTTGAGCGAAAACACATAGGTTCCCCAATAATGCCTGCGTTTGGCATCCGGTTTCTCGGTCAGAATCAGGTACTGGTGCCCGCTGAGTTTCTCGGTATAGCGAATCAGCTGATAGTTCAGCACTGATGCCGATACGGCGACGGCCCGAAGTTCCTGCAACCCGGCCTCGGTCCACTCACCATTGTGGAACTCTGAAGCACCGATATGCAACAGCGGCACCAGAATTTCCCGATCGATAAATAGCAGATACTCCTGGGTCGGCGGGACATAGGCATTGGATCCGCGCGGCGCAATATGAATCTTGCCACTGAGCAGCCAGTCCTGCAGATAACC
This sequence comes from Mariprofundaceae bacterium, assembly GCA_015488375.1. Lineage (GTDB taxonomy): Bacteria > Pseudomonadota > Zetaproteobacteria > Mariprofundales > Mariprofundaceae > J005. Next base: position 656 of record WFNX01000104.1, on the reverse strand, counting down.
GTCAATGCGCTGTTCCCCGCTTTCGGCCTGAATATCGGCCTGTGTCAGCAGATAGCGGGCCATCAGCCGACGTACATCCTTGTCATTGAGATACAATTCGGCAAAACCGGAACGGGTGGAATCGCGCTGAATATTCCTGAACGGCGTGGTTTCCCAGCTGATTTCGTAGTCGCCCAGCATGTATTTCAGCAACCCGACATCCAGCGATGGCGGTAACGATCCCTTGACCCATAATTTGTTCGGCAACGTCGGCAAATCGATATCCTGAAGTTGTCGGCGCACACCACTGAGTGCGCGCGCCGTTTGCATCGTATAACCATGAACCTGCAACACATTGCGCAGGGCAAAGGTCTTGTGAAAGGCCTGAAACAGCAGATTCAGGTTACTCATCACATCCGCGGAACGATCAACATTGACCTTGCGCGGTGCGCCGGCAATGGCCAGCGCCTTGCCCTTCATGCTCATAAACGTAATCAGGCCGGCATTGAGCGCCCCCTTTTCGGAAACCGGCGCCGGCACCTCGACCAACAGCCCCTCGGGATGATCCAGGTCGATGATATAGATGCCCCAGCCATGGCTGAAATCATCTTCGCTGAGATACAGGTAGCGATTTTCCAGCAGCGTAATGCCGTAACCGAGTTGAGCCAGTGCGCTGC
>WFNX01000103.1 GCA_015488375.1 Mariprofundaceae bacterium | reverse complement strand
TGATCATCGTATGGGCATACTCGATATGAGCCGCCGCATCGCGATGGTGCTGGAATTCGACGGCCATGATTTCAGTGGCTGGCAGCGGCAACGTAATGCACCCTCCATACAGCAGCAGCTGGAAGATGCCTTGCAGGCCGTGGATCAGCGAAGTCCGGATCAGTTACAGCTCGTTGCGGCCGGTCGCACCGATGCCGGCGTGCATGCCTGTGCCATGCTGGTACATGCCAACGTGGCCGCGCATCGCTGGCAGCGGGCGCCGCGGGCATACCTTCATGGTGTGAATGCCTGCCTGCCGGAAACGATACGCGTGATTGGTGTGCAAGGCGTTGCCGATAATTTTCATGCCCGTTTTGATTGTCTGGAACGGGCCTATTGTTATCAGATATGGAATCGCTCCACGTTGTCGGCTCTGCATCGCTGGCGTCACTGGTGGATGCCCCGGCCATTGGATATCGAGGCCATGCGTGCAGCAGCGCATCTGACCGTGGGCAAACGGGACTTCAGTGCCCTGCGCGCCAGTGGTTGTCAGGCGCACAGTCCGGTGCGGCATGTGCGGGAAGTTACGATTGAGCAACGGGATGACTGTATTCGCATTCATGTGCGCGCCGATGCCTTCCTGTATCATATGGTGCGTAATCTTGTCGGCAACCTTGTTGAGGTTGGCCTGGGGAAGAACAGTGTGCAGGGCTTTGCGCATTTGCTTGAGCAGGGTGATCGCAGGCTGGGAGCGGCAACGGCACCGGCGCAGGGGTTGTTTTTTACGGATGCGGTGTATGCGGACTTTCGGGCAACGGAGTTGATTGGTCTGGCCGGAGAGCCTGCGTGATCTGTGCGTTCAGTTCGCGCAGGTTAACCGGTTTCCTGAGTACGGTGACATGATGCTGGTACACTTGTTGTAAACGTTCATCTTCTCCATAGGCGGTGATCATCATGATTGGCAGATTGATGCCGCGGTGACGTAACTCGATAATCAGTTCCAGTCCATCCATTTCCGGCATACGGTAGTCGGTGATGATCATATCAAAGGTTCCGGTTTCCTGTTCGATCTTTTGCAGCGCATCCTTGCCGTTTTGGGCAGTGGTAATCCGGTGGCCGATTTTTTGCAGCAGGGCAGCATGGATGTTCAGTACATCGGGGGCATCGTCCACCAGCAGGATATGACAGGACTTTGCGGCCCGGATATGAGCAGGCGCAGGTGATTTGCCGGACTCGCTGTCGGTGGTTGAGGGCATGCGGGATGGCAGGCGAATGGTGACAGTCGTGCCCCGGTCCGGTTTGGATGTGATATGCAGTGTGCCGTTATGGATGCGTACAATGCGCTGAACCATGGCCAGCCCGAGGCCGGTACCTCCTTCTTTTTCCCTTGAAGTCCAGAAAGGCCGGGTCACTTTGTCCAGGTCCTCTTCGGCAATACCCGAGCCATTATCCTGAACCCGGATGATTAATTGCTCCTGTTGCCGGGCATCGAATTCACGTTGAACGGACACATTGATTTGCCCGTTATGGCTTATGGCCTGGGCGGCATTATTAATCAGATTCAGCAGCAGTTGTTCGATTTCCACGAGATTGATGGCGACGGTGGGCAGGTGGGAGCCGATAGTGTATTTCAACCTGATATGTGCCGGCAGCTGCAGGCGCGCGATGCCGATGATGCGCTCCAGTACCTGACGATGATCATCGCTGATCATGGTTTCACTGACATTCGAGGCGCTTTTACCCAGCGTCAGCAGATGTGTGACCATGGCCGATCCGCGTTCGCCTGCCTCGATAATGGTTTCCAGCTGTTGCCGGATATGTTTGTCCGTTGTTTCCATTTGCACGACTTCGGCATGCCCGATAATGGAGGTGAGAATATTGCGAAAATCATGCACGATGCCGGCCACCAGTGTGGACATATAGCCCTGCCGGTGGGTGTGTTCGTATTCCTGACGCAGCGATTCGCGCTCGGTGACATCATGGATGAAACAGACACCGATATTGCGATTGCGCCAGTGAATATGCGTGGCCGTGCACATCAGACGCAGGGGCTTATCGTCAGCGGGAGTATGCCCGCGTACATACAGGACATTGGGTTGTCCGCGCAGACTGAGCAGGGTTTGCTTGCAGAAACGGTTCATTTCCTCACCATCTTCAGGCAGACAAAGCACATCGGGACGTTCGCCGATCAGGCTGGTAAATTCGTCATGCAGAATCTGGTTGACGGTTTCATTGGCGTAGAGCACGCGTGGTTCCTGCTGTTCATCCAGATCAAAGGTGAAGACAGGCAGCGGCCCCTGATCAAGCAATCGCAGTGAGGTTTCCTCAGCTTCGCGCTGGCCGAGAAACGCCTTTTCAGCCTTTTCCCCGACAAGGTAGATATACAGGGGAATGACAATAAGGCCGATTAATTGCCAGAATAATAACGTCAGGTCGATGCTTTGCTGCAAAATACTCAGCGTGGCAATGCTGACCAGAATCAGGCTGATGGTGCTGAGGAACTGGGAATATAGCAGCAGGGCATTGCCGTAGCGAAAGGCATTGCCGAAAATAATGATCAGCAACATGAAATAGATGCCACTGCCATGACCACCATCGATGAACATGCCGAGGCCAACAACCAGAATATCGAATGCCGGTCCGAACAGGGCACGAAAGGCGGACAGCGGCTGACGCCTGATGCGCGGGATAATGGCCAGGTTATAAAGAAAATAGAGCGCACTCAGGGGCAGAAAAATATCAAGAAAACGATCAAACAGCGGGGCGTGGAGGTAAAGGTAACAGGTGCCGGCAATGCCAAAAAGAATGCGTGCCTGTGCCTGCTGGATCTGGGTGCGGATCATGGACTGGTCCTGGGGGCGCTTGCGCAGGAGCAGCCAGTGCTGCACGATATAGTTTTTCAGAATATTTCTCATACCTTCTAGGTAACAATATACGTTGCAAAAAGAAGCGCAAGCCGTTGCGCGGCATTGTGCCGTTGTCAGCTGTGCAAACCGACAGACGACGATGACCAAACAGCATGCTAGCATGCGCATGTGTTCAGCGATCGTGCTGAATGCCCGACTTTAGCCATTCAGGAGATGCATGTGTTGTACGTTGCCGTTCGGGCTGCCCGCAAGGCGGGAGATCTGATTGCCCGTGCTTTTGATGAACGGGATCATGTAAAAATTCATCAGAAAACGAAACGGGACTTTGTGACCGAAATTGATCAGCGTGCGGAAGCCATCATTGTGCGCGAAATTCAGCGCCATTATCCCAATCACGGCATTGTTGCCGAAGAGATGGCCGAGCGGGTAAATCCCGCCGCTGATATTCAGTGGTATATCGATCCGCTGGACGGAACCACGAACTTTATCCATGGATATCCACATTTTGCCGTGTCCATTGCCGCATGGAAACTTGGCAAGCCGATGCTTGCCGTGATTCACGATCCGCTGCGCAATGAAACATTTGAAGCCAAAAACGGAGGCGGCGCATTTCTGAATCGCCAGCGCCTGCGCGTTACCAATACCGAACAGATTGATCATGCCCTGTTTGCATCCGGTCTGCCGTCGTACCGCAAGGAACAGATTGATGTGTTTCAGCAGCGTATGGATGCCTGTATGCGCCATTGTGATTCTTATCGGCGCGGCGGATCGGCGGCACTTGATCTGGCCTATGTGGCTGCAGGACGCCTGGATGCCTACTGGGAAGCGGGATTATGCGCCTGGGATATTGCGGCCGGCTATCTGCTGGTGCAGGAGGCCGGCGGGATGGCTACTGGTCTGCAGGGCGAATCCCTTGATCTGGAGCAGGGAGATGTTCTTGCGACCAATACCAGCCTGCATCAGGCTTTTATTCAGTTGCTGAAAGTTTAAAAACCCTCACGCTGCAGCAGCAGGTATATGGAGAAGCCGCCAAAGACCAGGCTGGGTAACCAGGCCGCATAGGCCGGGGGTAACTGGCCGTTGCCTGCCAGCAGGGCACTGGCATTGCCGAAAACGTAAAAGAGCAGTCCCAGTGAAATGGCCGAAATCACGCCCCAGGAAGCGGAACTGCTGCGGTTGCTGATATGGGTGCACAGCGCAATGGCCAGCAGCGCCATGAACAGACAGGCCAGCGGGGCGGTGATCTTTTTGTGCAGTGAATAGATATATGATTCTGCTTTCAGGCCTGCCTGTTGCAGGCTGTCGATATAATGATTCAGCGCAATGATATCCATGGCATCGGGCTCGGGAGGGCGGGCCGTTTGCGGGCTGACGTCGGATGCCAGGGTCAGATAATCCTGATGCGTCAGGCTCAGGCCATCGGCAGATGGCGAACTGATATAGACCTGATGCAGAATCCATTGTCCGTCTTTATAGAAGGCCTTGCTGCTGTCGATTTTTTTCAGCCAGTGTCCCCGGGCATCGGTTTGCAGCACGACCACGGCATATTGCTGTTGCGAGAGCGGTGTGAGCTTGAAGAACGTATGTCCGTCTTTCAGCCACTGTATGCTGCTTTTATTCGCCGCCTGGTGCTTGATATGGATGCGTTCGATATCATCCATGCGATGGTTGGTGACCGGTGCAACCCATTGACTGATGCCGAAGGTGATGGCCGCAGCCAGCGCGGCCACGCTGAGAATCGGTGAAACCAGCTTGTTAATGCCGAGTCCTGCGGCACGCAGGGCGACGATTTCCTGATGACGGGAGAGTTCGACCAGATAGACACTGGTTGCCACAAGGACGACAACCGGCATGAATTCGCCGGCCATGAAAGGAATTTTCAGCGCCAGATATTCAATGAGCAGGCCGATGTTGAAGGTATCACCGAGATAACGGGTTTTGTCAAATGTTTCAATAATAACAAAAATGGCCAGCAATGCGATCAGCGTGGTCAGGGTTCGCATCAGGCAGGCAGAGAAGATCCAGCGGAAAATAATGGGCATGGCGAAAATATACCATGGCTTGTTTACCCGTGCGACGGCAAAGGATGAAAAGTGTGTTTCAGCTGTTACACTGCGCGGCCTATTGCTTAGTCGGAGGTATGACATATGCCCTGGAGCGATCCAAATCAGCCCAATAACCCATGGGGTAAACGACAGGGACCAGGTGGAGGTCAGACGCCGCCGGATCTTGATGAGGTGATTCGCCGTTTGCAGGAACGCTTGTCCGGCATGTTCGGCGGAGCAGGCGGGGGCGGTACGCCGGGTCTGAACAAGGGTATTGTCGGCGGGGTGCTTGGCATTGCCTTTCTGGTGTGGGTGGCGTCCGGTTTTTATATGGTTGCGGCGGATGAAGAGGCGGTTGTGCTGCGTTTCGGTGCCCATGCGGCAACGAAGGGGCCGGGCCTGAACTGGCATTTCCCTTATCCGATTGAGACGGTTGAAAAGCTTCCGGTCACTCGTGTCCAGCGTCTGGAGATCGGTCTGCGCCGGTTTGCCGATGGCACTATCCGCAAGCGCTCCGATGAGTCGCTGATGCTGACCAAGGATGAGAATATCGTCGATATTTCCTTTATTGTGCAATATAAAATCAAGAGCGTTGAGGATTACCTGTTCAATATCGACATGCCGATGAAAACCGTGCGCGATGCAGCGGAATCGGCCATTCGCGAAGTGATTGGCCGGACATTGATTGATGATGTGCTGACCTCGCGCAAGGCGGAAGTCGAAGTGGAAACGGAGAAACTGATCCAGAGCGTGCTGGATGGGTACGGTGCCGGTATTTCGGTGACCACGGTGAAGTTGCAGGATGTGCAGCCGCCGGAGCGCGTGATCAAGGAATTCAAGGATGTGGCATCAGCCAGGGAAGACAGGGAACGGGCCAAGAACGAGGCCGAAGCCTATGCCAACGACATCATTCCGAAGGCTCGCGGTGAAGGAAAGAAAATGGTTCTGGATGCCGAAGGCTACCGCAAGGAAGTTGTCGAACGCGCCAAGGGTGAGGCACAGCGTTTCACGGATATTCTCACCGCCTATCGCCAGGCTCCTGAAGTGACGCGCAAGCGCCTGTATCTGGATGCCATGGAATCCGTACTGGCAGATATGGAAAAGGTGATTGTGGATCGCAGCGTGGGCGATCGCGTATTGCCGTATTTGCCGCTGGACCGAATGAATAAGGTGGAGGTGAAATAATGTCGCCAAAACAGACCATGATGTTGATTGTTGCTGCTGCGCTGGTGTTTCTGGTGAGCAGCAGTGCCTTTATTGTTGATCAGCGGGAACAGGTGCTGGTACTGCAATTCGGTAATCCGCAGACTGTGGTGAAGGAGGCCGGCCTGCATTTCAAGCTGCCGTGGCAGTCGGTCAGCCGTTTTGACCGCCGTTTGCTGGAAAGCGATGCGCCGGTGAATGAAGTTATCACCAAGGACAAGAAGACCATTCTGGTAGATAATTATACACGCTGGAAAATTGTCGATCCGTTGAAAGTGTACCAGGTGGCCCGGACGCAGAGCGGGGTTGCAGCCCGCATGGACGATGTGGTGCGCGGTAAAGTGCGTGAAGTGCTTGGCCAGCATACCCTGCATGAGATCGTGTCCGGTGGCGAAGAGGAAAATCTGCGTGCCAAGCTGATGCTGTCGATTCGCGATCGGGCGGAAAAGGATGTGGCTGATCTGGGTATTCATATCGAGGATGTACGTATCAAGCGTGCCGATCTGCCTGAAGAGAACTCGGAAGCCGTGTATCAGCGCATGAAGGCGGAACGTCAGCGTATTGCCAAGGAATATCGTTCCGAAGGTGAGGAAGCCGCCAAGGAAATTCGGGCTGCGGCGGAAAAGCAGCGTAAAATTATTCTTGCGGATGCCTACAAGAAATCCCAGATCATCCGTGGTCAGGCCGATGCCGAGGCGACGGCTGTGTATGCCGCGGCGCATAAAAAGGATCCGGAGTTCTATGCTTTCCTGCGTTCGCTGGAGGCTTACCGCACATCGGTTGGCAAGGATACGCGTCTGGTTATTTCGCCTGAATCGGAGTTCTTCCACTTCTTTGAGCGCTCGAAATAGGAGAACCGATGTCCGACCTGTGGGCGGCGCTTGGTCTGGTGCTGGTGCTTGAAGGAGCGATGTATGCGCTGTTTCCTGCACAGATGATCGAGATGATGCGGCGTCTGCCCCACTTGCCGCCGGCCAGCCTGCGCGTGTTTGGCATTACCGCCGTGGCTGTCGGCTGGCTGATTGTCTGGTGGGTGCGCCACTGACCGGCGCTGGGGGTCTCAGGTAATGGGCGGCAGGCGGTCAATGGTCTGACTGCGTGCCTTTTCCTCGCCGATGATGGGCGCCAAGGCCTGCATGGAATGCAGCAGCTTGCGCTGTACGCAGGCATACAGTTCATATTTGAAATCGGGATAACGGCGTTGCCAGGCAATAACGCTTTCTGTATTGATGGTCATCAGGCGCAGCGGCGTCACCGCGGTGACCGTCGCGGCATGCGGATCGTTGCACAGGATGGCCATTTCACCGATTTCATCGCCGGATACCGCCTTGGCAAACACCAGTCGTCGTTCCGGATCGGTCGGGTGGGGAATGGATATTTCCGCCTCGCCGCCGAGAACCAGATACATCAGGCCGCGATCTTCATCGCCCTGATGAAACAGTTGTTCCCCCGGCTCCAGTGAGATGACGCGGCTGTTATACAGAATGACCTCGCGAACAGCCTGGGGCAAGACAGAAAACAGCGGATTGACGGCCAGTGCGCTGGCGGCCGAGCGACGCTCTGCCAGTTGCTTCAGGGCACGAAAAAAACGTTCATTGGAACCCAGAATATGGGTGATTGCCACGCCTGGGATGGCATACAGGACAGTGGGTTCGATGGTGCGCACGCCGGCGCCTGCCGGCGCCTGATACAGGATGGAGGCTTCACCAAAGGCTTCGCCGGGCGTGATCGTGCCCACCTCGATGATGCGGTCGCCATGGCGTTTGTTGACCTTCAGCAGGCCATGCTGCACCAGATACAGATCTTTGGGCTGTTGCCCCTCCAGAATAATATCTACACCGGCCACGCACTCCATACTTCGCGCCTCGGAGGCCAGTTGCTGCAGTTCGTCAGGGAACAGCATGGCCAGAATGGGAAATTCCCGTGTATCCAGTGACAGATCGGCGTTAGGCTCCGCTTGTTCAATCATATGCCGATTATGGTTGGCCGCTGCAGATGTCGCAAGCCACAGCATGACAAAGGAGAGATATGCCGGAACTACCCGAAGTTGAGGTGATACGCCAGGGGCTTTTACCGCATATTTGCGGCCAGCATTTAGAAGGGGTGCGTACCAGCGGGAAAGCCTTGCGTTATCCTTATCCGGCGCTGAGCACACTGATCGGGAAGCAACTGGTCGATTTACAGCGGCGGGCCAAATATTTGCTGTTCCGCTTTGATAACGGGCAGGTGTTGCTGTGGCACCTGGGCATGAGCGGTCAGTTTCATGCGGGCTGCATCACACATCCGCCACGCCGGCATGAACATGTGCGGCTGGACTGGAGTAATGATTGCAGTCTGCGCTATTGTGATGCGCGACGATTCGGTTATCTGGGGCTGAGCCATACATCAGCGCTGATGCAGCATGCCTGGCTGCGCCACCTGGGGCCTGAGCCTTTGGGCGCCGCATTTGATGCTGATTACCTGTTTGCCTGCTGTCGCTCACGCCGGGCGCCGATCAAACATGTGCTGATGGATGCTTCGGTGGTGGTTGGCGTGGGCAATATTTATGCCGCCGAGTCGTTGTTTCGCAGCGGCATTCATCCGGCCAGGGCCAGCAATCGCATTGCCTTTCCACGCATCGCGGCCCTGTGTGCGAATATCAGAAGCGTTCTGCAGGAGGCGATTGCTGCCGGCGGCAGTACCATTCGCGATTTTATGCATATCGACGGGCGCAGTGGTTATTTTGCCCATGATTTCCGCGTGTATGGACGACAGGAGCAACCCTGTGTTCGCTGCGGACGGACGATTCGGCGTATCGTGCAACAGGGACGCAGCACCTGTTATTGTCCGGGGTGCCAGCACTGAACAGCAACAGCCATCGCTGCATTGCCCTGAGTCGGGCAGGCTCCTAGGATGCGGCCACTTTGGTTTGTGGAGGTCGTGTGAAAGAGACACTGGAATCAGCACTGCAGCATGCAGTGGAACAGCTGGTGGAGAGCGGGCAGGAGCTGCCGCCAATCCGCCTGACACGTCCGAAAATCAGAGAGCACGGCGACTATGCCGCCAATATTGCCATGGCGTTAAGTCGCATTCTGCGGCAGCCACCACAACAGATTGCGGCCCTGATTCTGCAAACGGTCCGCTGGCCGGATGCTGTCGAATCGGCCGAAATTGCCGGGCCCGGTTTCATCAATATTCACCTGAAGAAGGCCAGTGAGGCAGGGGTGATCGAGAAAATTCTTGCCCGGGGCGAGGCGTATGGCCGGCAGAGTCGCCAGCATGGTGAACGCATCTGCCTGGAATTTGTTTCCGCCAATCCGACCGGCCCGATGCATGTCGGCCACGGGCGCGGCGCCGTGGTCGGGGATGTGCTGGCCTCGGTGCTGCAGGCCGTGGGTCATGAGGTGACGCGCGAATATTATATTAACGATGCCGGCGCCCAGATTGGTGTACTGGCGGACTCGGTCTGGTTGCGCATGCAGGAGTTGCAGGGCCTGGCCATCGATTTTCCGGCCTCGGCCTATCCGGGTGAATACGTCATCGATATCGCCCGTGAACTGTTGCAGCAGCGGCCATTTGCCGAGTGGCAGGCGATGGATGAAGAGGCGCGCCGTCAGGCGGTCGGTCAGGCCGCCGTGCAGGCCAATATGGCCATGATTCGCCAGGATCTGGCGGCCATGGGTATTTGCTTCGATGTGTTTTTCTCCGAGCTGGAACTGCACCGTTCCGGTCGCGTGACCGCGCTGATCGAGCAGTTGAGAGCGGATGGTCTGGTCTATGAAGGCGTGCTGCCGCCACCCAAGGGCAAGGAAGTCAGCGATTATCAGCCGGTTGAACAATTACTGTTCCGCGCCACGGACTATGGCGATGATGTGGATCGCCCGTTGCTCAAGCAGGATGGCAGTGCGACCTATTTTGCCGCGGATATCGCTTATCATTTCGATAAGCATCAGCGTGGCTTTGATCGACTGATCGATGTCTGGGGTGCGGATCACGGCGGCTATGTGGCGCGGGTGCAGGCAGCGATGAAGGCGCTGACCGGGCGTGAGAAACAGCCGGATGTATTGCTGGTGCAGATGGTCAATCTGACCCGCGATGGCAAGCCGGTGCGCATGTCCAAGCGCGCCGGAACGTTTGTCACCCTGCGCGAGGTCGTGGACGAGGTCGGGCGCGATGCCGTGCGTTTCAATTTCATGACCCGACGCGTCGAGAGTCAGCTGGATTTCGATCTGGAAACGGCCAAGCAGAAAAACGACGAGAATCCGGTGTACTATGTCCAGTATGCTCATGCCCGGGCCTCGGCCATTTTGCGCAAGGCCGCGGAGGAAGGGGTGACGGCGGAAGCCGGCGCGGAGGATTTATCGCTGCTGGTTTCGCATGAGGAAAAACGTCTGATCTCGGCATTGATTGAATATCCGGAAATGCTGGCCAAGGCGGCCGAGCGGCTGGAGCCTTACCGCGTGGCGACGTTTGCCATGCGTCTGGCCGCCGATTTCCATTCGTTTTACCACAAGCATCGCGTGATTACCGATGATCGTGCCTTAAGCCAGGCGCGTATCCTGTTGATTCAGGCCAGTCGTCAGGTGCTGGCCAATGCCTTACATGTGCTGGGTGTGAATGCGCCGGAGCGGATGTAGTGGCCGGGCGGGATTTTGCCAGTGTCAAAGCATCATCCCGACGCAAGCCGGGCAGAAAAAAGCGAACAACGGCAACGATCAGTCCGGGGTGGATGTTCGCAGCGCTGGCACTGATGGTTGTCTGCTTTGCCCTGGGTGTATGGATCGGTAAAAGTCAGGGCAGGGTGACGGTTCGTACGGACCACGAAGCCGAGCAGCGATTACAGCAACAGCTTGCCGAACAGCAGCGGAAGATTGAGGCATTGCAGGCCGAGAAGAAGGCCTTGCAGCAACGCCTGCAGGCGCAGCAGGGGGAGGTCGGTGAACTGACGTTCTACAGCGAACTGCCCAGGCAATCGGTGACTCCGGCACCGTTGTCTGAAAGTCATGCCGTGCCGGCGAATCCGTCCCATGCAGCCAAAAAGGACGATGTTTCACATCTGATCGAGCAGGAGATGGCGAAGACTTCCTCGTCTGCCAGCGTGCGCTATCATATCCAGGTGGGATCGTTCAGGCGCGAAAGCGATGCCCGTCGCCTGTTGCATCGCCTGCAGCAGGCGCATGTGTCAGGGTCGATTCAGGCCGTGGAACTGACAGGCAAGGGGCGCTGGTTCCGTGTAATCGCCGGTCCGTTTCACAGCCGGTTGCTGGCGGATCATGCCAGGGAAGATATCGGGAAAAAGTTGCATCTTCGCGACCTGGTGGTCTATGCAAGGTGATCAACGCCATGTCCTGCGCCGTCGCTGGATCGATGGCGTACTGGGGGAGCGGGCTGAAATCCGTTCCTTATCCGGCGATGCTTCGTTTCGCAGATATTTCCGGGTGCATGATGCGGAACGGACATATGTGCTGATGGATGCGCCACCACCGATGGAGGAAACGGCGCCGTTTCTGCATGTGCGGCAATGGCTGGAGCAGGCCGGATTGCGGGTGCCGGCATTGTATGCGGCGGATGAAGTCAACGGGTTGCTGCTGCTGGAAGACTTCGGTGATATGACCTGGGCCGTTTTTGCTGCCGGGGGCGGGGAACTGGATGCGCTGTTTGCCGATGCCCTGCGCCAGTTGCATTGCCTGCAGGCAGCACAATCGCCGGCCGGGCTGCCGGTCTTCGATGTGGCGCGCATGCAGCGTGAATGCGATCTCTATCTCGACTGGTATCTGCCACATGTGGCCGGTTTCACGCCATCGGCGGAACAGCGGCAGGCCTTTCATGCGGCATTGCAGCCGAGACTTGAGCGCCTGGCTGCCTTGCCGCGCGTTCCCGTGCATCTGGATTTTCACAGTCGCAACCTGATGTTGCCGGACGGTCAGGCCGTGCTGGGCATAATCGATTTTCAGGACGCCGTGACGGGGCCGGTGACCTATGATCTGGCTTCGCTGTTATATGATTGTTATCAGGATTATGCAGAACCGCTGCGACTGCGGTGGAGCAGGCATTTTTTTGCGGCCCTGCCGGCCGCATTGCGCGCAGACTTTGCCGGTGAGGATGACTGGCACCGTATGCTGCGTCTGACGGCCTGGCAGCGGCATATCAAGGCCATCGGCATTTTTGCCCGGCTGGCGTATCGTGACGGCAAACGACAGTTTCTCGACGAAATTCCGTTAACGCGCAGGCATTTATTGCAGGAAATGACTGCTCTTGGCCTTGCTGAGGCGGAGTTCCCGCTATTGTATCGTGCGCCGTTATAGGTGCCGGTAAACGCCGCCGCGCAGCAAACCGGCAAGGTCGCGAATTTCCTCTGCCAGCACCAGCGAGGAAGGGGTTTCCGGCAGGCCGCAGGTTCCCGTTTCCACAATCAACAGGCCTCTGGCACGCAGGTGTTGCGCCCCCTGTTGCAGAATATAGCGCAGATGACTCAGGCCATCGGCCCGGTCAGTCAGCGCATGCTCGGGTTCGAAACCCAGTTCCGGCGCCAGTTGCGCCATTTCGTGACGGGCAACATAGGGCGGGTTGGTGATAATCAGGTCGAAGCAGGCCTGCCCGGACAGGGCCGTGAGGTTGTCGGCCTGCAGCCATTGCAAACGATCGCATACCTGCAATTTTTGTGCATTGTATCGCGCCATGCGCAGGGCAGCATGGGAGATATCCGTCGCCAGCAGATGTGCTGCAGGATATTCGCAGGCTAGGGTGACGGCGATGCAGCCGGATCCGGTACCGATATCGCAGCCAAACCATGGTTGTTGCCTGTGTGGCATATGCCTGAGGACTGCCTCAATCAGGTGTTCGGTTTCCGGGCGCGGGATCAGCGTGTGGCGATTAACCCGAAAGGAACGGGACCAGAATTCACGCTCACCGGTAATATAGGCCAAAGGTTCACGTTGCTGGCGGCGAGCCACGGCCTGCTGGAAGCGATCGCAGACATCTTGCGGGACATCCTCGCGCATACGCATGTACAAGCCGGTACGATTGATCTGCCAGGCATGGGCAAGCAGGCATTCGGCATCCAGGCGTGGTTGTTCGCAGCCGGCCTGTTGCAGGCGTTCACAGGCCTCTCGCAGCAGGGTGCGAGCCATCATTGCTGACTGGCCAGCAGTGCAGCCTGGTGGTGGGATAACAACGCATCAACCAGTTCATCCATATCGCCGTTAAGTATTTGTTCAAGTTTGTACAGCGTCAGACTGATACGATGATCGGTAATGCGCCCCTGCGGAAAATTGTAGGTGCGGATGCGTTCGGAACGATCGCCGCTGCCTACCATGGAGCGACGGGTCTCCGAGCGCTCATCATGCGCCGCCTGCTGTTGCCGGTCGTACAGGCGTGCCTGCAGGACTTTCATTGCACGGGCCTTGTTTTTGTGCTGGCTGGACTGATCCTGACAGGTGACGACAATGCCGCTGGGCAGGTGCGTGATACGCACGGCCGATTCGGTTTTGTTGACATGCTGACCGCCGGCGCCGGAAGCGCGGTAGACGTCGATTCGCAATTCATCCGGCCGGATATTGATATCCACATCCTCGGCCTCAGGCAGAACTGCAACGGTGACGGCGGAAGTATGGATGCGGCCGCCGGATTCGGTTTCCGGTACGCGCTGCACGCGATGGACACCGGATTCGAATTTCAGTTTTGAATAGGCGCCCTGGCCGGAAATCTGGGCGACAATTTCCTTAAAGCCGCCGATGCCCGTCTCATTGGCCGAGAGCACCTCCACGCGGAAACCATGCAGTTCGGCAAAGCGGCTGTACATACGAAACAGGTCGGCGGCAAACAGGGCCGCTTCATCGCCGCCGGTGCCGGCACGGATTTCCAGAATGACATTGCGCTCATCGTTCGGATCTTTGGGCAACAGCAGGATGGTCAGTTGTGCGCGAATGGCTTCGATATCGCTTTTCAGCCGTGCGATATCGTCATGAATCAGACTGCGCAACTCGGCATCACAATCGGGCTCCTCAAGCATCTGTTGCTGTTCGGCCAGTTGCTGTTGCAGCTGCTGTAATTTATGGATGGTCTCAGCCACCGGTGCAAGCTCGGAGAACTCCCTGGACAGGCGACTGTATTGCTTGGCGTTACTGACAATGTCCGGGTCGGCGAGCATGCGAGCAAGTTCGTCATGGCGACGAAGAATGTCATCGTAGCGGTTGTTCATCGGACTCCTTGCCGGCATCAGTTGTCGATGCCCGTGTTTGCTCCAGGCCGAACAGCCGGTTGGCCGAGCCCATGAGCAAATCTCCTTCAATATCGGCAGGCAGTGTTTTCAGCGTTTTCAGTGCCGGATGCATGAAGCGTTTCATTAATGCGCGACTGAAGCGTTCCATGGCCTCGCGCTGTTCCGGGCTCAGCCCTTTCAGGTATTTCTCGGCCTTGGCCAGTTCTTCCTGACGCAGTTGCTCCATATGCGTCTGGATATTGCGAATCAGCGGTACCGTTTCCAGTGATTTCAGCCAGTTCAGGAAGGCCTCTGCCTCCTCATGCAGCAGGGCGCGTGCCTTTTCCGCTTCCTGCCCCCGTTGCTCACGGTTGCCCTGTACAACCTGCTGTAAATCATCAATGTCGTAAAGATAGATATCATCAAGTTCGGCAATGCGCGGGTCAATATCACGCGGTACGGCAATATCCACCAGAAACATGGGCCGGTTTTTTCGCTTGCGAATGGCGCGCTCGACTGTGTCGGGCAACAGCACAAAGGTATTGGCACCGGTGCTGGAGAGGACAATGTCCGCTGCATCCAGATATTGTTCAATATGCTCCAGGGTCAATGCGTGGCCGTCGAAGTTCTGTGCCAGCTTGCGCGCCCGTTCCAGTGTACGATTGGCGACGAGAATATTGGTACAGCCCTGCGCCCGCAGATGGGTGGCTGCAAGTTCGGCCATTTCACCGGCGCCGATGAGCATGACTGTTTTGCCTGCCAGATCACCGAAAATATGCCGGGCCAGTTCCACGGCGCAGGAGGAAATATTGACGGCCTGTTTGCCGATGGCCGTTTCACTGCGCGCGCGTTTGGCGGCGGCAAATGTTGACTGGTAGAGACGATGCAGAATGTGACCGGCAGTGCCGGCATCCAGGGCATGTTCATAGGATGCCTTGACCTGGCCGAGAATCTGCGGCTCTCCCAGAACCAGCGAATCCAGACCGGCGGCGACGGCGTAGAGATGGCGCACGGCATCATCGGTCGTGTAGGAATAGAGATGCTCGATCACCTGTTCCAGGTCCATGGCAGCCTTGCGCGCAAACCATTCATGCAGTGCCGCGATGGCGGCATCCGGATCATGGGTGACCACGGTCATTTCCACGCGATTACAGGTGGACAGCAGGGCGGCTTCACGAATGGCCGGATGGCTGACTGTTTGCTGCAGGATGGCAGCGATATCCTGTGCACCAATGGCCAGACGTTCGCGCAGTTCAACCGGCGCCGTGCGGTGATTCAGGCCTACATAGCAGATTCGCATCGGGAAAATCTAGCGATTAACGCAATCGGGGTACAGTATTCCGTCTTCTTCAAGCTGCACATTCAGGGGGTGCAGGCTGCCGTCACGATAGACGAAGCCATCCAGTTCAATACGACCCTTGGTATCTGCGGATAATTCCAGCAGCAGCCTGATGTCATGACAGCAGGCATGGGCCCGGGCCATGACTGCACTCAGTGACAGCTCATCCGGCCGACCAGACTGATAGATGCCGATCGGGCGATGCCCCAGAGTGATATATCGGCGGATATCGTCCATCAGTGTCGATGTGTCCTTGCAGCCGTTGCCAGCCTCGATCACCAGGCTGTTGCCGTCGCAATAAAGTACTCCGCAGGCGGGATCATGATATTGCAGGGCCCTGCTGATCAGGCGCTGGGCCAGATGACGTGGAATGCGACAGGGCATGGACGGGTCGATGATGAGATCGGGCATTGCCCAAGCATAGGTTTTCAGGGTCGGAGGTCAAATGTGAGGCGGGTCACTTTTTATGTCATGCTGGCAGAGAGGCTTATCCGGCATCGTTTTGATATTTATGGTGGCATTCATTTGATGTCTAAGCAAACAGACACAAATCTTGAAAAAATAACACGATTATGTAAATATGTGAGTGCGCGGGAGGGACCTATGGGTTCGTGGAACAAAAAGCTGAGTATTACCGAGCACAGGCTTTCGCTGCAGTTTCGGGTTTTTTCGCTATTGCTGGTTCTTGTCCCCCTGATGGTTTTTATATATCTGCTGGCCCGAAACGGACTGCTGGCCCGGCTGTCCGACAGCGACGAACTGGTCATATTGCTGCTGGCGGTACTGATCGTGCTGGGTACGCTGGCTTTGCTGCAGTCTCTGTTTAACAACCTTATGCGCATTGCCCAGGCTGTGAAACAGGGGTCGAAAGAGGCGCTGGAAGAAATCGCGGCGCAGGAAACGGCGGATGAATTAAAGGAAATTGCGAGCGGTTTTGAGCAATTGTTGCATGGCTATCAGCAGACGCAGGAAAAGCTGGAACATCAGACATTTGAATTGCTGATGATCAAGGAATTGTCCGAGGAAGCGGGCAAAAGTCTCGATGAGCGCCATTTGCTATCCATTCTGCTGGATAAACTGATGCGTCTGACACGGGCCGGCGTGGGCTCGGTATTTTTGTTTGAGGAAACGAGTTCACGTTTTCGCATCGTTGATGCACGCGGCAAGCGCTCGGCCATGATGCAGGGGCTGGAAGTGGATGTGGACCAGTCTGCGGCCAGCTGGGTGGCCAAGCATCTGAAGCCCTTGCTGGTGGAGGATATTGCGGCTGACAAGCGGCTGCATCGTGAAAACGATCCGAAATATGCTTCACCCTCGTTTCTGTCACTGCCCATTGTGCTGGGCGACGAGTTGCTGGCGGTGGTAAACCTGTCCGACAAGGAGAAGAAAAAACCGTTCACACGGACCGATCTGACTTCTTCCATGGTGATGATTCAGGAAGTGCGTTTTGCGCTGGAAAATGCGCATATGTACAGCGAATTACAGAAGAGTGCGGCGCGGTTGGAAGAACAGAATGAGATTCTGCAGGACGAAATCCGTAAGCGTCTGAAGGTTGAAAGGCAGCTGGAGCATCTGGCGCATATGGACAGCCTGACCGGTCTGGCCAATCGCTATCTGTTCATGGATCGGCTGGAGATGATGCTGGCGCAGGCCAGACGCCATCGCACGAAAGTGGCCGTCATGTTTATCGATCTTGATCGCTTCAAGAATATTAATGACACGCTGGGCCACAGCGTGGGGGATATGGTGCTGCAGTCTGCCGCGCGGCGTCTGAAACGTGCGTTGCGTGAGATGGATCTGATTTCACGTTATGGCGGCGATGAGTTTACCCTGGCGCTGCCGGATATTGCCGATGCCGAGGATGCCGGCATCGTTGCGGATAAACTGACGGCGCTGTTATCGGAGCCATTTATTTTGCAGGAACGCGAATATCATCTCGGCGCCAGTATCGGTATCAGTGTCTTTCCTGATGATGCGGAAAGCGTCGAGGATTTGATTAAATATGCCGATGCCGCGATGTATGCGGCCAAACGGGATGATGGCGGAGGTTTCCGCTTTTACACAGCTGATCTTGGTGACAAGGCCGAGTTGCTGGTGGAAATGGAAATGAATCTGCGCAAGGCCATCGGCGAGAGTGAATTCATTCTTCATTACCAGCCGCTGGTTGATTTGCAGGACGGGCGCCTGCGCGGCATGGAAGTGCTGGTGCGCTGGATGCATCCCGAAAAGGGCCTGATTCCACCGGATCAGTTTATTCCGTTTGCCGAAAGAAACGGCCTGATTTGTCCTATCGGCAGTTGGGTTATGCGCACGGCCTGTCGTCAGCATCAGCAATGGTGTGAGCAGGGCCTGTTCGCCGATGACAATATTCCGGTGATTACGGTCAATGTATCTTCGGTTCAGTTCCGGGAGAGCGGCTTCATCGATGAAGTGCGCAATGTGCTCGACCAGACCGGCATCAGGGCGGAGTATCTGGAACTGGAAATCACCGAGGGGGTGGTGATGGAGCAGGCCGAAGAGTCGATTGCGCAACTGCATCGTCTGAAAGACATGGGCGTGAAATTGGCCATTGATGATTTCGGCACGGGATTTTCTTCACTCAGTTATCTGAAACAGTTTCCTATCGATATGCTAAAGGTGGACCGCTCTTTTGTTCGCCGCGTGCCGGAGCACGAACAGGATACCTCCATCGTCAATGCCATTATTGATCTGGCGCATAACCTCAACGTGGGCGTCATTGCCGAGGGCATTGAGAATGTCGAGCAATTGCAGTTTCTCAAACGCGGAAAGTGTGAATGGGGACAGGGCTATCTGTTTTCACGGCCATTATCGACGCAGGATATGGGCGAGATGATTCGCGATGAAAACCGGCATGCCAGGTGGCAGGCCTTGCTGGAAGGCTGATTTTTCAACATTTTATATGCGTAAAACTTGACGAATGTGCGTGTTGTGACTAGCAAGCGCCGTTCGATGAAGATGCAGACATTCATATCACGCGCTGTTGCAGCATGGCAGCATGATTCGTTACGGCGCATGATTCGCCATCGTCATGTCCAGTGGGGCTGGATTGCTGTTGTCCTGTTTTGCAGTGGCTGGGGGGGCTATCAGGCGTGGCTGGGCAATGAACGCAGCAAGCAGCTGGCCGCAAGCGAGCAACAGCTGGCACAGCTGCGCATGCAGTCGCAACGGGAAATTCACACATTGCGCCAGGCACTGGATATGGAACAGAAGAAAGTCGCGGCCTTTGCTGCATCGCTGGGGCTGATCCAGGCCAGGCTTGCGCGGCTGGATGCACTGGGTAACAAGCTTGTTGATACGGCGTCGCTGAATCGAGCGGAATTTGATTTCGCCAGCCTGCCTGCAGTCGGTGGCTTGCGGCCCCGGACGGCAGAAGGCGGGTTGTCTGCCGCTTATCTTGAACGCATGCTGCCGCAGATCGAACAGAAGACCGAGGCCCTTGCCTCCGATCTGGAAGTGCTCGATTACCTGCTTGAACATGAACAGACACAGGCCAGGGCCAGACCGCATGCCTGGCCAACCGAAGGTGGCTGGATCAGTTCCCGTTTCGGCCTTCGCGCGGATCCGTTCACTGGTCTGCCGGCACCGCACAAGGGTGTGGATATTGCCAATCGCTATGGTGCCCCTGTCTATGCGGCCGGTCGTGGTGTGGTGATTTTTGCCGGAAAGATGACGGACTTCGGCTATATGGTTGATATCGATCATGGCTTTGGCTATGTCACGCGCTACGGTCATCTATCCGTCGCGGAGGTGCAGCCGGGTGATCTGGTCGAGGATGGTCAGCTCATCGGACATATCGGTTCGACCGGCCGTTCGACCGGTCCACACCTGCATTACGAGGTCCACCGTTACGGCCAGGTGGTCGATCCGCGTTCATTTCTGCCGCGCGGCTGATTGCGGGGCTTATGCCTCCGCCGCTCTGGCTGCGGCAATGGCCGCAACATTGACAATATCATCCACCGTAGCACCGGTTTGCAGTACGTGAACCTGCTGCGGTAATCCCATCAGGATCGGGCCGATGGCCTGTCCGCCACCCAGTTCCTTAAGCAGTTTGTAGGCGATGTTGCCGGCTTGCATGGTCGGAAAAATAAGAATATTGGCCGGCTCTTTGAGTCGGCTGAACGGGTATTGCTGCAGGATGGTTGCATTGACAGCGGTATCGGCCTGCATTTCTCCGTCAACGATGATTTCCGGATGATGTTCATGCAGCAGTCGCGTGGCGGCGGCGACCTTCTCGGTTTCCGGATGCTCGGCACTGCCGAAATTGGAGAAGGAGAGCATGCCGATACGCGCCTCGCACCCCAGTGAGGTGGCGGTTTGATGTGCGAGAACGGCCAGGCGGGCCAGCTCTTCGGCATTCATATCAACATTGACGGTACAATCGGCCATGAAGTAGGAGCCGTGCTCCATAATCATGATATAGAGACCGAACACATGGTAGTGCTGGCCGCGCTGGTCATGGCCCAGCACCTTCAGTACCGGCCGCAGGACGCCGGGGTAATGGGCGGTGCGGCCGGAGAGCATGCCGTCGGCAAAGCCCTGGCGTACCATCATCGCACCGAGCACATTGATATCATGGCGCAATGTGTTGGCGGCATCCTCGCGCAGCACGCCGTGACGCTTGCGATCGAAGTAATAGGCATCGGTCAGGCTGTCCAGCCGGGCATCCTGATTGGTCGGATCAATGATATCGATGCCATCAAGCTGCAGCTCCAGTTCCCGGCACATTTGTTCAAGCTGTGCACTGCGTCCGATAAGGATGGGCTGGGCAATACCCATTTCCCGCATCGTGATGGCTGCGCGGATCACGGTTTCATCCTCGCCCTCGGGAAGCACCAGACGTAAAGGATTGTTGCGCGCCTTTTCCATGATGGCGCGCATGAATACGCGTGACTGGTCGATGCGGCCGGCCAGTTGTTGCTGGTAGGCGGTGAGATCCTCAATCGGCTTGCGTGCCACGCCGGTTTCCGCTGCGGCACGGGCGACGGCTGCCGGGACGACCTCGATGAGGCGAGGGTCAAATGGTTTGGGCAGGATATATTCCGGCCCGAAACGCAGCGATTCCCTGCCATAGGCCTTGAGTACGGATTCCGGCACATCCTGTCGTGCCAGTTCGGCCAGCGCATGCACGGCGGCGATTTTCATTTCCTTATTGAACGTGGTGGCACGCGCATCCAGTGCGCCGCGGAACAGGAACGGAAAGCCGAGTACATTATTCACCTGATTGGGGTGATCCGAGCGCCCCGTGGCCATGATCAGATCCTTGCGCGTGGCCATGGCCAGTTCGTAGGGGATTTCCGGGTCCGGGTTGGCCATGGCGAAGACGATGGGGCGCTCGGCCATGGTATTCAGCATATCGGCGGAAACGATATTGCCTTCGGAGAGGCCGATAAATACATCGGCACCCCGCAAGGCATCTTCCAGCGTACGTTCCGGGCGTTCAGTGGCAAAATAGGCTTTGTGTTCGGGAAGGCTGTCGTCGCGTCCCTTGTAAATAACGCCCTTGCGATCGAGAAGCAGAATATTCTCACGCTGCGCGCCCAACTCCTCGATCAATTGCATGCAGGCAAAACCGGCAGCACCGGCACCCAGACAAACCACCCTGATATCCTCAATTTTCTTTTGTTGCAGAATCAGGGCATTGATCAGTCCTGCGGCCATGATGACGGCTGTTCCGTGCTGGTCGTCATGCAATACAGGAATGTTTACGCGTTTCTTCAGTTCCCTTTCGATAAGAAAGCATTCCGGTGCACGGATATCTTCGAGATTGATGCCGCCAAATGTCGGTTCCATGCGGGCAATCGTTTCGACAATGGCCATCGGGTCATGTTCATCCAGCTCAATATCGAAGACGTCGATATCGGCAAAACGCTTGAACAGTACGCCCTTGCCTTCCATGACCGGCTTGCCGGCCAGTGCACCGATATTGCCCAGCCCGAGCACAGCGGTACCGTTGGTGACCACGCCGACCAGATTGGCGCGGGAGGTATATTCATCGGCCAGTTCGGGGTTATCGGCGATTTCCAGACAGGGAATGGCCACGCCCGGCGTATAGGCCAGTGACAGGTCGCGCTGGGTCAGGCAAGGCTTGCTTGGCTGCACTGAAATTTTCCCCGGGGTGGGCGAGCGATGGTATTCCAGGGCATCTTGACGCAGCGTATCGTTGGGCATAATGGTTCCTCTCTTGCACAGTTGCTGAAGCTCTGAAACGATAGCGTTTCGTTTGCGGGCTGCGCAAGCTTAACTGAAGTCGCGACGATGGTCATGGAGGGATCATGCATATCGGATTTGCCGGCGCCGGTGCGGTGGGATGTCATTATGCCAGCAAGCTGGTGCAGCAGGGCGTGCAGGTTTCCCTGCTGGCACGCGGCGCCCATCTTCAGGCGCTGCAGCAGCACGGCCTGTACCATGAATCGGAAGGCCGGTTGCGGCAGCTGAGCGTTCGGGCGGATGATGATCCGGCCATGCTGGCCGATTGCGATGTGATAGTTCTCAGTTGCAAGATGACCGGCCTGGCGGCGTTGCTGGAGTCCCTGCAATCGGCGGTATCCGCCCCCCCGTTGCTGGTAACCCTGCAAAACGGCGTGCAGGCCCCGGATATGGTTGCCCGGGCATTTCCTGATGCTCCCTTGCTGGCCGGTACAGCCTTCATCGGCGTGCGCATCGAACGACCGGGCCATGTGTTGCATACGGCAGCCGGCGGTATACGTCTGGCGGTATGGAGCAAGGCGTCGGCAGACGATGGACATGCCTTGCTGGAGGTTTTTCGTCAGGCCGGTGTGCCGGCGCGTTTCGATGCCGATGCATGCACGCTGTTATGGCGGAAAATGTTGTGGAATTGCGGTTTCAATGCGATAACGGCTATCACGCGGCGTTATGCACGGGATATGGCTGCCGGTGTGGAAACGCTTCCGCTGGTCACGGCGGCCATGCAGGAGGCCATGGCCGTAGGGCAACGCTGTGGCGCGGCTGTCAGTGAACAGGACATCCGCAACCATGTTGATGTTACGCTGGCCATGGGGCCGGTTAAAACGAGTATGTGGCAGGATATTGAATCAGGGTCAGCGAGCGAAATCGATTACATTAACGGTTATATTGTGCGCAAGGCTGGCGAACTTGGCTTGGCCGCGCCGGTGAATACGATGTTGACCGCGCTGATGCATGCAATCGAAGGGCAGGGAGCTTGAGTTTTTGCAGGGACAGCATGTTATTCTCCTGTAATAATGGCAGGATTCGTGTTCAGACAGGAGGGAGATGAATGAGCGGAAGACAATGGTTTGCCGTACAAACGAAAGTTCGCCGGGAGGCTGAAGCCCTGCAGCAGTTTGAACGACAGGGTTTCCGGGGGTACCTGCCGCTGACACTGGTGCGCTGCTCGCATGCGCGGAAAGTCAGCTGGCAGCAGCGTGCCTTTTTTCCGGGTTTCTGTTTTTGCATCTGGCTCCCGATGAGCGGCAGTGGACGCGCATTCGCAGCACGATAGGCGCCATTGGGGCGGTGCATTTCGGGCATTGTTATCCGCCGCTTCCCGATGCCCTGATTGCGCATCTGAAGCAACAGGAAAACGACGAGGGTGTGATTGCCACCGGTGCCGCTCCTGCGGCTGTATTCCGGCCCGGTGAAAGGGTAACCATATTGCAGGGGCCCATGCAGGGACTGGAGGGCGTGTTTGTCAGTATGCGCGGTGAAGAACGGGTTATGGTTCTGCTCTCCTGGCTGCAGCGCCGGGTGCGTGCCGAGCTGCGCGTTGACGATGTTGTGGCTGCCGGCTAGCAGCAGGCGGCGACGCCTCCGCATGGTTTGACGGCCGTGATATAGGCGGAAACCACATAATCCTCTACGCTGCGACCCGGTGCCCAGTCGCGGATAAATTCGCGTGATTCATCTTTGGGCTGAATATGAATCTGTTCGAAGCCTGCGGCAGCTATCATGGACTCCAGTTCATCAATCAGCGATGCTCCGGCCATGCAGCCGGCATGCAGCTGCGGGTCATTTTTCATTTCCGCCGGCATTTCCGCCGTTGCCACAACATCAGAAACCGCCAGTCGTCCACCTTGTTTCAGTACGCGAAAGGCTTCGCGAAACACCTGTTCCTTGTCCGGTGAGAGGTTGATAACGCAGTTGGAAATGATGATATCGGCGGTATTGTCGGCGACCGGCAGGTGCTCAATTTCACCAAGTCGAAACTCGACATTGCCAAACTGTCCTTTTTCGGCGTTGGCGCGTGCCTTGGACAGCATTGCCGGCGTCATATCGACACCGATAACATGGCCGTGCTTCCCGACCTCATGCGCGGCCAGAAAGGCATCGAAGCCTCCGCCGCTGCCCAGGTCAATGACCGTTTCACCCGGTCTGAGGCTGGCAATCGCACGCGGGTTGCCGCAGCCCAGGCCCATGTCTGCGCCGCTCGGTACCTTGTCCAGATCCTGCTCGGAATAACCCAGTCGCGTCGAGATCAGCGCGTTGATGGCCGCATCATCGGATACCCCGCAGCAGCCGGCAGCTTCGCCGCAGCAATTGCCCTGTTCGCTGGCCTCGGCTACGTCGGCATAACTTTTTCTGACATGCTGGCGAATGCGGTCTGCTTCTGTACTCATGGTAATCGACTCCGTAACGGTGAATTCAGGGGCATCGGATACTGGCCCGGATGATGCACAAAAACCATGCGTAATAACATGGTATGCCGCAGCTATTCTTCCAGGGCGCCGCCACAACCGGAGCCCTGACCGGCGGTGCAGCCATAGCAGTGATCCATGACGATGATCGGTCGGCCGGTAATATCGCGCTGCATCAGATCGCGCAGATGCAGCGTCCGGCCATGCTCGTCATGCATGTTTAACTGCAGCATCTGGTTGAAATCGCAATCATAGACATAACCCTGCCAGTCCACGCTGATCAGGTTGCGGCACATGACATGTTGCAGGTTTTCCTGCCGGTAGGATTCCTTCAGCAACTGCATATAGGAGGCAAATTCGCCGAGCGAGATGAGCATGCTGCCGAAGCGCTGGATAGGCATATTGGTGATGGTAAACAGACGGGTGAAGCGAATGCCGTAGCGCCGGGCCAGTTCACGTTTGTAGGTGGCTTCCAGCTCATCCTGTGCCGGCGGCAGGCTGGCTCCCTGCGGATTATAAACCAGGGTCAGCGGCAAGGCTTCCTCATCATCGCCATAGCCGAGTGCATTGAGTCGTTTCAGTGCCCGGATGCTTGTTGCAAACGTGCCCTTGCCACGCTGATGATCGACATTCTCGCCCAGATAACAGGGCAGCGAGGCGACGATTTCCACCTTGTGTTCTGCCAGGAATTCGGCCGTATCCTCATAACCGGGTTCTTCCAGGATGGTCAGATTGCAGCGGTCGATGACATGGATGCCCATGGCCCGGGCCCGGCTGACCAGATCACGGAAATGCGGATTCATTTCCGGCGCGCCGCCGGTCAGGTCGAGCGTATGGATGTGTTGTGCCTCCAGATAATCCAGTACCAGCTGCACGGTTTCTTGGTGCATGATTTCCTTGCGTTTGGGGCCGGCATTGACATGGCAATGAATACAGCGCTGGTTGCACAGATAGCCGAGATTAACCTGCAGGGTCTGCAGCTGGCTGCGGCGGACAGGAGGGAAGTCCGTTTCTTTCAATAGCGGCAAGGTGGCATGCATAGGTGCTGAATCTCCCGTTGGCCTGAAGTCAGGCGTCAGTCGCGGACGCCGCGTCGATCTTACACAGGTGTGCCCGGCAACTGCAACTTGCACCATCGGGCAACAGTCGTAAACTCCTGCATCCGCACAGCAGAGATAAACAGAGGGGAAAACCGGAGGCGATCATGAATACAGAGCAGGTATTGCAGGCAATCAGGCAGGGCGATGCCGTCCGCAACGAAAATCTCAGCGGGCTGGATTTTTCTGCTGCCGACCTCAGTGGTGCCGACCTTGCCGGCAGCAATCTTTCCGGCTGCAATCTGCGTGATGCGAAACTGGTCGATGCCAATCTGAGCGGCTGTGATTTGAGCAAGGCCGATCTGCGCGGAGCCGATCTGACGCGTGCCAATCTGTTTCGGGCGGATCTGACCGGTGCGCGCCTGCGGCGCGCCAATCTGACGGCATCGATTCGTACCGAGGCGAAAATTAAGAAATGGGGCCTGAAGGGCGCCTATATTGCCGGCCCGACGGCGTATGTCGAATGAGCAAGGTGCAGACCCTGCCCGGTGCGTTTCCGCTGGGCGAAGACCGGGAATTTTTATCTGAAAGTGAATGGGTTATTCTTAAATTATTGTGCCGGCCGGTGAATGATCTGGCCGATGCTGATGCCGATGAGCTTTCGCAGGCAACCGGCGGGCAGATTGCCCCGGCCCGTTGCGATGAGCTGATCCGTACGGTACGTATCCGGCGACTTGAAGGGCTGGGTAGCTGGGCGGCGCGCCTGCTGGCCGGTTGTGGCCTGGATGATTCCGATCTGCTGCGGCAGGATGTGAGGGATATTGTGGATCAGGTTAATGCCTCACTGGGGTATCCGGTGTTTAATGATGCCACGATGCATGCCCTGGCAGGGCTGCAACAGCAGTGGCGGAAGTCTGCAGCCGACGATTCTGCGGTACACTGACGATGACTGAACGTATTCTGATCACCGGCGGAGCCGGTTTTATCGGCTCGAATCTGGCCGTGGCTCTGCGGCGTCGGCCGGCCACGGATGTCGTGATTGTCGATGACTTTTCATCCGGCGACTGGCGCAACCTGATTCATGTCGATTGTGAAGTGCGTGCGGCGGACTGTGATGATCCGCTGTTGCTCGAGGAAATTGCCGACGGTGCGTTTGCGGCCGTTTTTCATGAGGCGGCGATTACCGATACCACGATTCTGGATCAGCGGCGCATGGTCGAGGTCAATACCAATGCCTTTGCCGCCATACTGGAGGCCAGTTCCTGTTCCGGGACGCGCGTTATCTATGCCTCTTCGGCCGGCACCTATGGCAATTCGCCGGCGCCGAACCGCATCGGGCAGGGTGAGGAACCGGAGAATATCTACGGTTTTTCCAAGCTGGCCATGGATCGCGTGGCTGCCCGCTGGTATGAACACCATCCCGCACCGATCATCGGCCTGCGTTATTTTAATGTCTATGGACCGGGTGAAACGCACAAGAACGAGAAAGACGGCAACAAGACGGCCTCAATGATGCTGCAGCTCTATGAGCAGGCACAGGC
>WFNX01000102.1 GCA_015488375.1 Mariprofundaceae bacterium | reverse complement strand
CCATGGCCTTTTGCCTAATAAATGGGCAATGCTACAGCATTTCCCGTGTGACTCCAGCAAAGCCTTGCCGCCGCAGCCCGGCCGCGACAGGCTGCGGCCATGCACAGGCTCTCCATTCACTGGCCCAATGTCCGCTTTCTGCGCTCGGTTGCTGATGGTCGGGCATTCCCCGAACTGGGCTTGCCGCAAATCGCCGTCGCCGGCCATTCCAATGTGGGGAAATCCACCCTGCTCAATGCCCTGTTCGGCCGCAAAGGCCTGGTCAAAACATCCAAAAGCCCGGGCTGTACACGTCTGCTGAACATTTTCGAGGTGGACGGCCGGTGCGCCGTCGTCGATCTGCCCGGCTACGGCTTTGCCCGCGCCCCGAAATCCGATCAGCGTCGCTGGGCCACGCTGATCGAACATTATCTGACACACAATCAGGACCTGGTGCTGGTGCTGACCCTGCTCGATATCCGCCACGGCCCGAAATCGTCCGACCTGCAACTGATCGAATGGCTGAACAGCAGCGGTATTCGCTGGCTGCCGGTGGCCACCAAGGCCGACAAACTCTCCGGCAACGCGCGCAGCAAGCGCCTGCGTGAAATGACCGATGCACTGGGCGGCATGCTCAAGCCCTTGCCGACCTCCGCCAGCAGCGGCATGGGCATCGATACGCTGCGCCGCACACTGGAAGAGGAACTGGCCACCACTCTCAGCTAATCCGGGGTTTTATGTGCCAGACTGCCTTTCGCGTTATCAGCGAGGTGCATTCAGACTGATTTCAGCTTAACGCTCTAATGTTCGGGCATGCAAAAAGCCAATATCGAAGTATGGGACCCGGCTTTACGCCTCTTTCACTGGTTGCTTGTCGCTTCGTTTGCCTCATCCTGGTGGTCTGAAGGCAGGGATATCCGTGTGCATGTCATTGCCGGAACCACCATGGCCGGCCTGCTCGTTTTTCGTCTTATCTGGGGCGTCATCGGTACGCATCATGCCCGTTTTGCAAGTTTTCGCCCTTCTTTGGCGGAGATTGTTCGCCATGCCAGGCATCTGCTTAACCTGAAAGGTGAACATTATGCCGGACATACCCCGATAGGCAGCATCATGATCTACCTGTTACTGACCAACCTGCTCCTGATTGCCCTGACCGGGACCGCGCTGGCAGGACTCCAGCTGGGCACGGGGTCGCTGGCAGGAATCACGATCGACTTCAGGACAGAAACACAGATTGCCCTGTTGCATGCATGGCTGGTCGATTTCACGCTGGGTCTGATTGCTATCCATCTGGCTGGCGTCATTGTCGAAAGCCTGTTGCAACAAGACAACCTGATCATGGCCATGATTCATGGCAAAAAACAACTCAGGAGGAATGCTTCATGAACGCGTTGTATCTGCTCGTAATTATCCTGTTCAGCACACCTGCCTGCGCATCCGAACAGATCATTCAGGAACGTTTGAACCACTATCGGAATGAAGGTGCCAAAAGTTTTTCTGCGCAGCATGGCAAGGCATTGTGGCAACAACCGCATATGCGCAGCGATCTTGGCAGGAAGGTTAGTTGCGCGTCGTGTCATGGTGCCGACCTGCATCAGACAGGCAAACACTTGCGCACAGGCAAAGTCATAGAACCCATGGCTCCGCGTACCAATCCCGCTCGCCTGAGCGATGCAGGGAAAATAGAAAAATGGTTTAAACGCAATTGTCAGTGGACATGGGGACGCATATGCACGGCCCAGGAAAAGGGCGACATTCTGATGTTTCTGAAATCACTTTAAGGAGCTTGATATGAAACAAAAACATTTTATCGGTATATTACTTCTGGCGGGGTGTATCTTGCTCGCACTGAGCACTCTTGGCTGGAGTGATGAGGATGAGCGCTGGGAACACGAGGAAGAAGGATACGGTTTCTGGCAACAAAGCAGTGATATTCCGCCGGTAACAAACAACACCTACGAGACGGAGTGTTCCGCATGCCATTTTGCCTATCCTGCCGGATTGCTGCCGGAACGCTCCTGGGTTCGTATCATGCAGACACTGGATCAGCATTTTGGCGATAATGCCGAACTGGATGCAAAAACATCCAATGAAATACTGGACTATTTGCGCGGACATGCTGCAGATCATCTACCCAATCGTTTCAGTCGCAGCCTGCTGCGTTCTCTCGAAGCTGATGAGACCCCTCTGCGCATTAGCGAAACGCCCTTCTTTCGCCACAAACACAGGGAAATCCCTTCACGCATGGTCGCCAGGAATCCCGAAGTGCGCTCCTTCTCCAATTGTGTAGCATGTCACAGTATGGCGAAGAAGGGCGTATTTAATGAGCATGGCGTACGCATTCCCGGCTTTGGTGCCTGGGAAGACTGATCCATTCTTCAGCAGCAGGCCCGTTCCCCGGCTGGTTCTGGGCCTGCTGATCTGGCTTGTCTGTCTTGCTCCGGCAATGGCCGATGATGCGGATCGGGCACGCCTGTTGCATGACTCCGACAGCATTCTGTCCTTATCGGATATTCTGCAGCGTATCAATCACTCGCAAAAACTGCGCATCCTCGACGTCGAGCTTGAGGAAGAGCAGGGCCGGATCATGTATGAAATCGAACTCATGGATGAACAGCAGCATATCCGGCATCTGGAGGTCGATGCGCATACGGGGAAAGTTCTGCGAAGTGGAGCGCCATAATGCGCCTGTTGTTGGTCGAAGATCATATTGAGCTCTGTCAGGAATTGCGCGAAAAACTGCAACAGGCCGGCTTTGCCGTGGATTGTGCCACGGAAGGGAACGAAGGCCGGTTTATGGGTGAAAGCGAACCCTACGATATCATCATCCTGGACCTGGGCCTGCCGGATATCTCCGGACTGAATATTCTCAAGGCATGGCGCCGGAGGAACATAAAAACTCCCGTATTGATTCTGACGGCTCGGGATGCATGGCATGAAAAAGTCGATGGATTTCGCGCCGGGGCAGATGACTATCTGAGCAAACCCTTCCATTTTGAAGAATTGCTGGTGCGCCTACACGCTCTGCTCAAACGTTCCGCGGGCATGGGCGGCAACGATATTGCCATTGGCCGACTGAAGCTGGATGAATTCAGCCAGAGTGCCCAGTGGTCTGCAGCGGATGGCGTCCGCAACATTATCCTCACCGGTATCGAATTCCGTATACTCCGATATATGATGCTACATCCCAGACATATCGTATCGGCAAGCCAGCTTGTCGAACACGTCTACGATTTCAATGCAGAAAAAGAAAGCAATGTCATCGAGGTCTATATCAGCCGCCTGCGAAAAAAGCTTGGCAAAAACATCATTTGTAACCGACGCGGACAGGGCTATTACCTGAACCTCGATGCGTTGCATGATACACACTGATGTATTCCCTGCATCAGCGGCTGACCCTGAGTCTGGCTGCCAGCCTGGCCTTGTTTTTCATTGCCCAAACTGCGTTGATCGGTCGGGAGGTGGAATCGCTCAGCGAACAAAACCTGCTGTCCCGCCTGCATCATGATCAGGAGACAATTCTGGCCGCCTTAAGCTGGCGACCACCGGCACCGCCCAGCTTGAATACACAACGCATCCCCGAGATTTATAAACGACCATTCTCCGGCCATTACTATCAGCTCAATTTTGGCAAGACTACGCTGTATTCGCGCTCGCTCTGGGATGAAACCCTGCCAGTTCTGCATGAAACCGTCGCCCATGACATTCCCGGCCCCTCCGCCCAACGCCTGCTGGTACTGAGCCAGACCATATGGATGCATGGTCAGGCTGTACGCATTCAGACGGCTGAAGATATATCGCATATGGAAACGACAACATCCCGTTTTCAGCGACACTTATTGTTGTTTGCTGCCATTGCCGTGCTGCTGTTGTTACTGTTGCAGAGCTGGCTGATCCGCAATGGCCTCAAACCGCTACAACGCATTCGTCAGCAGCTTCGCCAGCTGGAGCAAGGGGAAATTGACCGCGTGACGGTGCCGGCACCACGCGAAATCAAACCGCTGGTAGAGGAAATCAACCGCCTGGTCCAGTTGATACGCAGCCGTATCAACCGCTCCCGTCACGCACTGGGGGACCTCGCCCACGCCGTCAAAACGCCACTGGCGGTCATGGGGCAAATACTGCAACGACAACCAGTCAGCCAGGATAGCAAACAATTGCGCGACCAGTTGCAACAAATCGAACAGCGTGTTCAACGGGCGATGGCGCGTGCCCGAACCGCCGGCAGCTCACCAGGTGGTAACTGGTCTCAACCTGAATCGGATATTCAGGACATCATCAGCATGTTACATCATATCTTTCCCGGCATTCATATCCAGCTAAATATACCCGCTGGAATGGTCATTGCTGCAGACCGGGAGGATATGCTCGAGATCCTTGGCAACCTGCTGGAGAACGCTTGCAAATGGGCGGATTCGACCGTGCTATGTCATATCGAAAAAACAGCGGGGCAGCTGAATATCTGTGTACAGGATGATGGCCCTGGTGTTGCTGAAGACAGATATGACGAATTGCTCAAACGTGGTGCCCGTCTGGATGAGTCGCGCCCGGGACACGGCCTTGGTCTGGCGATTGTCAGCGAAATTGTCGATGCCTATCAGGGTTCCATAAGACTTGGGAAGTCCGAAGAGCTGGGCGGCCTGAAAGTATCGATTTTATTGCGCCAGCCATAAAAAAGTGGCGGCAGCCAAAGCTGCCGCCACACACAGAAGCCCTGTCTGGGGGGAGAGATAGGAGGATGCGACAGGGCCCTGAATTCAGCGCTTACCAAAAATGATATTTAACGCTTAACGAAAGTGAACTGGCCTCCAGGCCCTGGAAGTTGGTTTTGATGGCCACAGGGTCAGTTTTCGGCTTGCTCAGCATATGCGAATATTCCAGACCGAGGCTGTAATCATCAGCAACACGATATTGCAGACCAAGACCATAGGCATAACCGGTTCGCGTCTTCTTTTGCGTTACCAGTCCCGGTTCACTGTAGCTGGCACGAAACGTAGCAACACCCAGCAGGGCATAGCCCATCCAGTTATCATTAAACTGATACTTTGGCTTCAGATAGGCCGCAGCAAAGAAATCAATCCCCATACGCGGTTGCAACGTCAACTCTTCGCCTGTTTTCCCCGTCTTGCCGATACGAATCTCTCCGCCAAAATATTCGGAAAAGTCATCACCCAGTTGCAGGTAGCCGCCACCAACTGCCTTTTTGGTTACACCACTACCCAGATTAAATGCACCGAAACCTACACCAATATAAGGTTCAGATGCCTGTGCAAGACTACCGCAGGCCAATACGGAAATCGCCAGAAAGGCTGTTTTGAGTGTTTTATGCATATATGTTCAGAACTCCTTTGCATGAAATGAAGAAGCGAACAGTGCGGCATAAAACTGAATTAAAACTGAACAGGCGCATGTAAATAGCCCCTGGCCTTATGTGCCTTTATCAACCGGCCTTCTTTCGTACATCAGGTTCCGGCGAACACAGACGGAACCATATCAGAACACTAATACAACGATTCCAGTGCTTCGGCATAGGCTTCGTACACCTTGCGGCGTTTGACTTTCATGGTCGGCGTCAGCATGCCGTTGTCGATGGTCAGCGGGGTGTCCAGCAAATGAATGCGCCGGATCTGTTCAAAGGGGTTCAGGTCTTTGAGCAGGCCATTGATGCGTGTTTGCAGCATTTTACGCACCACGGCAGAAGCGCAAAGATGCGCCCAGTCCGTTTCCGGCAGGCCCTCGTCCGTAGCCCATGCGCGCACGGCCTCCTCATTGGGCACAATCAGGGCCACCAGATAGGGCTTCTGATCGCCGTAGATCACGGCCTGATCGATCATCACATCGCCGTTCAGCAGGCTTTCAATCCGCTGCGGGGCAATATTTTCGCCACCGGAATTGACAATCAGGTCCTTCTTGCGGTCGGTAATGAACAGGTAGCCGTCGTCGCTGATATAGCCAATATCCCCGGTATGCAGCCAGCCTTCCTTATCCACGGCTGCACGGGTTGCCTTGGGCTGTTTCCAGTAGCCCTGCATGATATTGGCGCCTCGTGCCAGAATCTCGCCATCTTCGGCCACGCGCAGCGTGACGCCATAAACCGCCTTGCCCACACTGCCCAGCCGGGGCGCATCCGGCGGATTCACCGTGAGCAACGGGGCGGATTCGGTCAGGCCGTAGCCTTCCACCACGGGAATACCCAGCGCACTGAAAAATG
Organism: Mariprofundaceae bacterium; assembly: GCA_015488375.1. Classification (GTDB taxonomy): domain Bacteria; phylum Pseudomonadota; class Zetaproteobacteria; order Mariprofundales; family Mariprofundaceae; genus J005. The sequence continues at coordinate 19,404 of WFNX01000102.1, read as the reverse complement.
AACCAACCTCAACGCTGAGCGGGGCACCACCGGAAATCAGCATGCGCAGGCGCCCGCCAAAGCGCTGACGTATGGCATACCCGACTTTGCGATCCAGCAGGCGATAGACCCAACGCTGAAAAATGGACATGCGTTTGCGGCCGGCGAGGTCCAGGTAGGTATAAAACAGCTTTTTCTTCCATGCTGACTGTTTGTTGACCTGCGCCAGAATACGATTGCGCACCACCTCCAGCATGCGCGGCACGGTAATCATAATCGTCGGGCAGGCCTCAGCCAGGTTCTTGGCCACGGTATCCGGACGCTCGGCAAATGCGACCGAGATGCCGAAGGAATAGGGCAGGAAGTGTCCGGCCATTCGTTCCAGCGCATGGGCCAGGGGTAAAAAGGAAAGGAAAACTTCATCGCGGTTGAGTTCCACCACTTCGGGAATGGCATCGAGGTTGGCCAGAATATTGCCATGACTGAGCATCACGCCCTTCGGGTTCCCCGTGGTGCCCGAAGTATACACCAGCGTTGCCAGCGTATCGCGGTCAAGCCTGGCCATGCGCGCCTTCAGTTCGTCTTCCAGCAATTCGTGCTCTTCCAGTGTCTGCAGACTTCGCACCAGCGGGTTATCCTCTGCTGCTTCCTCAATGCTGATAATATGGCGTAATTTGGGGCATTCCTCGGCAGCCTGCAGCAAATGCCGCAACAGGTTGCCGCCGGAAACAAAGGCCATCGAGACACCGGCATCGTTAATCACATAGGCCATATCCTGCGGCCGATAGGTGCAATACAAGGGCACCGTCACTGCGCCGACGCTCAGAATGGCATAATCAATGACCGCCCACTCCGGCCGGTTTTCCATCAGAATGGCAATGCGATCACCTTCCTTGACCTGCTGGCGAATCAGACCGGACGCGACCCGCCGAATCCGCGTGGCCACCTCCATATAGGTGATCGGCACATATTTACCATGCGTGCGGCGCCACTGGCATGGCACATACGGATGCTTTTCCGCCTGGCGAAACAATGCCTGCGACAAATACTGAATGTTGCGGATATCGGCCCCTTCACGCATGACGCTCCTCCTTTTCTGCAGGGTCATCAGCGACCTGCCGTTTGGCTTCCGCCGCCAGCATCGCATCCAGCGCCCGGTGCAGGGCAACCGTGACATGGGTAATGACAATGCAGGGGATGCCGGCAATCGCGGCGACAAGCAGACCGCACAACATCAGGCCGACCATATAGGCCATACCGCTCCAGAAACCGGCAGGATGCAGCACCTGATGCAACTGTTCCGGCGCGGCGACCCCGATCAGTTCAAGCGTCATCTGCCCGCCAAGCCAGATGGGTGAAAAAATCAACAGCACCACGATCGCAGTCACCAGCACACCGCCGAGGTTGTAGATCAGCATTTCAGGCAATCGCTGTTGCAGCAGTTGCCACAGTTTAAGAGGCACATCCCCGGCGCAATCATCGGAGATAGCCACACGGGCCGCGAGATTGAACAGAACCAGCAGCATGGCCAGCACCACGACGGTATTAAGCAGCACCAGCGGCACCGTAATCACCGCCAGCCAGACCAGCCCCGGACCAGGCAGACGTGCCAGCCACAGCAGCAACAACTCGGCGACCGTCAGCAACAGGAAGGCGCCGGCCACCCATACCGGCAACATCACAATCGCGCGCAGGCGCTGTCGGGCAAAACGCAAAGCGACGCGCATGGTCGGCACATGCTCATGCTGCATAATCGCATGCACCTGATGCGCCAGCGCCGTCAGGCCAAACAATAACCACAACATGTTCAGCAGCAGCCCCGCGATCTGTAATGGCAAAGGCTGATGCCCGCCGAGATTGCACAGGCCGGCAATCATGACGCTGCCGGTCAGCACCAGCGCCATGGTTACAATCAGCTTGGGGCGAATCGCATCCCTTGCGGCGGCAATGATCAGATCATAGTTTATATAGCCACTGGCCATGCTCTCCTCCCGGGCAACAGGCATTGTAAAGCGAGCATAGACAATAGTGATGGGCTGGCAAGTCTTCAATGATTGACCTGGCCCATCCAGATCGCATACTTATGCAACCGTCAACGAGAGGAGAGCATCATGGGATATCGCCTGTGTATTTTTGGAGGAAGCGGCTTTGTTGGTCGCGCTGTGGTTCGCCATGCCGTTGAACGGGGCTATGATGTCACTGTAGCCTGCCGACACCCTGAGAGATCCCGCCACCTGATGGTGGAGGGCGTGCATCTGGTCAAGGCTGATATTGTCGATGGTCGCGGCGTCAATGAGGCCGTCGCCAGGGCGGATGCCGTCATCAATCTGGTCGGCCTGTTATTTGAAAAAGGGCGCTATACCTTTGATGCCGCCCATGTGCATGGCACGGAACACATTCTCGAAGCCTGCAAGGCGCATGGTATCCGGCGTTATCTACATATGAGTGCGCTGGGCGCCGGCGAAGTGCCGGAAAGCGACTATGCCCGAACCAAGGCAGAGGCCGAACAGCGGGTGCGAGAATCTTCCCTGCAATGGACCATTTTCCGGCCCTCGATTATTTACGGTGAACATGATTCGTTTTTCAACAAATTCAAGGCCATGGGTGCATCCCTGCCGGTCATGCCGGTTATTGCCGGCCAAACCCGCTTCCAGCCGGTGTGGGTGGAAGATGTCGCCCGTGCCTTTGTCGCAGCAATTCGTGACAAGCGCACCTTTGCACAAACCTATACCCTGGCCGGTCCGAAAACCTATACCTTCCGCGAATTGCTGGAGTTGCTGAATCGTGAGCTGGGCCGGCAGCGCCTGCTGTTACCCGTGCCACAATTTGCCGCCAGGCTGCTGGCGCTGTTCACCGAATGGTTGCCGACTCCTCTGCTCACGCGGGATCAGTTACGGCTGCTGCAACATGATAACATTGCCGGGGACGAGGCATTCCCATCCATTTTCGGTGAGCCTGCGTCGCTGGAACATGTGTTGCCCGCCTATATCCACGGTTCGCAACCCGATTATATTCAGCGCCAGCTTGATGCGGCCCGCCAGCGCTATCGCAAGGGCAGCATTTGAATCTGTCTGAACCGGCCCTGATTGCGGCGGCATATCTGATCGGCGGCATTCCGTTCGGCCTGCTTTTATCCAAGGGGCTGGCCAAACGCGATCCGCGTGAATTCGGCAGCGGCAATATCGGCGCCACCAATGCCATGCGCACCGGCGGCAAGACCGTGGGGCTGCTGACCCTGCTTGCCGATATCGGCAAGGGCAGTCTGGCAGTGGCGCTGGCCATGGCCTTCAGCAACGCATCATGGCTGATTGCGAGTGTCGCCATCGCCGCGTTTCTGGGCCATATTTTTCCCGTTTATCTGCGCTTTCGCGGCGGCAAGGGGGTGGCCACGATGTTTGGCGTCCTGCTGCCATGGCAACCATGGCTTGCCGTCATCGCCTTTGCCATCTGGCTGGTTGCGTTAAAAGCCAGCCATTATGTTTCTCTGGCATCCATTCTTGCGGGCTGGAGCCTGCCTGTGGCTTCGCTCCTCACCGGGCAGGATACGGTCACCCTGCTGGCCTGCCTTGTCTTCGCGACCCTGATGACGCAGCGACATCATGACAATATCCGGCGACTGCGTGCCGGCACGGAGCCTCGCACGGATGAAGATATCGCTGCCGCACGGGAGCAATCATCATGAAATCGTCCATGCTCCGCGGTTTGCTTGCCGCCCTGATCATTACCTGCAGCAATATCTGCCTGCCCGCCTCCGTGCAGGCGGAACCCACACATCCTGAGCAACAGCTCAGGCAATCCTCACCCACACCGTATATCGTGAAAAAAGGGGATACGCTGTGGGATATCGCCAATCACTTTTTCAAAGACCCCGAACAATGGCTGCGCATCTGGGAACATAATCTTTATATCACCAACCCCGACCTGATTTATCCGGGCAACGAGATTCGCTTCGATGCCACGCAGCAACAACAGGGCGGCCTGCGTATCGTGTATGCTAAACCGGCGATATTGATCAAGCCCGTGCAGCGCCTTGAACCACCCATTGATAACCGGCTGGTGCTGCATGCACTGGAGCGCTTCGATTTCATCAGCAACAATGAGATTCAGGGCGACGGCTATATTCTCGATGCCTCGGATGACCGGCTGAACTATGGCGCCAACGACCGCATTTATGTCCGCCTGAATGCCAATGTCCGCCAGATCAGGCGCTTTGATGTCTTCCGTTCCACCGATCCGATCACCGATCCGCGCACCGGCGAGATCATCGGCATGCTGGTCAACCATCGGGGGCAGATTGAGCTGACGGACGATGCCGACACGGACATCCGCCATGCGGTTGTACGCAAGGCCTTCAAGGAAATTTCACCCGGCGACCGCCTCAAGCCGGCACGTCAGCTCAATACCAGCATTACACCGATCACGCCGGACAGGGACTATGCGGGCGTGGTACTGTATATCCGCGATGATGCCGCCGAGGCCGGCCAGAATCAGGTCATCGGCATCACCCCCAATGCCGGAGACGGAATCAAACCGGGCATGCGCCTGACCATTTCCCGTCAGGGGCGCACCATCACGGACCCGTTGCGCGATACGCCGGTCACGCTGCCGGAAGAAATCATCGGCGAGGCGCTGGTTCTGGTGACCCAGCAGGCCGGCTCCATCGCCCTGGTCACCCGCTCCACCCGTTCCATCAATATCGGCGACATTATTCACAGCAAAATGAAATAACCGCGTAATCATGCAACGCGAGGATATATCTGCGGCCACGGCCTGGCTGCGCCTGGCCATGGTTCCCGGCATCGGCCCCCTGCTGGGCAGGCAGTTGGTGCAGGCCGCAGGATCTGCCGAAGCGATCTGGCGCAAACCGGCCCGGGCCTGGTCCGATATTCCCGGCATCGGCCCCCGCCTGATCCATGCCCTGCAGCAAAGCCGGGCAGCACAGGCCGAGGCCGTCATAGAGCAATGTCGCCAACATAAAATTCGCATCCTTTCTCCGTCACACGACGATTATCCGCAGGCCCTGGGCATGCTTGACGATGCCCCGCTGGTGCTGTTTGTGCGAGGAGATGCGTCGGCATTACAGCAAACGCATTGTCTGGCCATGGTTGGCGCCCGTCGGGCCAGCAAGGAAGGCCGCCTGATCGCCCGGCGCTGGGCACAATACTTTTCCCAGCAGGGCGTCAGCATTGTCAGCGGTATGGCACTGGGCATCGATGCCGCAGCCCATGCGGGCGCGCTGGCGGGTGACACGGCAACCATTGCCGTACTTGGCAGCGGCCTGCTGGCTCCGTTCACAGCGGAACAACAGCAGCAAATCGCCATGATCAGCGCCCGGGGATGTATCATCAGTGAGTTTCTGCCGACAACGACGGCACGCCCCGAGCACTTCCCCCGCCGCAATCGCATCATTGCCGGCCTGGCCGCCGCGACACTGGTGGTTGAAGCCGATCTGCGTTCCGGTTCCCTGATCACGGCCCGCTGCGCTGCTGAATACGGCCGGGAGGTGCTGGCGGTGCCCGGTTCGGTCCTGTCCAGAAACCATGCCGGCTGCCATCAGCTGATACGCCAGGGCGCGGTGCTGGTGGAAACACCGGGACAATGCATGCAACACATGGGCTGGCAGGAGGGCGGCAAAACGGCGACGAAAACCTATGCGCCCGCCTCCGCCGAAGAACGAAAAATCCTGATCTGTATGCAAAACGGTCCGGTTCAAATCGACAATCTTGCCGAAACTTGCGGGTTGACCATCCCGCATCTTTCCCCCATCTTGCTCGCCCTTGAGCTGCAGGGGGTCATTGAACGACTTCCCGGCAGCCGTTATTTGCTCAATGTGGAGTTGCAGGATCAATGAGTGCAGTGGTTGTCGTGGAGTCGCCGGCAAAGGCGAAAACCATCGAAAAATATCTGGGAAAAGGCTATAAGGTACTGGCTTCCTACGGCCATGTCCGTGCCTTCCCCAAGCGGGACGGTTCTGTTGACCCCGAGCATGATTTCGCCATTCGCTATGCCGTGATCGAGGACAAGAAAAAACGCATCGATGCGATTGAAAAGGCATTAAAAAGGGCGGACACGCTGATCCTTGCCAGCGATCTGGATCGTGAAGGGGAAGCCATTGCCTGGCATGTGGCCGAGGTACTGCGCGAACGCGGCGCGCTGGAAGGCAAGAAAGTCCAGCGCATCACGTTTAACGAAATCACGCGGCAGGCGATTCAGGAAGCCATTGCCCACCCTGCCGAAGTCGATATGAAGCTGGTCGATGCCCAGCAGGCTCGCAGTGCACTGGATTACCTGGTTGGCTTTACGCTGTCGCCCCTGCTGTGGAAAAAGATTCGGACCGGCCTGTCCGCCGGCCGGGTGCAATCGGTTGCGTTGCGCCTGATTTGCGAACGCGAACAGCATATCCGCGAATTCAAACCCAGGGAATACTGGACGATCGAGGCCGAATGCGCGCCCGAAGGCGAACAGCAGGAACGCTTTCAGGCCCAGTTGCAGGCACTGGATGGCAAGGCGCTGGGCAAGTTTGCCATCACCGATGGCGTCAATGCCAGGGTTCTGGCCAGCAAGGTGGAACAGAGTCGTTTTGCAGTCGCTGACATTCAGAAAAAGCAGGCCCGGCAACAGCCGGCCCCGCCGTTTATCACCTCCACCTTGCAGATGGAGGCCTCGCGCAAACTGGGCTTCACGGCCCGCAAAACCATGCAGGTCGCGCAGAAACTGTATGAAGGCATTGATGTCGATGGTGAGCGCGTGGGCCTGATCACCTACATGCGTACCGATTCCGTATCGTTATCCGAGGATGCGATTCAGGACATGCGCACCTATATTGCCGGTCATTTTGATGCTGCCTATCTGCCGGCCCGACCGCGCCGTTTCAAGACCAAAAGCAAAAATGCCCAGGAAGCGCATGAGGCCATTCGCCCGACGGCCATTGACCGCACGCCGCAGGCCATGCGCACCGCGCTGGATGATGATGCGCGAAAGCTTTATGAACTGATCTGGAAGCGCGCCCTGGCCTCGCAGATGGCACCGGCCGTGCTCGATCAGGTTCGCGTGGATATGCAGGCCGACAATATGACCTTGCGGGCCACCGGCTCCACACTGACGTTCCCCGGCTTCCGCAAGCTGTATCTTGAGAGCAGTGATGAGCCAGCCAGGCAGGATGACAAGGACCGCCTGCTTCCTCCCCTGCAGGTCGGTGATACCGTTGAGATTCACCGTGTTGCGGCCAAACAGCATTTTACCGAGCCCAAACCACGCTTTACCGAGGCCTCGCTGGTCAAGGAACTGGAAAGTCATGGCATCGGCAGGCCCTCCACCTATGCATCGATCCTCAATGTGTTGCGCGAACGAAAATACGTGACCATGGAAAAGAAACGCTTTGTCCCGACCGATGTCGGCGAATGGGTGAACAAGTTTCTGGTCGAGCATTTCCAGAACATCATCAATACCGGTTTTACGGCCGATATTGAAAACCGCCTTGATGCCGTGGCGCGCGGTGAACAGCAGTGGAAACCGCTGCTGCGTGAATTCTGGCAGCCGTTCAAGGCCGATGTGGATCAGGCAATGGAAGCCGATCGTCCGGCGGAAGCAACCGACGAAACCTGTCCGGAATGCGGCAAGCCGATGGCCATCAAGCTGGGCAAATACGGCAAGTTTCTCGCCTGCACAGGCTACCCCGGCTGCAAGGTGGCCCGCCCCCTGAACGGCGATTCCAAAGAGGCCGAAGAGGTCCAGTTATCGGATCAGATGTGCGAAAAATGCGGCGCACCGATGGCCATCAAGCGCGGCCGTTTCGGCCCCTTCCTCGGTTGCTCGACCTATCCGAAGTGCAAGAACATCCAGCCATTGGAAAAGCCGAAGGATACCGGCATCCCCTGCCCGCAATGCGGCAAGGGAACATTCCTGGAAAAGAAATCGCGGCGCGGCAAGGTATTCTACTCCTGCTCGTCCTATCCGAAATGCAAAAATGCGCTGTGGAACAAGCCGGTGGATCGCCCCTGCCCGCAATGCGGGGCTCCGTTCGTCACCGAAAAAACCACCAAACGTCGTGGCACCGAATATGTCTGCGCCACGGAAGGCTGCGGCTGGAAGGAGTCGGCTGACAAAGCCCGGGCCGCCTGAACCCAGGCATGACCGGAGTCGTGGAAATCGCCGGAGAAGAGGCGCTGGATGCCGTGGATACCATCGCGCGCGCTGCATTGCCGGAGCACTGGCAGCGGCAGGCCCTGCAGCAGGCCCTGCGTAACGGTTATGAATTGCGCATCTGCCGTGATGGCACGAACATTGTCGCCTATCTGCTGAGTCAGGATATCGTCGATGAAACCCATATCATGCAGCTTGCCGTGCTGCCGGCCTGCCGGCGCCGGGGCATGGCGCTGGCATTAACGCAGCAGTTATTACGCGACAAACATCATATGCGCGCCATTTGTCTGGAAGTGCGCGCCTCCAATCAGGCGGCACAGGCGTTGTATGCACGCTGCGGCTTCGTCCGGGTCGCGCAACGCCCGGGTTATTATGCCGCACGCAACGGGTTGCCCCGGGAAGATGCCGTGATCATGCAAAAGCTTATGCAAGAATGAAAAACCACCGTTCACCACAAGCAATGGCGAGGCAATGGAGCCCGTCATGCACGGATAAAACCCCTTGCTACACTGTGTTTTCTTGACACTGCAAGGCGCCGGGGCATATTGTCCGAACCCTTATAAACCGATGTGAAGGATGCCATGAAACTGACCGGAGCCGAAATTTTTGTTGAATGCCTCAAGCGCGAGGGCGTGGATACCATTTTTGGTTATCCCGGCGGGGCCGTGCTGCCCATCTATGATGCCATTTTCAAGCAGAGCCATTTCAAGCATATTCTGGTGCGCCATGAGCAGGCCGCCCTGCATGCCGCCAATGGCTATGCGCGCGTGGCCGGCAAATGCGGCGTGGCGCTGGTAACCAGCGGCCCGGGAGCCACCAATGCCGTGACCGGGCTGGCCGATTCCAATATCGATTCCATTCCCACCGTCTGTTTCTCCGGCCAGGTGTTTTCCAGCCTGATCGGCAACGATGCCTTTCAGGAGGCCGATGTTGTCGGCATCACGCGCAGCGCCACCAAACACAATTTTCTGGTCAAACGCGTGGAAGATCTGGCGCTGACCATTCGCCAGGCATTTCATATCGCACAAACCGGACGTCCGGGTGCCGTGCTTGTCGATATCCCCAAGGATGTCAGCAATAACAGTTGCGAGTTTGTCTGGCCGGAAACCGTGGACATGCGTTCCTACAAGCCCATGGTCAAGGGGCACCCCGGCCAGATTCGCAAGGCAGCCATCGCCCTGCTCAAGGCCAAGCGCCCGGTGATCTATACCGGCGGCGGCGTCATCAGCTCCGAACATGGTGCCGAGCGTCTCGTCGAACTGACCGACCGCCTGCATTTCCCTGTAACCAATACCCTGATGGGCCTGGGCGCCATCCCTTACGATCATGAATGCTTTCTCGGCATGCTCGGCATGCATGGCACCTATGAGGCCAATATGGCCATGCATCATTCCGACCTGATTCTGGCCATCGGCGCCCGTTTCGATGATCGCGTCACCGGCAAGCTGGAAGCCTTTGCCCCGGATGCAAAAATCATTCATATCGATGTTGATCCGGCCTCGATTTCCAAGAATGTTACCGCCCATATCCCTATCGTCGGTGATGTCGGCACCGTTCTGACGCAACTGCTGGCGGAACTGGAACGCCGTCACGGCGATATCGACAAGGATGCGCTTGATGTCTGGTGGCACCAGATCAATGAATGGCGCAGCCGTCAGTGCCTGGCCTTCGAGGAAGATCCGCATGGCCCGATCAAACCACAGGCCGTCATCCGCAAGGTCCACGCCATTACCCGCGGCGAAGCCATTGTTGCCACCGACGTGGGACAACATCAGATGTGGACGGCCCAGCATTTCGGCTTCAGGCGTCCGCGCCGCTGGCTGACATCCGGTGGCCTGGGCACGATGGGCTATGGCCTGCCGGCCGGCATCGGTGCGCAAATCGCCAAACCGGATGATCGCGTGGTCATCTTCACCGGCGATGCCTCGGTGCAGATGTGCATTCAGGAACTGTCCACGGCGCGACAATACAAATTGCCGATCGTCATTATCATCCTGAACAATGCCTTCATGGGCATGGTGCGCCAGTGGCAGGAACTGTTCTACGAATCCCGCTATTCCCATTCCTATTTTGACTCGCTGCCCGATTTCGTGCAACTGGCCGAAGCCTATGGCGGCATCGGCCTGCGCGTCAGTGATCCGGCCAGACTCGATGACACCCTCAACGAGGCCTTTGCCGTGGATGGCGAACGTTTCGTTCTCATCGATGTGGCCGTGGCCAAGGAAGAAAACGTGCTGCCAATGGTTCCGGCCGGCGCAGCACTGAACGAGATGGTGCTGGCATGAGACATACAATCACGATACTGGTGGAAAATGAGTTCGGCGTACTGACGCGCATCGCCGGGCTGTTTTCAGCACGGGGATATAATATCGAAAGCCTGAACGTGGCCCCGACGCTGGATGATACGGTGTCGCGCATGACACTGGTCACGCGCGGTGACGAGCATGTCATTGAACAGATCAAGAAACAGCTGAACAAACTGATTCCGGTTATCAAAACCGAGGATATCTCGCACAAGGCGCACATGGAGCGCGAGATGGTGCTGATCAAGGTCCGCGCCGAAGAGGAACACCGGGCCGAAGTCCTGCGCATGGCCGATGTGTTCCGGGCCAAGGTTGTCGATGTCTCTGCCAGCAGTTATACGCTGGAGTTAACCGGCAAGGCCAACAAGCTCGATGCCTTCATGCGCATGCTCGAACCCATTGGCATCATTGAAATGACACGCACAGGGCCGGTCGGCATGCGGCGTGGCGAAAAGGGTTTTGTCGTCGAGTCCTGAGGCTCCCGGCATCATGGCTGCGAAAACAGGTATTCCCTGATGGCCCACGGTTCGACAAAAGCCGTCATCACGGCGGTTATCGGCAATGCCATTGTGACCATTGCCAAGTTTATCGGTTTCGCTCTCTCCGGTTCCAGCGCACTGCTGGCTGAAGCCGTGCATTCACTGGCCGACACGGCCAACCAGTCCCTGCTCTACCTCGGCCTGCGTCGCTCACAAAAACAGGCCGACGCCATGCACCATTTCGGCTACGGGCAGGAGCGCTATTTCTGGAATCTCGTCTCGGCCATCACCATCTTTTTCATCGGCTGCGTGTATACCGTCATGCATGCGCTGGACAGCCTGCAGGGCGAGCATCAACCGGAACTGAGTCCGGTAGCCTTCTCGATTATCGCCATTGCATTCCTCGTCGAAGGTTATTCCTTTGTTGTTGCCCTGCAGGAATTCAACCGCCAGCGACACGCCCAGGGCGTGTCTTTCCTGGCCTTTTTCAGCGCCTCCAGCGATCCCACAACGATTGCCGTCCTCATTGAAGATTCCGTCGCCATGCTGGGGCTGGCGCTGGCGCTGCTGGGTATGGGCATGTCCGCCTATACGGGATCGGGCGTATTCGACGGACTGGCCGCGCTGGGCATCGGCCTGCTGATGGGCCTGCTGGCCCTTTTTCTGGCCCAGGCCAATCGTAAATACCTCATCAATGCCGCCGACACCCGGCTTGACCGCATCGCCACCGATATCTGGCAGGCGGATGGGCGCATCCAGCGCCTGCAACGCGTCAACAGCATTGTCATTTCGCCCGAAGAAAGCGTGCTCATGGCGGAAATGGAATTGCGCGAGGAGGAACTGTTTGCGCATATGACCGATGAAGAAATCGCCCAGGCCATCAAGTTCATGAAGCATCAGGAAGACATTCGCCGTGCGCTGGAAGACGAAATACGCGCCGTCGCCCCGCAGGCCCGGCATATCTTCATCGAATTCGTCGGCACGCGACAGCGTTAATCACCGCAAATCCTGCGCCCGCGCTCCGAAAACGCAGCCGGCCACTGCTGATATGCCCCGGCATCGACCCAGAGCGTCGCAATATTCAGTCACCCCTGAATGAATCGTAATCTCAGGAGGCTCTGTTTCGCAGTCATCTGAGGAGCATGATATCGCTGGAGCACGATCTGCTGATAAAAAACTGGATTGGCGTACTGCCCAAATTTGGGACTATTTCAACACAACAAACACAACGAATGCTTTGACATAAAGATATATTTTATATATCATATTCGTGCTTAGGGGGTTGTCAGCGGGAAAACAGGCTTGATATTGCAAGATTGCTTCCTCGCTGTTTTTGAGCGTCATAAAAGGAGGGGGCACGGGTGAGAAAAAGACCTTGCTGGATACAGTTGTTCGTTATGCTTTTTGCAGGGGCATGCTCATATCAGTCATTTCATTACGGAGGCTGGTTAATGGGGAATTCTTATGCTTGAGCCCGTTGCCTTAAAGGACTTCTTCATTGTCTTTTTCTCCGGAGCCATGGTCATTATAACGGGGGCGTTATATGCTCTATTGTTTGCATGGTCTCGCCTTTGGAAGAAACCATGGCTAATGAATGCTGCGTATGGTGCCTACATGCTTCTCGTCATATCAGTACTGATTCTGGGGCAGACTGCTCACCTCAATGGCTTCTGGTGCTGGCTTGTCTTCTTCATGTTGACTGGTTATCTGCTGGCACCCCACGGTATATGGAAACTCTGTGTCGGTACACATATGCAGCACAAACAAGATGCCCCCATCATGGTTACGGAAACTTCTAACTCGGAATACAGCAAGGAGGGCGTCTCATGACAAACGTAGTTTTTTGGTGGTCAAGTGAATCTTTCTGGAAGAAAACAGCTATATGGGTTACAGCATTCATGTTTATTGTCCTCATTGTCCTGACACTCGATAGCCTGCCCAAAATTTCTGTGGGCAGTGAGCATGTTCCCGCGTATTCTGTAATCAATCATCGAATCGGTTATGAATTTGACAAAACGCGCAACATTCAAGCTCCTGTCATTGGCCCTGAGGCTCCTCTGTTTGGCAAAAAACTAAGTGAAAAGGATGCTGAAGCCTTGGTTACTCATGGAAAAAAAGTCATTCAGGGGCGCAACTGTATGGGTTGCCATACATTATTAGGCAATGGTTCATACTTTGCACCTGATTTAACCAAGTCATGGCTTGATCCGGGATGGGGCTCGGAAGGCATTCGTGAAGAGTTGATGCTCGATTTCCTGTTGAATCCAACAGACAATGCTCGTTCTTTCGGCTCTGATCGAACAATGCCCAATTTGCATTTAACCGAGCGGGAAGCTAAAGCTGTTATTGCTTATTTAAAATGGATGTCATCAATCGATACCAATGGGTTTCCCTACAATTTTCCCGTGATTGAACAGGAGGCATTGCAATGAACAGCATATCACTTAATGGAGGCCAGAAACTGGCCATTAAATATTTCTCCGTAGCCGTTGCCCTCTTTGTTGCTCAGATTCTGTTCGGCCTTTTGTCTGGTATCCAGTATCTGGCACCTGGTTTTCTACATGGAGTATTAGACTTCAATATTACACGTACGGTACATATCAATGCCATGGTCGTATGGCTTCTGTATGGGTTTATCGGATCCGTCTATTGGCTCCTTGAAGAAGAAAGCCAAACTGAAATAAGCGGACTCTGGCTGGGCAATGCGGCTTTTTGGGTACTGACCTCAGCCGTTGCTGTTGTGGTTGTTGTTTTTTTGCTGGTTCAAACTGGTCCTGGCGATGATTTCACGCGCTGGTTTGTCAATGAAGGACGGGAGTATATTGAGGCTCCGCGTTGGGCTGATATCGGTATTGTTGTATGTCTTTCCATCTTTCTTTATAACGTTGCTGCAACCTTCAATAAGGGGCGCTGGAGTGGCATCGCCGGCGTTCTCACTCTGGATTTGGTTGCGTTGGCCGGCATTTATCTGGCCGGCATGTTTTACACCACGAATATTTCGGTAGATCAATACTGGTGGTGGTGGGTAATTCACCTGTGGGTAGAAGCCACTTGGGAGGTTCTCGTAGGTTGCATTATGGCCTGGGGCTTGATGAAAACACTAAAGGTGGATCGTAAAATCGTAACGACATGGCTTTACATTGAAGTCGCATTGATGTTTGGCTCCGGCATTCTGGGTTTGGGTCATCACTATTTCTGGATCGGTACGCCTGAATACTGGTTAAGTATCGGTGGTTTTTTCTCAGCTCTTGAGCCTGTTCCTCTGGTGGCCATGGTTGTGCATGCTGTGTACGACTCTGGTGTTCGTCATATGAAAAGCTCGAACAATCCCGCTTTTGCCTGGTTAATCGCGCATGCCTTTGGTAATTTCTTTGGTGCCGGTGTGTGGGGATTTATGCACACCTTGCCTCAAATCAATCTGTATACGCATGGAACTCAATGGTCTGCATCACATGGGCATTTGGCATTTTTCGGTGCTTATGCAACAATTGTGATTGCCATGTTCTATATTGCTGCGCAATATGCACGTGGGAAGCAGCAACTGGGAGATGATCTGCCAGATCGTGGCTGGAAGTGGAAATGGGCGTTGGGTTTGCTGAACTTGGGGGTTGTCGGGATGACCGTTGCGCTGCTTATTTCAGGCTATGAGCAGTCATTTATCGAAAGGGCACAGGAAGGCTCCACCTGGTATGGATACTTTGCAGCACAGGTGCATCCATGGTTTATCCAGGGTATGGAATGGCGCATGGTCTTTGGCAGTGTCACTGCCATTGGCATTGTATTGCTAGTGTGGGATCTGTTCACCATCGGTAAACAAAAGGCAATCAAAGTGAAAGCAGGTATTGTCCAAACATAAACACACATTGTTTTAATGTCCGAGAGGCCCTCGCATTGGCCGCAGGTTTCCTGCGGCCTTTTACGTGGCTGCTCCGTCCTGATCTGTCTTAACACGTTTCCACATCAGTACATTTCCGCGGCTATCGCTATAGAAAATGTGGACTGGTTCTGGCGTGCGCTGCGTGTCGCCGGCATCGCAATATTCCGCCAACAATTGGCATCAGCAGATACATGCAAGTGCTTTGCGATTTAAGTTCTAACAGGTTCCGCATGCACCGCCGGGCTTCACACCCAATTTGATTAGAATTTTCTCCATCAGACACCAACGGCTGAAACCTGACTGAAACAGATTAACTCCGACGAACAGTGTCAGCCACAGCCACGACGGTGTATTCAATGCTGCGCCGCTCTGCTGCGAATATAAATAGACAGATACCATGATCATCGTTCCTGCAAAAATTCGAATTACGCGTTCGGTCGTCATAATTATCTCCTTCGTCCAATATTTTATTTAAGAATATCTTTGATCTTGCTCCGGTAGGCCGTGTGGCAGGCCATACAGGCGCTGAGCATGCCGGACTGACGCTGAATCAGCAGAGGCATATCTTTTTTCTCTGCCGCCTGTTTGATCGCCATTGCCAGCTGATGCACCTTGTCATCGGCCTGCTTGAAAGCGGACATCTCCGTGCGTAGCACGGCCATGATCTTCATGCGCTGAAACATCGATGGCTTCTCATGATTGGCGATGTGCTCGGCTGCGACAGCAGCCGCTGCAAAATCTCCCACCAGCACCGCATGATCGAGCGCTGCATAATCTCGCCCGAGCTGCTGCATTACAGATTTCAGCGTTCCTGCCTCGGCCGGTGCGGCTGTCGGGGCTTGCGTCTCCGGTTCACGTGCTTCTGTGGCAGAGGTGGTGCTACACATGGCATCATAGCGCTTCTTGTGATGGCGGAACGCCTTTTCATCGCCTCGTTCCTTGAAAATACGCATAGCGACTTGCCAGTGCTTGCATGGCGGGGGGAAGGTTTCATCGTGGATATATGCGGCGATCTTGCGCACATCGCGTTCGTCAAAGCCCATCTCCGGCATCAGGCCCAGCACTTGCACCGGCTTTTTCAGTATCGCCTTTTCTTCTGTCGGATGCATTGCGAATGACGTGATCTTGTCAATAAAGCTCGCCCTGTCTGCTGTCGCCATCTTGTATTTCATCTGCACGCCGAACATCGGCGGCGCCTTTGGAGGATCCAGGTCAGCGGCGTGGCAAACCAGACACTGCTGCTGAAACAGTTTTTTGCCGGCGGTAAAATCAGCATCGGCTGCCTGAGCCCCGCCAGCCCAGGTGAGACACATCGTGAACAATAGTAGGGTCTTCTTCATCTTTTTCTCCTTCATTTTATTGCGCTCTAGCCCGTGAAAACGGGTTGTTCGCACGCACTGTTTCTACGGTGAAAAACAGCACCGGTACGGCCACCATGGTCAGGAATGTGCCGGTGATCAGTCCGCCGATGGCGACATAGGCCAGCGGAGACAAACGTTCGATGCCGACTGCCCACTCCATGGCCAGCGGGATCATACCGACCGCCGACGAGATTGCCGTCATCAGGATCGGCCGTACGCGTTTTTCCACGGCGGCCAACAAAGCCGGTTTCAGCTCCATGCCGTTGGCCATTGCCTTTTTGGCAAAATCGATCAGCAGAATGCCGTTATTAACCACAATGCCCATCAGCAGGATCAGTCCCATAATGGCCGGCATCGACATAAATTTTCCGCCGAGCAACACACCGAAACCCGCGCCGATTGCAGCCAGCGGCAGTGTCACCATAATCGCCATCGGATCGAGGAATGAGCGGAATGTGACCACCAGCATCAGATAGAGCATCAGCAGCCCCAGCATCAGCGCCTGCACCAGCCGGGAGAAGGTTTCCGAAAGTTGCTTGTATTCGCCTTCATAATAAATCCGGTAGTCGCGCGGCAGTTCCAGATCCGCCATGGCCCTGGCAACTTCATCATGCAGGGCCGTGATCGATACATTGCGCCGCCAGGCCAGCACATCAACTGTTGGCTCCAGATACTGATGCGTTTCTGCAGTCGGTGCGCTGATCAGCTTCGGTGATGCCAGCGCTGAAAGCGGCAAGAACGCGCCGGACGGTGTGCGAATATTGATGGCGCGAATACTCTCTGCATCGTCCCGCTGATCCGGCCGCAAACGCACTACAACCGGGATGGAATCCTCGCCGGCAATACGCAGACGCCCTGCCGGGGCTCCGCCAACAGCGCGTGCCACCTGTGTCGCGACATCAGCGGGTGACAGCCCATGCATCCGAGCTTTGGCCGGGTCAATATTCAGGTTGATGCGCCGGGAGTAACCGAGCCAGCTGCGTTCCATGCCAGTTAGTCCATGCACGCGCTTCAGACGCTGCATGACATCATCCGCCAGCCGGTCCAGCACTGCCGGATTCGGGCCGGAGATCATCACATCGACATTGGCGGCAATCGACGAGAGCGGCGTGGCACCGAATACCGCCACATTGGCAGAGATCAGGCCGGGGATCTTTTGCAGGCGCTGGCGAATACCCTGGTTGATCTGGTAAATCGTTCGATCGCGGTGGAAGCGGTCCACCAGGTTCAGGGTCATCTCCCCCTGCTGCAGCAGGCGCTGGGAACCGAACGACTTCACTTGCGGTTCAGCGCCAATCACGGTCGACATTGAAACGATCCAGCTATCCGGAACCTCGGCATGGATTGCAGACTCGACCTGCTCGGTCAACCGGCGCATGACGGCTGTATCGCTGTCCGGAGCCGCCTGGAAGGTGATCCGATCCACGCCGGTATCCATCAAGGGCATGATCTCGCGTCCCTGCAACTTCATATGTACGGCCGATATTACAAACAGCAGCAGAAAAAAGCCCATTGTAAGTGCCCGATGATCAAGCGCCCTGTCGACCAGCCATACATAGGCGCGTTTCGTCGGTTCCATCACATAACGGGTAAACGGGTCGAGAAACCAGGCGAGCGGGTCGCGCGCGCCGGGCTTCAGTATCATCGGTGAAAATAGCGGAATCATCGATACCGATACCACCAGCGATGCAAACAGTGCCACCGACAGCGTTACCGTCAGTGGCCGTAGCACCGTCTCCACAAAACCGCCGATAAACATAATCGGCACCAGAACCAGAATCGTACTGATTGTGCCGGATGTATCGGCCAGCAGGATTTCATCGAGACCGCGCACGGCCGCCAGTTTTCCTGTTTCCCCCATTTCGCGCATACGTCGTTCGATATTCTCCATGACCACCACGACATCATCAGCCAGCAGGCCGACAGCAATGATGATGGCCGAGAGCGTGACCATATCGAACTCGAAATCGATCCAGCGCAGAATGGCAAAGGTGAGCAGGTAGGAGAGTGGCAGCGAGAGCGCCACGACCAGTGCTGCTCGGGAATTTCCCAGAAACAGCAGAATAACAATCAGCGTCATGATGACCGCGTCGCGCAGTGAATCAAGCATGTTGCTGACTGTCAGCCCGATCAGACGCCCCTGAGTATCGGCAATCTGAATATCCAGGTTGGGAAACTTTGCTTGCACCTCTGCCAGTTTCGCTTCAATGCTGTCCACCACCGGTTTGGCGTAGCCACGCTCCGAGCGCAGCAGCGATACCGCCACAGCTTCCTGACCGTTTCCCCGATAAATTGAGGTCGCATCGGCTGCGCCCCAGTGCACGTCCGCCAGATCTCCCACACGGATATGGCGACCGCCGGGCAGCGGAACCAGTATGGCGGCAATATCGTCCGGATCATGCGCCTGGGCCTGTGCGGTGAGCAGAAAACGCTCACCATCCCGGTGAATAAGTCCGGCCGGCATGGAAATATTATCGGTTGTCAGCGCAGCAATGACCTGCGCCAGGGAGAGTTGATGCGCCCGCAATCGGTCGCGATCAATATCGACCGACACCTGACGCACCGGTCCGCCGAAGATTTCCGCCTCGGCCACGCCGGGCAGGTTAAGAAGCGTATCGCGAAGCTCATGTGATGCGATACGACGCACCTGTGCCAGATTCAGCCCCGAGCCCGGCGCCGGCGTCACCGCCAGCACCATGACTGCATGGGCTGCATCGGTAATCTTGAATACCAGAGGCTCGCTGACGCCGGCCGGTAACAGGGATCGCACCCGTGACAGCTCTGTTGTGACTTTCGTTGCGGCATTATCGATATCGCTGCCGTATTCGAACTCCACCTGTACTGATGAGACGCCATCGCGTGAGGTCGATGTCACCCGCCGTACGCCGTCGATAGCGGTCAGGCGCACCTCCAGCGGATGCGTTACATCATTACTGACATCCGTGCTCATCGCGCCGTGCCATTGCGTGACCACCGCCACCATCGGTCGGTTGGTATCGGGAAACAGGTTGGTCGGAATCTCGACAAACCCCATGATACCCATCAGAACAGCGACAAGAGATGCCGAAAGAATCGCATGCGGCCTGGATAACAGCCCTGAGGCAAAACTCACGATGCTGCTCCGTTGTTACTGAGATTGTGCTGCTGTGGCAAGACAGGGTCGCCATCAGACAACTGCAACAACACGCTGCCGTGTCCTGTCACCACCTGTGCACCGGGTTGGATATCGCCACTTACGACACACCCTTCGCTTCCGCACAATT